>CAUSAR010000027.1:0-22806 GCA_963529735.1 uncultured Campylobacter sp.
TCTTTTTTGAAAAGGTCTATCGAATTTATCAAATTTTGCTTATTTTGTTTAAAGATATCCGTCCACATCACAGGCGAGCTTTTGGCGATCCTGATCATGCCGTTAAATCCCGTGCCGCTTAGCGCGATGATGTTTTTTTTGTTTTCCTTTTTTAGCACGCTGCTAGCTAGCGAAAAGCTGATGGCGTGGGGCAGGTGAGAGATGACGCTGGCGTGATGGTCGTGCTCTGCTGCGCTCATAAAAATAATCTTCATGCCCAGGTGCGAAAAGAGCTCGACCGAGCGCTTGACGTGCATCTCGCCGCTTTCTTTAAAGTCGCAGATTGCTACGACAGCATCTTTAAAAAGCCCCGAAAAAGCTGCGGTAGGGCCGGAGTACTCGGTGCCGGCCATCGGGTGAGCGGGGATGAAATTTTGCCTGATGCTCTCTGGCACGGCTTCGATTATTTTTTGCTTGGTGCTACCAAGATCGACGATAGTCGTGTTTTCGCCGATGCCTTCAAATTCTTTGACTATTTTTATGATGCCTTCGACTGGGATGGCTAGAAATATCATATCGCACTTTTGCTTCATCTGCTCAAGAGTTAAAATTTCATGCACGAGGCCGAGCTGCATCGCCTGTTTTTCGTGTTCTTTGCTTAGATCCATGCCACTAACACAGCTGATTAGTTTTTCGTTTTTTAGGCTAAGACCGAGCGAGCCGCCGATGAGTCCTAGGCCTACGATACCGATTTTCATAAATTCGCCTTTTAAATTTATATTGTTTAAAAATAAAATGTGCTATTATACAGCCTTATCATCACTTTTAGGTTAAATCAATGAAAAAAAGCGTTTTTCTACTACTTTTGGGCGCAGTTTTGGCAAATGCCGAGCAGATAACTTCCATAAATTTTAAAGGTCTCGTGCATCTGTCTCCAGAAACTGCAAAGGAGATAATGGGGCTAAAAGTCGGAGACGAGCTAAATGTTGATAGCACGGATAGGGCGATCGCAAAGCTGTTTAGACAGGGCTATTTCGACGATATCTACATCGAAAACAAGGGCGGCGACGTGACCGTAACGGTAAAAGAAAAACCTAGCATCGCTCGTATCGATATCAAAGGCGTAGTGACTAACGATAAAACCGCCATCGACGGACTAATCAACATCAAGCAAGGCAATATGTACGACGAGTTAGCCATCGAGCGCGCGAAAGAGCGCATCAGGCAGTACTACGAGTCAAAAGGCTACTTCGACACGGTCATAGACGTAACCAAAGAGCCGGTGGCGGGCAATGAAAGCAGTCTTTTTGTCACGATGAACATAAACCGCGGCGAAAATATCATAATAGAAAACGTAAATTTAGTCGGCGCGAAGCTTTTTGATTATGACGATGTGGAGCCCGTAGTAGCGAATAAAGAGCGCGAATTTATGGGCTGGATGTGGGGTAGAAACGACGGTAAGGTTAAGCTTTTTGAGCTACCAAACGATCCTGCGAGAATCCAAGATAAATACTACCAAAAAGGCTACCTAGACGCGACGGTTTCAAACCCGTATCTAAACGCCTACATGGACAACTACACTGCGGACTTAACATACTACGTAACCGAGGGCGAGCAGTATAGAGTATCTAGTGTAGATATCGAAGCGCCTGAGTTTTTAGAGCTTGATAAAGAGAAAATTTTAAAAGACTTTAGACTAGAAAGCGGCGACGTGATGAACTCCGCTCGCCTAAGACAAGACATGAAAAAGCTCGACGATATGGTAGCGGATAAGGGTTATGCGTTTGTAAGGATAAATCCAAAAACCGAGAAAAACGTAGAAGACAAGACTGTAAGTATCGTTTACGAGGTTGTGCCTGACGAAAAAGTATATATAAGAAACGTTCAAATTTCAGGTAACGATAGAACCGTAGATAGAGTCGTTAGACGCGAACTATACCTCACGGAGGGAAATTTATATAGCAGAACAGACCTGCAAGACAGCAAGGACGCTCTAAAGCGAACGAGCTACTTTGATGAGGTTGAGATTGAGGAGCAGCGCGTCGGAGCAAACCAAGTCGATCTGCTCGTAAAAGTAAAAGAGGCCTCCACGGGCTCGATCAGCGGCGGTATTGGCTACGGTAGCTCGGACGGTTTGCTACTTAACGCGAGCGTGTCTGATACGAACGTATTTGGTAGCGGCTTGAAAGGCGTCATAAGCGTAGATAGGAGCGACAACGAGCTCTCCGGACAGATAGGTCTAACCAACCCGCGCCTTTTTGACTCGGAGTACAGCCTTGGCGGTACTCTTTATGCTAACGACTATAGCTGGAATAACTACGACGAGAAATCATACGGTCTAAACGTCGTCGTAGGTAGAAAATTAACTAGAAATCTAAGCGCGTCTTTGGGTTACATCATAGAGCAAAGCCGTATCAGCGGGCTTAGCGACGTGCTAAAAACCGTCGGGTACAAAGACGGCAAGAGCTTAAAAAGCTCGCTCATCCCGTCTATCACGTATAACAGCACGGATGATTATTACCTGCCTCGTACGGGCATCATCGCAAGCACTAGCCTAGAGTTTGCGGGCGTGGGCGGCGATGAAAAATTTTTAAAGAGCAGAACGAATTTTAACTGGTATCAAGGTATCAGAGAGTGGGTGGACTACGACCTTATTTTTAGATTCAAATCAAGCTTCGGCAAAATTTGGGATCGCGGCTGGGTGCCTATCAACGAGAGACTATATCTAGGCGGCATAAGAAATCTGCGCGGATTTGAGAGTAGAACCGTCTCGCCTAAAGTCAAAGTCGCCAGCGGCAGCTGGTACGAGACGGGCGGCGATACGTCGTTTAACAGCTCGGCAGAACTTAGCTTCCCGCTAATAGAACGCGTAAAGATGCGCGGATTGCTGTTTGTTGACTACGGCGTCATTCGCGGCAGGATCGCAAACGTAACTGCGCCTGGCATCGTGGATTATGTCGACGGACGTATCAGCAGATATAGCGCGGGCGCAGGTATCGAGTGGGTAACGCCTATGGGGCCGCTACAGCTAATCTTTGCCAAGCCGCTCAAAAAGCAAGACGGCGACGATACGAGTACGTTTGAATTTACTATCGGACAACGTTTCTAAATATTACAATAAAACGGCGTTTTGTGTGGCAAGACGCCGTTTTTAACTTTCTATCCCATAAATACTGTTTTTATCTCGATACAAATTTGCACTAAATTTTGCCTTATTTACGTCGCGATTTAAATTTATCTACAAAATCCCCAATCATTTAAGCCGTCAAATTTGCCCTCACTTAAAAATATCAAGGTTTAAATTTAACTCGTCTATGATAGATAAAAGTTCTGAAATTTCCTTTTTTATCTGCTTTACGTCATAAAGGCTAGGCGGTAGCGAAAAGAGCGTCGTCTCAAATTTATTTTCCGCTCCGTTTAAAAATAGGTAAAATTTATCGTCCATAAACGCAGCGCTCACTCCCATATCTCCTGCAAATTTTTCCTTTAGCTCGTACAAACGTCTCATAAACGTAGGCGTCAAAAGATATCTCGCCTCGACCTTGTCGTCCGTAAAAACTCTAAATTCATCGTTAAAAAAGTATCGTCCATCCGCTCTTTTTCGCCTAAAAATTTAGTATTTAACGTGCGGCTTGCCACCGTCGTTTGATCGCTAAAATTCTTATCAAACTCGCAGACCAAGACTGAACCGCTGAACGCTTGCATATCCTTTATCGTCTCCTACGCAAAAATTATCACTCGGAAACTGAAAGCTTCTCATAGTTTATGATACACATGACTTCGTGAGATTAATTTGATATTGTTTGGAGCGAAATTTACGCCGTAATGGTGCGGCTTTGGAGATCAAAATAGTAAAAATAAGTCGCTAAATTTAAAAATCCGCCGCGCAAATTTTAGTATAATACCCCAAATTTAACTAGGCAAAAGCGATGATAAACGACGAATTTTACATGTCTCTGGCCATAAAAAAGGCTTGGGAGTTTCAAATTTTAACCTACCCAAATCCAGCCGTCGGTTGTGCGGTTTTAGACGCCGGCGGTAGGCTACTCTCGGTCGCCGCGCATAAAAGAGCGGGCTTTTTACACGCGGAGCCAAGCGCTGTTCTTTTGGCGCTTTGCAAAAAAAGTGAGGCGTTTTTAAGGAGCTTTTTGCGAGACTACAACGCAGCTTTTGGCGTCAAATTTGAAAACGCGACCGAGCTTGAAAACGCGGACTTACAGCCAAATTTCACGTATGAATACATCCTGCAAAATCACGGCGATCTGCTAAAGGGCGCCAAGGCCTACGTGACGCTCGAGCCCTGCGTCCACCGCGGCAAAACTCCGCCTTGCGCCGAGCTTTTGAGTCGGCTAAAATTTGCCGAGGTCGTCATCGCTAGAGACGACGAAAATGCCGTGGCAAGCGGCGGCGCCGATATCCTGAAAAGCAGCGGCGTAGCGGTCAAATTTGACGTGCTAAGGCGTGAGGCGGATGAGCTAGTGGAGCCGTTTCTGGCGTGGCAGAAGGGGAATTTTAGCTTTTTTAAGCTCGCTCTTAGCGCAAACGGCGTCGCAGTCGGCACCGCGCAGAGCAAGATCATCTCAAATTTAGCCAGCCGCACACACTCTCACCGTCTGCGCAGCGCAGCCGAGCTGCTAGTTATCGGCGGCGCCACCGTCCGCGCCGACCGCCCGAGGCTCGATACTAGGCTGATAGAGGGCGGCAAAAATCCAAACGTGATGATCTACTCGCGCGAGCGGGGGTTTGACGCGACTATACCGCTGTTTGGCGTGGAGGGCAGGAGCGTGCGCATAACGAGCGATATAAACGAAGCCTTTGCGCCGCGTTTAACGATGTTTGAGGGTGGCGAAAACGCGCTAAAAGCCTTAGATGAACGCGTAAAATGGCTGCTACTTTACCGCTCGAGCGAGTTTTTAGACGCGCCCGCGGTGAGGTTAAATTTAAAACTCAAGCCGCTATTTCACGGCGAGCTTGAGGGCGACGTTTACGGGTGGTATAAATTTGAGCGGGATTTGGGCTAGAGCGCGTCAAATTTAGCTAAATGATTTTATAAATTTAAAGGAGAAAAATGAAAGATATAACGCTAAACGGAGCGAAATTTAAAGTCGCGGCAAACACGATGGAGGAGCTAAAAAACGAGGCTCTGGGCGATAAAAACGGCGAGATTTATAAATTTCTATCTAAATTTAACGCTAGCGAGCCGGATATCTTTATCCTAGACGGCTTTGCGACGAAGGAAAATTTGGAGCTAAAAGAGGGCTCAAACGTCGTATTTATCAGGCGCGGCGTGATGCCAGGGCGAGAAGTGCTAAAGGCTATGATCGCCTCCAGAAACAGTCCCGAGCTAAACGCGGCTCTGGCTAGCGGCTGCGTGGGCGTGGCGGGGCTGGGTGGTCTTGGCTCAAATATCGCGCTAAGCCTAGCTCGCACAGGCGTCGCCAAGCTCGTGCTAGCCGACTTTGACGTCGTAGAGCCTAGCAACCTAAACCGCCAGCAGTACTTCGTCCGCCACATCGGCATGAAAAAGACGGGCGCCCTAAAAGAGCTCATCGCCGAGGTAAATCCATTCGTCGAGGTTGAGACGCACGACGTGACGCTAACTGCCGCCAACGTCGCCGAGATTTTTGCGCCGTGCGGCGTCATCTGCGAGGCGTTTGACAACGTCGCTGGCAAGGCGATGATGGTAAACGAGGCGGGCGCGAGCCTGCGGGACAAAAAGATCGTCGGGGCGTCTGGCATGGCGGGGCACTTTAGCTCAAATCTCATAAAAACGGTCAAATTTGCGCGAAACGTCTATCTGTGCGGCGACCTGCAAAACGCTGCTGGCGTAGGGCAGGGACTCATGGCCGCGCGCGTGGCTATCTGCGCAAATCATCAGGCAAATCTTGCTATTAGGCTTTTGATGGGGCTTGAGGAGGTTTAAATTTGACGGCGGTTTGGCGAGCGGTTTGGCATTTTTAACTAGCGCTCAAATTTGGCTTTAGCGAGTTTTTGATTTCGTTAAATTTGAGGAAATTTCGTTGCGATAAAGTTGAGGGTTTGCGTTTTGCAGCGTCAAATTTGGCTCGCAAATCGGTTATTTATCGTATGCAAATTTTGTAAATTTGGTCTAATTTATATAAAATTTGACCAAATTTACCCGCCAGGTCTATTGCTAGTCGTTTGCGTTTGGCTGGCTACACCGAAGTTTAGTTTCAAATTTTATCGTAAAATTTGATCCAAATGGTGCCTGCCTCGCAAGAAGGCAAATTTATCTACGCTACTTCATCTTCGGACAAAACGAGCGTTTTACGTCAAAGCCCTTGCCGGCGATTTTTATATCGTTTGGGATCGCGCCTACTGAGGCGGAGGCGTCCTTTTTGGCGGATAAAAACTCCACTAAGCTTTGCCACACGGAATCGGCATCCAGATAAAGCCCTATCGCGCTAAGTTGCGGATTTATCGCCGCAGTGCGGATGCTTTGCGTTATCTTAAAAAGCGCGATCGGGGAGCTCAAAATTTCGTCTTTGCTTATGACTTTTTCGCCACGAAGTATGTCTTGTATCGGCTTTTCACGAAAATCCAGAGAGTACTTTACGCGGTTTAAAATACCTCCCCCGCGTCGCTTGATTGCCGTTTTTCCAAAATTGCGAAACGATATAGGCGCGAAACCCATCGTCAAATGTCAAAATTGTGCGGTCAAAACACCACTCTTTAGTTGCTTTACCTTCCGTTTTTTTAAATCAAGGCTTGTGTAAATCTTGCCCTGTGCGGCGAAAATATGGACCAAATTTTTGCCGATAAAGATGATGGGGTTTAGCAGGCGCGGAACTTCATTGATTTCGGTTTTGTTTAAATTTATAAATTTACCGTCAGTAAATCGGTATCCGCCCAGTTTTCGCTCAAAATCTATTTGATCTATTTCGTTTAACTTCCATAGCTCATCGGCGGCGACGAGAGTCGAGTTTCTGCGGTCATAGACTAGCGTCTCGTCAAGGCCATATTTTGAGACCATAAAGTCGTAGTTGTCTTTAAATTTCGAGATAATTTTCACGGCGCGCTTTTAAATTTACCTTGCCTTAGCTTCAAAAAACGCCGAGATTAGCGAGTTTGTGCCTTGATTTATAAATTTTTGCATCGCTTTTTCGTAGACGGACGGCTTTTCCCAGACGGGCTCGGCCACGCCGCTTAGTTTTTCTAGCTCGGCGCGTGCAGAATAATAATCGCTCACCTCGTCGACAAGCCCGAGTTTTGCCGCGTCGCCGGCGAGAAACACCCGCGCGTTTGCCCACTCTTTGCTTTTGTTTGCGTCTAGATTTCTATCCGCCGCCACGTCGCTTACGAACATCTCGTAGCTAGCGTTTACGAGCTCTTGCAGCTGCTCGCGCTCGATTTTGCTCCACTGGCGCAGAAATGTCCCCGCCTCTTTATACTCGCCCGCTTTTACGACTTGCTGAGAGATGCCGATTTTAGCCGCTAGTTCGCTGGCGTCGGCGCCTTGCATTATCACGCCGATCGAGCCGATAAACGCGCCCGGATTTGCCAAAATCCTGTCCGCACCCGCACCCGCATAGTAGCTTCCGCTCGTCATCGATCCGCCCGCATATGCGACCACGGGCTTTTTGGCGCGTAGATTTTTGACCGCGAGATGTAGCTCGACGCTAGGCGCTAGCGCGCCGCCCGGACTATCAATATAAAGCAGCACGCCCTTGATGTTGCCGTCCTTGCGCGCGGCCTCGATCTTTTCTAGCGCCTCGCCGGCGTCCATGATCGCGCCTGAGAGGTTGATCTGTGTTAGGTTGGGCGGATTTACGCTCTCGCCTTTGCCACTAAAAAATATCAAAAATACGATGAGTAAAAACAGCATCGCCTTAAAATACGTGTTTATGAACCTAAAAATCGCCGCAATCGGCGCGAAAATAAACCTTAAAAATCCCATTTTTTTTCCTTTAAATTTATCGTTTTCGTGAAATTCGGGCGCATTTTACCATTTAAATTTATAAATTTAGCTAGCGGGCTGGATTCGAGAAAACGGCGTCAAATTTGAGCTTAAATTTGGCATTTGCCGCACCAAAGTCTAAACCGCAAATTCGGCTCAATCGTTTAAATTTACCTCCGCGCCGCCAACAAATAGCCGCTTGCAGCCCCTCGTGTGCAAGATGAGCATGAGCGGTAGCTGCGCCGCGTCGGCGTCTGCAAAACCGTCGTATAGCGCGAGGTCGGCTAGCTTGCCCTCTTTTATCTCGCCTGCGTCCAAATTTAGCGCGCTTGCGGCGTTTCTGGTCGAGGCTAGAAGTAAAATTTTAGCTAGTTCAAGCGGATCAAATTCGGCGTGAATGAGTAAATTTGCCCGTAGCTCGTCCAAGAAATTTAGGCTCATATTTGAACTAAGCCCGTCCGTACCGATGTTTACGCTCACTCCGGCATCCAGCGCGGCGCGTAAATTTAGCGTGCGTTTGCTAAGCAGCCTGTTTGAAACCGCGCAGTGCGTGAGGCTGTGAAGCTCGCGGTCAAAGCCCGAAAAATCATCCGCCCAAACGCAGTGCGTAAAGAGCGTGCGAACGCCCGCAAACATCGCTACAAACGAGCTTGGCGTATAAAGTGGACGCGCGGCGGGGTTAAATTTGCCCAGCCACTCTTTAAAGCCGCCAGCACCTTGCTCTAGCCAGCTTTTTTCATGCTCGCTCTCCATAAAATGCGTCGAGACGACCAAGTCCTGTTCGCGGGCTAAATTTAGCGCCGCAGCGGCTAAATCAGGGTGCGTAGAGTAGGGTGAGTGCACCGAAACCGCGGGCGTAAAAAGCGGGCTTTTGCGCTTTTGCGACGCTTCAAAGCGGGCGGTGAAATTTGCCAAATTTTGCTCGAGCGCAGCTTCATTCGTACCTAAAATTTCGTTAAAAAACACGACTCGCCCGCCGCAGTTCGCGCACGCGTCCAAATCCCCGCCAAAGCTCGACACCGCTCCGAAGCTCGCCACGCCGCCTCTTTGCATGGTTTTTATCGCAGAGGCGATGACGGCGTCGTTTGCCGCCTGCGAGAGCGCGCCTCGAGAGGCGATAACGGAGCTAAGCCACTCTAAAAAATCGCCGTAAACGAGGCTGGTTTTGTTCGCGCTAAACTCTAGATGCACGTGCGGGTTGATAAAAGCAGGCGCCAAAACGGCGTCCGGATATTCGAAAAACCGCGCGTTAGGGTATTTTTTTCGTAGCTGCTCGGCCTCGCCAACGGCTTTGATACGTTCATCAAAAGCGACCGCCGCATCCTCTAAAACGGTAAAATTTTCGTCGCACAGCATTGTAAATTTTGGTTTAACGATGATCATTTTTAAGCTCCTATTTTTCGTGATTGTAGCGAAAATTTAGCTTAAAAAATGTATAATCAAGGCTAAATTTAAATCTTTTAAAAGGCTAAAAATGGAAACAAAATCTAAACTAATGGTCATCCAAGGCCCGAATATCAACATGCTTGGCACGCGCGAGCCTGATATCTACGGCTCGATGAAGATGGAGGATATCCACGCGCAGATGAAGCTTTTTGCGGAGCAAAACGGTATCGAGATCGAGTTTTTTCAGAGCAATTTCGAGGGCGAGCTAGTGGATAAAATCCAAGAGTGCTTCGGCGAATTTGACGGTATCATCATAAACCCTGCCGCCTACACGCACACATCTATCGCGATCCGCGACGCTATCGCAGCCGTCGGCCTTCCGGTCATCGAGGTGCATATCAGCAACATCCACCGCCGTGAAGAATTCCGCCAAAAAAGCCTCATAGCGCCGGTAACTGCGGGGCAAATCGTGGGCTTTGGGCCTGTGGGCTACCACCTAGCTATGATAGCGATTTTACAAATTTTCGAGCAGATAAAAGCTCTAAGGGCCGCTAGAGAAAAAGCGGAGTGAGATAGGGCGAAGTTGAAAAATTTTATCCTAAAGGACGAAAACGCCGTATTTCACGAGTGCGGATACAGCTGCGATAACGCGATATTTTTGAGTCTCGCGGGGCGCAAATTTTTCCTTACCGACGCGCGTTACGGCATCGAGGCGCGCGAGCTTTGCCAAGATACCGAAGTGATCGAGGTCGAGCGAAATTTGATAAAAGACGCGCGGCTGTTTTTGCGAAAGGCGGGCGTTCGTGAACTTAGCTATAACCCGTACGATTTTAGCGCGGGCGAGTGGGAATCCCTGAGCAAAGGGCTTGGGATAAGATTTAAGGCGAGGGCGAATTTTTCGCAAATTTCGCGTATAGTAAAATCAGAAGACGAGATAAAAATTTTAAAACGCGCGGCGCAGCTTGGCGCTGAAAGATTTGACGAATTTGCCGCGTTCGTACGCGCCGAGGGCGAAGGCATGAGCGAAGAGGAGCTGTTTTTTAACGCCGAGCTCATTTTTAAGAAAAAAGGCGAGCTCGCGCTTAGCTTTTCGCCTATCGTGGCGATCAACGAAAACGCCGCTAAGGCGCACGCATTGCCCGGTAAAAAGCGTTTGCGGTACGGCGATTTGCTCCTGCTTGACGCGGGGGTTAAATTTAACCGTTACTGCTCGGATAGGACGCGCACGGCGTGCTTTGACGAAAATTTTAACTTCGGCAAGGAGCAAAATTTTAAAAACGCCAAACGGCAAGAAATTTACGAGATCGTAAAAGAGGCGCAAGCTCTGGCGATCGCGGCGGTTATGCCCGGCAAAAAAGCGAGCGAGATCGATGCGACGGCTAGGGATTTTATCGCCGCTCATGGTTACGGCGAAGCGTTTTTCCACAGCACGGGACACGGCGTAGGAGTCGATATCCACGAGCTTCCGTTCATCTCAAAGCGCGGAGATACCGTGCTAAAAGAGGGTATGGTCTTTAGCGTGGAGCCCGGGATTTACTTGCCCGGCGAATTTGGCGTGCGCATCGAGGACGTCGTGGTTGTGCGCGAAAACGGGGCTGAAATTTTATGAGGGTAGCGGGGGCGAGACGGTTTAGCAAATGCCTCTTTTTCCCGAAGGTTTTTGATTTTAGACCGGACTTTAAAAATAGCGTTATTTTGGGGGTTGGCGGTAATATCGGCGACGTGAAAAAGCGCTTTAATGGGCTGCATTTTAAACTAAGCCGAGACACCAGGTTTCACGTCGTGGAAAACTCAGCCCTCCTTATCAACGAGGCGTTTGGGTTTAAGGAGCAGGCTGATTTTACAAATGCCGTAATGCTCGTGCAAACAAGCCTTGCCGCGAGGCAAATTTTAAAAATAACGGCAAATTTAGAAAAGCGTTTCGGACGCGTGAGAAGCTTTAAAAACGCGCCCAGAACGCTTGATATAGACATTTTGTATTTTAGCGGACGAAGTAGAAACGACGCGCGGCTAGCATTGCCCCATCCTGGTGCGCAAAGCAGGGCTAGCGTGATTTTGCCGCTTGGGACGATGAGGCGCGTTAACAAAAGCGGTGTGAGATTTTAAGATTTAGCGGCGCAAAGCCTAAATTTGAAGCGGGAACGGAAAATGCATAGCCTTTGCCGCGACGATTTTGGCTAGAGGCGGCGAAATTTAGCGAGAAACGAAGGAGAAGATTTGGCGACGAAGTTTTATACGTTTACCGGCGAGAGCAGTATGGAGGCGCTAAAAAAGGCCCAGGCTCAGTGCGGCGAGAGGGCGATCTTGGTAACGACGAAGCAAATTCAGCCAAAGACGATAAATAAAAAGCCTCTTTATGAAATTTTAGTTAGCGTCGAAGAGGACGCGAGCGAGCAGAAAAAAAATCAACCTCAAAAGCAAAATTTAAAAGGCTACGAGGAGTTTTTGCGCGCTCAGGCAGCAAAAGAGGAAAGACCGCAAAAGATCATTTTAGACGAGCGCGAGCTTTTTGAAGTCGAAGCTCAAAGCGCTTTAGCTGCGGCAAATTTTAGCCAAAACTCCACGAACTCAGCCTCGCAAAATCAAAACTACAAAACCGCTCAAAACAGCGGCGAGGACATACTCCTAAACATCTCAAAAGCCGCAAAAGAGATAAGCCAAATAGCAAATATCGAAACTATGCCTAGTCGCCAAGATCAAAACTACGATAAAAAGATCGACGACGTCGCAAGGCAGGTGAGCGCACTAAGCGAAAAAGTAAATATGATAGCCGATATGTTCTGGGAGGAGCGAGCGGGCGCCAGAAACAACCTAAGTATACCGCCCGAGTTTGCCGGTATCTACAAAGACGCCAAAAATAGCGGCATGAAAGAAGAGCACCTAGAGCAAATAATGAAAATAACCGTGGAAAATATGTCGCCTCAGATGAAGGCTAATCCGACCGCGGTTAGGAGATATTTTAGCTCGCTACTTAGAAAGATGCTGCCGTGCAGGAGCGAAGAAGACGATAGAAAACAAAAGATAATGATGCTAGTTGGACCGACAGGAGTTGGTAAAACTACGACTCTAGCTAAACTTGCTGCAAGGTTTGCGTATGGAGACGGTAAGCGCGTAAAAACGGGCATCATCACGCTTGATACCTACCGTATCGGGGCGGTCGAGCAGCTGTTTCAATACGCAAAGATGATGAAGCTACCGATCCTTGACGTTATCGAAGTTGATGATTTTAAAAACGCACTAAAGCAGCTAAATCACTGCGAGGTTATCCTCATAGACACCACGGGCAGCTCGCAGTACGATAAAGAAAAGCTATCAAGGCTAGAAAAGTTTATAAAAAGTACGGATACGCACATAGACGTGCATCTGGTGCTATCGGCCGGTGCAAAGATCGAAGATATGCTTGAAATTTACAACGGTTTTAGCTTTCTTGACATCGACACCCTGATTATCACCAAATTTGACGAAACCAAAATTTTTGGCAACGTATTTTCGCTAGTTTACGAGACGAATAAGCCTGTTAGTTTTTTCTCCGTCGGACAGGAAGTACCGGACGATATCTTGGTGGCAAAGAGCGAATTTTTAGTAAGCTGCGTATTAGAGGGATTTAGCAAGGAACATAATGAGTAATCAGGCCGAGAAACTAAAAGGCATAGTGGCTGCCCAAGCCAAGGCAAAAACTACGTATTTTATCGCTGTAACTAGCGGCAAGGGCGGAGTAGGCAAAAGCACCATAAGCGCAAATTTGGCTAACGTCTTGGCCAAAAGCGGGTATAGAGTTGCTCTTTTTGACGCGGATATCGGGCTGGCGAATTTAGATGTCATCTTAAACGTGCGCGTTAATAAAAATTTGCTCCACGTACTAAAAGGCGAATGTTCCTTAAAAGATATTTTGATCGAGATAAAGCCGAATTTGACGCTGATTCCCGGTGAAAGCGGCGAGGAAATATTAAAATTTAACAATCAATTTTTGTGCGAGCAGTTTTTTGCCGAGTCGGCGAACCTTGACGGGCTTGATTTTATCATCATCGATACGGGTGCGGGTATCGGCGGAAACACGCGGCTATTTTTAGAGGCCGCAGACGAGGTCGTGGTGGTTACTATGCCCGACCCTGCAGCGATAACGGACGCCTATGCTGTTATAAAAATCACTTCAAAAGATAAAGACAATCTTTTGATGGTTTTTAATATGGTAAAAAACGAAAAAGAGGCGATGAGGATATTTGAGCATATTCAAAAAGTAGCCAAGGCAAATATCGAAAATCCGTTAAATTTGGAGTTTTTAGGCGCTATTAGCGAGGATAAAAGCGTCTCAAAGAGCATAAAACAGCGTACGCTTTTTACCGACGATAGCGAATTTTGTCTGCCGAGCTTGGAGTTAAATCAGATAGCTCAAAGGCTTATTTCGAGATTGGAACAAAAAGTGCTTAAAGATGGTCAAGTCAATAGCTTTAGCGCCTTTTTTAGGCACATGATTGAGCAATTTTAAATTTAGGATTTAGTTTTGAAAGCGGAAAATTTTATAGCATTTTTTACTGTTTGCGGATTTTTTACGGGAGTCGTTTTTTCGGCGTTAAAGTTAAGCGACCCGATACAGATGTTGCTTTATACTTTCGTGATCACGTTTTTCTTTTATCTCGTGATTCACGTTATCATAATGAACTATATCGACGTAAGATTATCGTTTAAAAAGAGATTTGATAAAGAGCAATACGAGCAAACGGCTGATTATCTTATCGGCGAACTAGCTCTTAGAGAAAAGCGTATAGATAATATATTAAGTAAGCTAGCTAGCGAAAATATCCTAATAAAACAAGCGCTAGGCAAAAATGGCGAAAGAAATGCAAAAGCCGCATAATCCTTATGCCTCAAATTTAAAAAAAGAACAAGACGAGGTCGTGCTAGCCTACACGCCCGCTCTTCGCGCGATGGCTTTTAGGCTAAAGGAGCGTTTGCCCGCTCATATCGACGTTAGCGACCTGATAGGCGCTGGGCTGGAGGAGATGGTAAAGCTCTCCAGAAAATACGACAAAGAGCAAAACGACTCCTTTTGGGGTTATGCGCAAAAGCGAGTTTACGGCGCGATGCTTGATTTTTTGCGCGGGCTTGACGTAGTTAGCCGCTCGGACCGCACTTTAGTAAAGTCTATCGAGGCTTTAGTAAATGAGTATTTTAATAAATTTGAGTGCGAACCCGACGATGCGTATATCGCAGGAAAGCTGGGTATCGACGTAGAAAAAGTAAGCGAAGCAAGGAACGTTAGTGCGGTCGTCGCCGTCCTAAACATCGACGATCAAATGGAGCTAATGAGCGAGGAGAATACGCTAGAACGGGTCGAAAAAGAGGACTTGATAGAAAAGATAACTCAAATTTTAAACGAATTTGAGGAGCGCGATCAGCTCATCGTGCAGCTTTATTATTACGAAGAGCTGAGCTTAAAGGAGATCAGCGAAATTTTGCAAATAACCGAAAGCAGAATCTCGCAGATACATAAGCGCTTGATGGAAAAAATAAGAAAAAAGCTTGAGGGTAAATAATGGCGGACATTCTAAGTCAAGAAGAGATAGACGCGCTACTAGAAGTTGTGGACGACGACGATGCTAGCGAATCTATCGGCGAAAAATCAAAAAAAGAAGAACAGCAGCAGGTAATAATTTACGATTTTAAACGCCCAAACCGCGTGAGTAAAGAGCAGCTGCGCGCTATAAAGGGCATACACGACAAACTTGCGAGAAATTTGGCTTCTCAAATTTCAAGCGTTATGAGAAGTATCGTGGAGATCCGCCTGCACAGCGTCGATCAGATGACGTATGGCGAGTTTTTGATGAGTTTGCCAAGTCCCACTAGCTTTAACGTCTTTTCGATCAAGCCGCTTGACGGCAACTGCGTTTTGGAGATAAACCCAAGCATCGCGTTTCCGATGATAGACCGCTTGCTAGGCGGTAACGGCGAGGGCTTTGAGACCAGCAGGGAGCTAACCGATATCGAGGTAAATTTGCTCGATGCAATCCTAAGGATGATGATGCAGCGCCTAAAAGAGAGCTGGTCGATGATCACCGATATGTACCCAAACGTCGAGGCAAAAGAAAGTAGCCCAAACGTCGTGCAAATCGTAAGCCAAAACGAGATCGTGATAATGGTCGTCATGGAGATCATCGTAGGCAACTCAAGTGGCATGATAAATATCTGCTATCCGGTTATCTATCTTGAACCGATCTTAAGCCGTCTAGCCAACCGCGACATAATGCTTGGCGAAACGAGCGCGAAAAAGAGCCGAAACAAAGAGCTAAAAACGCTGATCGGGCGAGCTGAGGTGCTGTATGAGGCTATACTGGGCAAAAGTATCGTTAGCGTAAACGAGTTTTTAAATTTAAAAGAGGGTGACATACTGCGTCTTGACCGCTCGGCAAACGACAAAGCTATCGTAACGATCGATAAAAAAGAGGTATTTTTGGCTGAGGTCGGGCTACATAGATTTAGGAAATCTATCCGTATAGAAGAGCTAATCAGAAGCGATAAAGACGAGATCAAAAATATCCTCGAGCAGTATGAAGAAGAGCGCAGAGCAAAACTCATGAGCACAGAGCACGAGGATGAGTACGAAGACGATGATATATTAGGCGAGGATGAAAACAATGAATGATTTTTTTAAAATTTTCGTAAACGAGGTAAAGGCTACGGTCGAAGGGCTAACGGGCAGGACGCCTGAAATAGGCGAGAGAAACGAATACGACGCGCCCAAACAAGAAGGCATAAAGCCACCTCTAGCCGTTGCAAACATAGCCGTTAGCGGCGATACGACCGCAAAAATGATACTAGTAGCCACGCCGGTGCTAATGAGCGCGATCGGGGAGTGGATGCTCGGAGAAGAAGAGATCTCGCGCAACGAAAATTTAAGCGAGGACGAGCTAGACGCTGCAAAAGAGGTGTTTTTAAATATTATGGGCGCGTTTTCCACGAGCCTTGGCGCGCAAAAAGGCATGCCGAAGCTAAATTTTGAGGTCACGAAAGTAAATTTCCTCGACGAGAGCGCAAATTTTGATTTGAACGCGTTTGAAAAAATATACGTCTATTCCGTTAAAATCGGAGACGTCAGCGAGCAAATTGCTATCGTGCTTGATTTTGCATTGGTTAAATTTTTAAACAAAGACCAAAAAGAGCCTGCACAGCAAGCAACTCCCGCAAAAGGCGATTTAAGCATCGAGGAAATGCGAAATATCGGGCTCATCATGGATGTGCGCCTGCCGCTTCACGTACGTATCGGCTCAAAAAGAATGCTGCTAAAAGATGTGCTCACGATGGACATAGGCTCTGTCATAGAGCTAAATCAGCTCGCAAACGACCCGCTTGAGATCTTGATCAGCGACAAGGTCGTAGCTCTGGGCGAGGTCGTCATCGTGGATGGCAACTTCGGCATCCAGATCACTCAGATCGGTACGAAAAAAGAGCGCCTTGAGCAGCTACGTTAAGGGCTAAAATCGGACGAATTCCGCCTTGGGGCGCTTTTTAAAACCAAGTCGTATTCGGCCAAATTTAGCACGAAATCGTGAGCAAATTTAGAGGCCTAAATTTGCAAGCCGCCGCATTTTTAGAAACTATTGCATAAATTTGCACTAAAGGTTAAGGCGGCGGTTTTGTGATTTTAAAATGGGTTTGCTTTACGAGTTTGCGCCGTTTGGCGCTAAAATTGCCGGCAAATTTGAGCAAAATTAAGCCGCTTTGATAGCTTTGCAAATTTGAAATCTACCTAAAATTAATCTCAAATTTAATCATGCGTCATTTGTTTTTAAATCCGTTTTGGCTATCATTGCTTTTAGATTCGCGTGGTAAATTTAGCCGCTATTTGCAGCTCTAGCACGTAAATTTAAACTAAGAAAAAGAGAAATAATGGATGAAATTTTAAACGATCTGGCCAAATTTAGGGATTTTGCAACTTATAAAAATCCTAGCGTTACGTTTTTTGGCTCGGCTAGATTTGACGAAAATAGCAAATACTGTAAAATGGCCTTTAGCCTCGCAAAACAGCTTGCAGATAGCGGTTTTGCGGTCGTTAGCGGCGGCGGACCGGGCGTGATGGAGGCCGCGAACAAAGGAGCGTACGAGAGCGGCAAGAGCCCATCAATAGGCCTAAACATCGTGCTTCCGTTTGAGCAGGTAACGAACAGATACGCCACTAGCAACTTCGTTTTTTCAAATTTATCCGCTCGCAAATTTGCCCTCATCGAGCGATCGAGCGCGTTTTTGGTGTTTCCGGGCGGGTTTGGGACGCTTGATGAGCTGTTTGAGATCCTAGTTCTCGCGCAAATCGGTGCTAAAAAAGCTAAAATTTTCCTCATCGGAAGCGAGTTTTGGAGTAAGCTTGATGATTTCATCAAAACCACGCTGATACATGAAAAAGCCGTCAGCGGGGAGGATCTGTCGCTTTATATGATCAGCGACGATCTTGACGCCGTGCGAGATGAAATTTTGCGGATTTTAGACTAGGCGAGTGCGCTAAATTTTATAAATTTTGAGGATTTGGCGATGCTTAATAGGATCGCTTTTGTGCTGATTTGCCTCGTTTTTATTGCTATTTTCGGCTATATCGCCGTCAAATTTGACGCTGCTCGCGTCCCTTTGCTGATTTTAACCGCCGTGGTTTTTGTAGTTGCGATCGCGGCGCACATGATACACGAAAATTTAAAGCTGGATAAAGATCTAAAAGAGGGCGATGCTAAAGATAAATAGCCGTAAACCGGCTTGGCGACTAGTTAAATTTGGTCGGTAAATTTGCCGAGTACTTATACTTGGTGCTTGGCGGTTAAATTTTGATTTTTCGCGCTTTTAGTTGCGCGGTTTGGCTCACCTGCGTTTTGGTAAATTTGACTGCGTCATCGCCGTTTGCAAATTCTACATCGTCTCGGCACATAAAATTTAACGCAAAGCAAAGATAAATGCTGACCCTGCTTGCGAACCTAGATTTACAAATTTATAGCGTATTAAGCTATTTTTTATATAATCGCACCGAATTTATACGAATTTGCCTTATTGTGGGGCTAGGGCGAGATTTGTAAATTTTAAAGCTGAATTTAAAATACAAAACTTTAGGGTGCGGTATTTTTAGGTGATTTTTACGGCTGTGCGGTAAATTTTGCGTAGATAGAACGCCTGGTTCATCGAGCCGAAAATTTACAAACTCCGTAAAAAGCGCCAAAAAGACAAGCCCTCACAATAGGAAAGAAAAATGAAAATCTTAATGGCCATGAGCGGCGGCGTCGACTCCACCATGAGCGCGAAAATGCTGCTAGAAGCGGGACACGAGGTCGTGGGCTGCTATATGAAGCTACACAAAAAGCCCGGATATCATGAAAAAAATATCGATAAAGTCGCCCGTGCGTGCGGGTATCTGGGTATCACTTATCACGTGCTTGATTTGCAAGAACAGTTTGACAGATACGTCTATACGCCGTTTGTTAGCTCCTATAAGGAGGGTAAGACGCCAAATCCATGCGCACTTTGCAACCACTTTATCAAATTTGGCGAACTGTTAAAATTTGCCAAAAGTATCGGCTGCGAAAAGCTTGCTACAGGCCACTATATCCGCGTGCAAGACGGCTTTATCAGGGTCGCCGCAGATCCCAGTAAGGATCAGAGCTACTTCGTCGCGCAGGTGCCAAAAGAGATTATCGCCGATATGCTTTTCCCGCTCGGGGATAAATTTAAAAAAGATATAAAAGAGCTGGCAAAATCCTTGCCGAGCTTTCGCGAGTACGGCGAGCAGGCCGAGAGTAGCGAGATTTGCTTCGTCGAGGACACCTATATCGAGGTGCTAAACAAGCACTACGAGACCGACCTGCCCGGCGACGTGGTCGATAGCGCGGGCAAGGTGATCGGGCGGCACAACGGCTACATGCACTACACGATCGGCAAGAGGCGCGGATTTGAGGTGTTTGGGGCGCACGAGCCGCATTTCGTGCTCTCTATCGACGCGCAAAATAACCGCATCGTCGTCGGCCCGAAAGAGGAGCTCGAGCGCGGCAAGATCGCGGTAAATAGCCTAAATTTGTTCGTGGACGAGAGCGAGTTTGACTGCGACGTCAAGGTGCGCTACCGCAGCATCGGGCTAAACGCGCACGTAAAAGTGCTAGATGGCGGCACTGCCGAGGTCGAGCTAAAGCAGAGCGCATTTGGCGTGGCTAGCGGGCAGCTCGCGGTATTTTACAGAGGCGAGTTGGTTATCGGCAGCGGATTTATCCTGTAAATTTATCTTAAATTTGATCGCTTCGGGCGGTCAAATTCGGCTCTCTTGCCGAGGCGTTTGCGGTAGCGGCGTTTCGGCGAAATCTACAAATTTAACTTCAAATTTTACTGTTTGGCGACCTTTTTTATGCGCTTAAATTTATAAATAATCGAGTTGTTTTAGGAGTCCAGTACTCACGATCTAAATTTGCCTTTTTTAAAATCGGCAATCGCTTTGTATATGGTTTGGTTGTAGGAAAAGTGCCCTTATGGCCTCGTAGAGTAAAAGTTGGTTTTACTGATTTGTATGCTCGTTAAGAGACTAACCGCGAAAGATTGTTGCTCGGTTAGTAGATAGGCTTAAATTTGCTAAAAAGAGTTACATTTAGATATGTTTGCGTAAATTTGGCTATAAAGTTGATAGGCGTTAGTCGTATAGCGTAGGGAGCGGAAAAACTCCGCTCCACTTAAGATTACGCGTTAGTTATCTGGATATAGTTTATTCCGCCTTCGGTTACCGAGTTAGCGTTTAGCAAGTCAAAATTTGAGATACCTGCTAGTTTAACTAAGTTATCGTTAGCGTCTAAGGTCTTATTGCTGTTAGCGTCTCTTACTAGATACGTATCGTTACCGTAGTATACCGCATAGATAGTATTTGCCGCTGTAGAGCTTAGACTACCTAGCGCATCGTTTATAGCCGTTTTTAGATCGGCTCTGCCGTCTACGTTTAGGGCTATTTTTTGTAACGTAGCTGTACCAGCACTACCTAAGCTTATCTTATCGCCTCTGTTTGCATCGGTGATCGTTACGTATTTGCTAGCGTTAGCATCGGTAGTAGAAGCTCCTAGGTTAAACGTATCGTTACCCGCTCCGCCGCTGATTTCAAATTTCTTATTGGCGGTTAATGCTGCAGTCGTGATAGTGTCGTTTCCTTCGCCTAGGTTGACGGTTATATCGTGGGTTTGAGTAGTATTTCCGCCAAAGACCACTATATCATCACCGGCACCAGCATCTACTGTTTTTAGCTTGGTATTTGCGGCATAGACGATACTTATGTCGTCTTTAGTAGACGAACCTTTGATTGACGATATTTCTAGTTCGGTCGATCGGATAATTATTTTGTTCGTACCGCTTGCATTGTTGTAGCCGCTTAGATCGATTGATTTTAGTTTAGGCATGTAGCTTAAGTCTACCGTTAGATTTGAGTTATGATTTACGCCGCCGTCTATAGCTAGGATACTTGCGGGATTGGTTATGCCGCCTTTTATTGTCATGGTTTCGGTTTTATTGTTTGGCAATATAGACCATCCCCCCATTATCGTTCCTTTTACGTTTACGATGTCGGCCGTCGCATTCTTTTCTGCGGCACCGAGTCTGGCGTATATCTTTGTTACGTCATCTCCGGCATAGCCTTTGATATTAAGCGCTTTACCTGCACTTAAATATAGAGCTTTATCCCAATGTTGCCCTGGTTGCGATACACGGCTGTTTACGGGTTCTATGACATTTGAGATGTCCAAATTTATATTCACTCCAGCCATATGAACACTATTTGAGCCAGAGTTAAATTCTGCATATTGCATAGCATCAAAACTTCCGGTGCTTATATTTATATTACCTTGAGATGCCAATATAGATCCGGTTTTTAGCTCTTTTAAGTTGTCTGCTTTTATAGTAATGCCTTCGCGACTGCTAATCCTATTAAATTCTGCAGTAGAATCCAATCCGCTACCATTTATGTTTATTTTTGTCTCTTTAGTGGCCATGATGGCTTCGGCCTTAAATGTCTTTTGTCCGTGTGCTTTTAAATTTACGTTTTTCACCATCTGGCTTCCATTATGACCTATGCCTTTAGTGTATGGATGTATTGATGTAGTGTAGCCTATGGTTACGTCGCTATCTTGTATATTTGTACTTAAATTTATATTTACGTCGCTCTTTTTGTTATCATTTCCGCTGTTTAGACCTCTTAGCCAGCCTAGACTTACGGTTTTTTGATTTACGGCGGTTATATTTATGTCGCCGCCTTCGCCCATGTCACCCCAGTAGTCCCCCAGCTTTAAAACGGCGTCTGTTATGCCGTCGTCTGCAGCGGCGTTTATCGTTAGGCTCTTGGCTTTTATAGGCGCATTGTTATTATCAAAAGGAAGGGTATGCCCTATGTCTGCGATACTTCCTGCTACGCTAGCTTTTAAGTTAAACGTCATGTCACCCGTTGCGGTTATTCTTTGGTTTGTACTGTTGTTTATATTTAGTTCCTTATATCCGCTTGCGTTTACGGTAAAATTTCTTGCCTCGGCGTGTGATAGGAAATTTATCACGCCGTCAGTTATATTCGAATTTGAGGTATGATTTATGGTTATGTCGCCGCTCGTGTACGTATTTGCGGCAGTGTAGTTTGCTACAGAGCCTTCCTGAGTAAATTTTGTAGTTAAATTTACATCGCCGTTCGCATATACGTTTCCTACTTTTAAAGTCTTTTGTCCTGTAGCGTTCAGGGTAAGATTATTTATTTTATTTGTGGTATCGCCTATATTTCCGTATGTTACGCTCGCACTTTGTTTATCCGTGACAGAGGTTAAATTTACGTCTCTGGTGGTTAGTATATCTTGGTAGCCGGCCACGAATAAATTATATACGCCTTCTGAGTTTAAATTTATATCTTGAGTTCCCTGATACGGATCTCCGGCATATTTTTTTGCGCCCAAATTTGCAAAAGCAACCATAGTATCGTCACCAGTGCTTTTTATATTGATCTGGCTGATGGCGCTAAGCTGTCTGTGTCCATAGAGGCTAGCGAAGCTAAAAGTTCCTTTTGTATCTATATTTAGCGTTTTTAGATGTCTGGCATTTAGATATTGTCCGTCTACGACTAAAAAATCGTCTACGTATTGAGTGATGGCTTTTGAGGTTTTATTTATTACGTTTAGTGTTTCAAGAGAACCCGAAGTCGATACGGTGGAGGCTATTGTGCCGGTAGTATCGCCTACCTTTTCTATTGCTATATTAGCCTCTTTTATCGTATTTGAAATTACTGTTAACTCTTCAATTCTGGTATCTGATTTGACTATTGCATCGATTTTTTGCGTTCCGTTTGCTTCGATAGTTGCTTTACGAGCTTTTGTTACATTGAAATTTTCTAATTCTGGGCTATGAATCTTAATTTTTTCAATAGCTGACGCATCGGTAGCATTTACGTTTACGCTCTTTATTTTCGAATTTAAAATTTCTACTTCAACGGTACCAGTTCCGCTTACGCCTAACGTATCTATCTCCTGAGCTCTACTAAAGTCTAGGGTAGCCGCATC
>CAUSAR010000028.1:0-22293 GCA_963529735.1 uncultured Campylobacter sp.
ACGCCTTTTTACCGATACTCTCTCTAACGATACCTTCTAACATCGTTTTCCTTTCTTGAAAAATAGAAGCCGATAATACCCAAATTTATATAAATTTCGCCTTACTTGATATCTTTGAGCGCGATAACTTCGCTTTGAAATTCTTTTAAAAGCTCGGCGTCCTCTTCGATAGAGGCAACCATCGCTCTTTTTTTAGCAAGGTCGGCGGATTTGATTTTGATATCGAGGTTTTCCCTTCTGCTAGCGCTTTTTAGCGCTTCTTCTTTTGTTATAATTCCCGAAGTATACATGTCAAGCAAATGCTGCTCAAAGGTCTGCATTCCGTAGGTATTTTTACTTTGTTCTATCGCGTCGTAAATTTCGCTATCTCTATCTTCTAAGATCATATCTCTTATTCTTATGTTTTTTACCATTATTTCGCAAGCGACGCGGCGTTTGCCGGTCGTAGTCACGACAAGGCGCTGAGATATGATAGCCTCCGCAACCGAGGCAAAGGTCATCCTGATTCTATTTTGCTCCTCTTTAGGAAACATATTTATGACGCGGCCGATAGTTTCTTTAGCATCAAGGGTGTGAAGCGTAGCAAGCACCAAGTGGCCGGTTTCTGCTGCATTTATCGCGGTTCTAACAGTCTCTAGGTCTCTCATCTCGCCCACAAATATAACATCCGGGTCCTCGCGCAAAGAGGCTCTTAGTGCGTCGGCGAAACTATCTACGTCTTGGCCGATACCGCGCTGATTTATTACGCTTTTGTCGTCGTTATATATAAACTCGATCGGATCTTCGATAGTGACGATATGGTAGTTTTTCGTGTGATTTAGGTGATTTATCATACTAGCTAACGTCGTCGTTTTACCGCTACCAGTAGGTCCCGTTACTAGGACGATACCTCTATTTACTTTATTGCAAAGCTTTTCAATAACTGGCGGCAACAAAAGCTCCGACATCGTAGGAATTTTCGTCGGAATCGTTCTAAATACGAAAGATACGCCGTCCATCTGCAAAAAGACGTTTGAACGGAAACGGTAGTCATCGTTTAATTTATATGTAAAATCCACGCTCTTTCTTTTCATAAGATTGTAATAATTCGCCCCTAAAATCTCCTTTGCAAGTAGTATCGAGTTGTCGTAATCTAAAATTTTATCGCCCATCGTAAATATCTCGCCGTTAAATCTACCGCGAACTACTTTGTTGGATTTTACGTGCAAGTCGCTACCGCCAAGCTCGATAAGTTTTGCTAGATACCCATCCAGTATAACCTTCATTTCGGCTTTTTTTTCGTTCTCTTCGTCGCTCTGCGGCACCGTGGTTCTAATCGGCGTCCCGAAAGTTTCATCTTCCATACCGATGCCAAGCTCGGCTAAAAGCGCCGCCCTATCCTTGTATTTAACCGGTCGCGCTTCAGGTTTTTTTAACGTATTTGTTTGGTTTTCTTGCTTATCGTTTATAGTTTGCGCTTGCGCCGCAACTTTATTTGCGGCAGTTTGCGTTTGTGCGAAATTCGGCCCTAAATTTTGCGCTTGCGATTCACGCAAATTTATGGATTCGTCGATATTTTTTTGCTCTTTGTTTTGCTGATCGTCTCCAAAACCAACATTTAAATTCGGCTGCATAGGGATTGCGTTTATCTCGTTTTTGTCGCTGGCGCCATCGTTATTGATTGTGGCGATTTTATCCTCTATATCTTTATTTTCTTCATCTTGAACTATGCTAAATTCGTTTTGAAAAAAGTCTAAAATTTGATCCTTTTCGCTAGGGTGCTGTTGCATGCCGACCTCTTCTTGCGTAAATTTAATACCCAAATCATCCAAACTTACGTTATCTCCGCCAAATTTTATATCCGGTGTTTCATCGCAAATCGACTGCTCTTGCGCCGTAGCTTTCGCAGTCTCGTCAAACTCATCTTTTTTTGGCGACATCTCGTCCAGTGCGTCTATTTCGCTCAGTGCTTCGTTGATAGCTTGGAGATTTTCGCTTAGCTCGTGTTTTTTTGCTTCCAAGTCACCAGGCTCGATAAAACCGTCAAATTTGACGGTTTCCGCCGCTTCTTTGATTTTTACGGGCTCGTCGTCTATGGGTTTGAGCGCAGGCAAGTTCTCAAAATCAAAATTTTGTCCAAATTTAAACACGGGCTCATGATCGGTCAAATTTTTATCTGTAACTTCGCCGATCTTCTGCTCATCTTTTTCAGATTTTAGCTCTATTATTTGCTCTTCTTGCGAATCTTCTTTATTTTTATCTCTTATTTTTTGTATATCGTTTTTTACCGCATTCGCTCTTAGATTTATAATACGCTCAAGTTCATCGTCTTGAGTGTCAAATTTAATACTAGAACCGATAGGCTCGTAGTCCATTGCATCTTCTTGCTGCGACGAAGTAAATCTCAAAGGCTTCATTTAAGTGCTTTCATTATATCTTCAAATGCCGTCACAAACTGCTTTAAGCCGTCGTTTAGCAAGTCTTTATAAACCTTCTCCATGTCTATGTCGGCTCTTTTTACCACGCCGAAAAATTTCTCTATGCTATCGTCGCTAACAGCTGTTTTTGGTTCGTTTTTGCCAGCGATAAAGGCTTTGATAGTATCAAGCGGGGCCGTATTTACCGCATTTTGATACATAAGCTCTTTTACGTAATAATCCTTTGCCAGCTCATCGCCCTTTACGCCCGTGCTAGCAAACAGCGCACGCGTCGTAGGTAAGTTTTTATTTTCTATGATTTTGTAAATTTTAGTCGCGTTCATTATGCCGATTTGTCCCGTCGGTAGCGAGTTTTCGCGCATTTTTTCATCTAGCAAGCGATCAAACCTGCTAACAAAAATGCTAATCACGCTTTTTGGCAGCGGCGTTAGCGGAAATTTCTTCTCATAAGCCTTTACGCCCTCTTCAAAAGCGTCTAAACACGCTACGGCTTGCTCCGGCGAGAAAATCAGCGTCGCGTTTACTGCGATACCGCGCGCGGTTAATGCACTCATAGCTTCAAAGCCCGCTTTTGTCGCAGGGATTTTGATCATGACGTTTGGCATGCCGATCTCCGCGTGCAGTCTAGCACCCTCATCCACCGTAGCTGCAGCGTTATCGCAAAAGCTAGGATCGACCTCGATACTAACAAATCCGTCGTCGCCGTTTGCGTAGTGCCTCAAAAGCTTGGTTGCGGCTATCTTTATATCTTGCACCGCGAGCGCCTCGTAAAGCGCCTTTGGATATTTTTTGCCCATTTGGCCGATGACGTCTTTGTAGGAGTCTGACAAAAACGCGGCTTTAAAGATGGATGGATTTGAGGTCACTCCGTTAATCGCGCCGATTTGGAGCAAATTTTCAAACTCGTCCTGCAAAAAGCCGCGCTCGATAAAGTCGCACCACAATGAAAAATTTATATCGTTATTAAACATTTTTCTCGCCTTTTTATATCAAATTTATGATCTCGCGCAAATCTTTTTTATCCACGCAACAAGTTGCCGCTTGCCTCAAAATTTGCTTCGCGCAAAACGCGATTTTCAAATTTGAATGCTCGAACATAGATAGATCGTTGGCGCCGTCGCCTACGCTCATCGTCTGCTCTTTTGAGATTCCAAGCAAATTTTGTAAATTTGCAAGCATCGCGCCCTTTGAAAAGCCAAACATCATCTCGCCGCCCACAAGCCCGGTTAGGACGCCGTCTTTGTGGTGCAGGATATTTGCAAAGCTAGCGTCAAATTTGAGCTTCTCTTGCGCTCTATCGGTGCCCGAGTGAAATCCGCCGCTAAAAACTACGACCTTGACGCCTTTACTTTTTAGATGTGCGATCAACTCGGCGGCTCCAGGCATTAGCGGCAAATTTGAGCAAATTTCATCTACTTTAGCAAGCTCAAGCCCCTTTAAAAGCGAAACTCGGCGCGTTAAACTCTCGAAAAAATCAAGCTCGCCCGCCATCGCTTTTGCAGTTATTTCGCTAACCTCGTCTCCAACGCCGTTTGCCTCGGCTAAAAAATCTATCGTCTCGCCGTCCATCAGGGTCGAATCAAAATCAAATACGCAAAGTTTTATCAAATTTGACCCTAGAAATCGCGTTTTAGTAGTGCTTCGACTTTTAAAATCGTAAGGATATTGTTATCTCTTTTGCCGATACCGTAAATCATGCCTTTGTCTTTTAAAAGCGTTTCAGGCGGCGGATCGATCCTGTTTTGCTGTATCCTGATGGCTTCCGTTAGCCTGTCGATCACAAATCCCGCAACGTTATCGCCCTCTTTCATCACTATATATCTCGTGCTTGGGCTCGGTTTTGCGGCGTTTAGAGAAAATTTCTTTCTCAAGTCGATTAGCGGGATTACGCTACCGCGCAGGTTAAATACGCCCAAAACATACTCCGGCACGCTAGGTACGCGAGTGTATTCGATAGGCTTAATAATCTCTTGGATATTTAAAATAGGTATCGCATACTCCTCGTCGCCTACGATGAAACCGACTAGCTGGACGATCTCTTCGCGCTCTTTTTCGCTAGGATCCATCACCTGTCTTTTTTGTCTTTTTAGAACCTGATTTAGTTTGTCGTTCATGTTCTATCCTATTAGTTTGATATTTTTTCTAACTACGTTTTCAAGGTACTCAGACGAATACGGCTTGGTGATGTACTCGGTCATTCCTACCTCCACGCCTCTTAGTCTGTCGGTCTTTGACGTCCTTGAGGTTACGGCAATAAGCGGCAAATTTCTATATTTTGAGTACTTGCGAATTTCGCCCGCTAGCGTGTAGCCGTCCATTCGCGGCATTTCGATATCTATTAGCATCGCATCAAGCGCGTGTTCGCCCGATTTTACGATGGCTAGAGCCTCGACTCCGTTGGTAGCCTCGATCACCGTTACGCCAAGAGGGGCTAGCGATTTTTGCATTATGGTTCTGTCCATCTTCGAGTCGTCGACGATTAGTACCTTATAATCGCTCGGTTTTTCTTTAACGCTCTTTGAGGCCTCTATACTAGCTTTTATGTCTACTTTTATGTCTTTTGCCATCTCCATCATCATGCCCACGTCGATGATTAGCGTTACGCGGCCGTCGCCTCTTATCGTTGCACCGGCGATTCCAGGGATGTTTTGGAGATAATCGCCCATTGATTTTATGACGATCTCCTCTTGCCCTACGAGGCTATCTACGATGATGCCTAGCTTCGCCTCCGCTACACCGATAACGACCACGTATGTCTGATCGCCACCGTCAAAGACCTGCTTGACGCCAAAGATATCAGATAGCTTAACCAGCGACAGCACCTCGTCGCGTAGTCTGAGCACGTTTTTGCCGTCGATCGTATAGATATCGTCGATCGGTACGCGCACAGTCTCTAAAACGCTTGCTAGAGTAATAGCGAAAAACTCCTCCTGAGCGCCTACTAAAAGCGACTGTATGATAGCTAGCGTGAGCGGAATCTTTAGCTTCATCGTCGTACCCTTGCCCACTTCGCTTTCGATGTCGATTATACCGTTTAGCTTTTCTATATTGGTTTTTACGACGTCCATTCCCACACCGCGACCGCTTACGTTAGTGACCTTCGCAGCAGTCGAAAATCCAGGCTTAAATATAAGTCCAAACGCCTCTTTATCGCTCATTGCGTCAGCTTCGCGCTCGGTAATGATACCCTTTTCTATAGATCTTGATTTTAGCATATCGGCATCTAGCCCCTTACCGTCGTCGGTGATCTCGACTACGATATGGTTGCCTTCGTTATAGGCTTTTAGCTGGATGGTACCTTTTTCCGGCTTGCCGGCGGCTAGTCTGGTAGCGCCGTCCTCGATGCCGTGGTCGCACGAGTTTCTTATCATGTGTACGAGCGGATCGCCGATTTGCTCGACGATGGATTTATCCAGCTCCGTCTCCTCACCCGTGATCTCAAGGTCGATTTGCTTATTTAGCTCGCGGCTTAGATCGCGGATCATGCGAGGAAATTTATTAAATACCTTCGCGATAGGTAGCATCCTCGTTTTCATAACGGCTAGCTGTATGTCGGTAGTCACTAGACTTAGGCTAGATACTACTTGATTTAGCTCCTCAAGGAATTTCTCGCCCTCATATCTCTCCTCGACGTCGTCGTAAATTTTGAGCAATCTGTTTTTGCCAAGCACCAGCTCACCGATAAGGTTCATCAGGTGATCTAGGCGCTTAACCTCGACGCGTATAGTCTGCTCGTCCGTACTTCCTCCGCCTCCGGTCGCGGGAACTTTTTTCTCCTCTTTTTTATCGGTCGGCTTTGCGGTAGCGGGTTTTGGAGCCGGTGCCGAATTTGAGGGAGCTGGAGCTTGCGGCGCAGCTGGTGCGGTAGGTTTTGGCGCTTCGCCTGCTGCTGCTTTTTGAGCGCGTCTTGCTTGATCCTCAGCTTTTCTTACTTTCAGCAGTCTTTCTATCTCGGCTTCGACTTCGTCGTCGCTTAAATTTGACAAATTCTCATCGCTAACGGGTTCGGGCTCAGGCTCTTTTGGCGTCTCTACCACAGACTCTGGCGCTGCGGGAGTAGGCTCGCTAGCGGCCGCACTCGGGGCTTCGCCTTCGGATATCGCGGTTAGTCTTTTGCAGATATCCTCTATCTCTATGCCTACGTCCGTATCGTTACCGCTATCTCTGATACCGTGCAGTAGCCCCTTCATCATATCTACGGACTCTAGTACCACGTCCATGATATCTGGAGTTATCTTTAGTTCGTTGCGGCGGGCTTTGTTTAGCACGTCCTCCATATGGTGCGTAAGCTTAGTAAGAATATCGAAATTTAAAAAGCTCGATGACCCCTTGACCGTATGCGCAACGCGGAAAATTCTATTTAAAAGCTCTAAATCTTCAGGATTTGACTCTAGTTCTATGAGGTCATGGTCTATTTGTTCTACTAGTTCGAAGGCTTCAACCAGGAAGTCTTCCATTATTTCTCTCATATCATCCATGATTTTCCCCCTTATTTCTTGTGTGCTTCGATCACGCGAAGCACTTCGTTATAAAATAGCGATGCGTCAAATTTGGTTAGATATGCTGCGGCTCCGGCCTCTTTGCTTTGAGCTTCGCTATAGTCGTTGCTTAAAGAAGAGTTAAATATGATAGGAATTCCCGTATATCTCGGATCGTCTTTTATCGTCGATGCAAAGCGGTATCCGTCCATCTGAGGCATCTCGATATCGCTCAAAATCACCCTTAAAAAGTTATTTAACTTATCGCCGTACATCTCGTAAAGATCCTCCATCCTAGCAAGCCCCTCTACGCCATCTTTTGCTTCGACTACTTTTAGTCCCATTTTTTCTAGCATATCTTTTACTAGTTTTCTTGCCGTCGAGCTATCGTCTAGCACTAGTGCTAAACCGCTTAAAAGCTTACTTTGATCGATCTCTACTTCCATTTTCGGGCTATAAATGCCAAGCTCTTCGACGACGCTTTCAAGGTCTAATATTAGCAAAACCTCATCATTTTCGATGCGAGTTACGCCTGTTATCTTGCCTTTATCTAGCGTTCCGGCGTTTGAGGCGAAAGTCGCCGCCTCGATGTCCGCCCAGCTTATGCGCCTAATGCGTTTTGCCTCGTGGACGATAAAGCCTATTAATATCCCGCTAAATTCGGCGATAATAACGCGAGGCTTGATAGCTCCGCCCTTGGGTTCGTTTATCTGCATCCATTTGGCTAAATTTACGACAGGTATCACGACGCCGCGCAGATCAAAAATCCCCTCGATATACTCAGGTACTCCTGGAAGTTCGGTTAAATTTGGCATCTTGATGATCTCACGCACCTTAGCGACGTTGACGCCGTATATACCCTCGTATACATTGTCTCCCGACTGCTTAAAGATACGAAAATCAACAAGCTCCATCTCATTTGAACCGGTTTTTAATGTGCCGTTGTTAAGCATTTTAAACCTTTACGCTCTTTCGAGCAAACTTAATATTTTGGTCGTATTCTACTACAAAATAGCTTTGCTCGCATGCAAAAGATGGAATATTTATATATTTTTGTTTACCTATCGTGTATTGTTCGCCCTGGTGATAGTGCCCCTCGATGATGACGTCAGCCTCGTAAAATGCGTTATATCGGCGCATTTTTGCCTCGGCTAAATTCTTAAAATTCGGTATTTTATAATCTAAAATTTTTCGTTTAAGCTTATTTAAAATTTGTTTCGAGAGCCTAAAATTTAGAAATTTATCGAAAAAATTCATCACTTTTAAAAAAATTTTGACGCGCAAAAACCTCAAAGCGTATTTTGCAACGAAAGGCAAAAATATATCTCCATGCGCGATAAGCACGCTCTGGTCGCACTCAGAGGCAAATTTAACCGGCTGAGCGCCGATCGGATAGGCTTTGACGTTTTTAAAAAGCCTTGCTAGGTTAAAATCGTGGTTTCCTTCGAAATAGTAAATTTCCATTTTCTCGCCCAGCTCGTCGATCGCGCGGACGTATCGCTCGTAAAATTTGACGAAAAACTCGCACTCGCTAGCCAAAAAATCAAACATATCGCCCATCAAAAACAGCTGCGGCGTCTTTATCTCGCCGCTTTTTAACGCGCATAAAAAACACCAAAAATTTTCGCGATTTTCGTTTTCGTGCGAGTCGGCGATAAAGATTGCGCCGCTTTTTACGACGATTTGCTCAGGCATCAAATTTTACTTTTTGCGGCGCAAAATTTGCGGCTATGAGTTTTAAATTTAGCGAGCCGAATTTGAAAAACTCAGCAAACGCCATAGTTAAATTTGACGGCTCAAATTTACTGGCCGAGCTCGTAAATTTAACGGTTTTAAACGCGCTCATCGGCTTAAAATTTGATCGGCTTGTAGCTAACAGATACGATTTCGACGTCGCTTCTGCCGTTTGGCAAATTTAGCGCCACCTCGTCGCCCTCGCTCTTGCCGATTAGCTGTTTGGCTAGAGGCGAGTTAATCGAGATGAGTCCGCGCTCTAGGTTGCTCTCAGGCGTACCCACTAGCGTATAGGTCTTTTCCAGCTCGGTTTCTACGTCCATGATGACGACCGTGGAGCCAAATTTTACTTTATCGTGCTCGTATTCGGAGGGGTCGATTACCTTGGCGCGGCTTACTATGTCGCTAAGCTCGGCGATACGGCTCTCGATAAACGCCTGCTTTTCGCGTGCGGCGTGGTATTCGGCGTTTTCTTTTAGATCGCCGTGACTGCGCGCGATGTCGATCTCCTCGACGATATTGGGGCGCTCGACGGTCTTTAGATTTTTTAATTCGTTCGTGATTTTTTCATATCCAAAAAGCGTCATCGGTTCGGTCATTTTTCATCCTTTGTTTGTTATTAAAATTTGAGCTACACTGGCTGCAGAGCCGTGTTTTAGGTACTTTCGTAGCTTCTCGCAGCCTTTGATAAATTTCTCTTTATCGCAGCTCTCGTAAGCTTTTATTAGATTGCTTGGCGTTACTTCCTCTTGCAGTAGTTCCTCGTGCAGCGCCGTTTCGCCCATGAAATCAAACATGATATTTGCAAGCCCGATGTGGCGCAGTTTCACAAACATCCGCGCGATCATTATGTCGATGGCTTTGGCTTTATAGGCTAGTACAAACGGCATGCCCACGAGCGCAGCCTGCAGCGTCGCGGTGCCAGAGCAGATAAAGGCAAACTCGCTTTGCAAAAGCGCGCGCGGCGCGTCCGTAACGACGCTAAATCCGCTAACGTCGCCGTAAATTTGCATATCGTTTACCAAAAAAGGTGGCACGACGAGCAGCTTTTCTTTGTCTTTTATCTGGCTTGCCGCCTCGCGAAAAATCGGCATCAGCCGTGAAATTTCGGCGCGGCGGGATCCGGGCATAAAAGCGATCTTACCGCTTTGTAAAAGCTCGTTTTTTCGTACTCGCAGCTCGTCAAGCAGCGGGTGTCCGACGTAGCGCGAGCGGTTGTAGTACATCCCGTCAAACGGCAAAATCGAAGCCAGATGATCGCAGTACGCCTCGACTTTCGCAACGCGTCCAGCCTTCCACGCCCACACCTGCGGCAAGATATAGTAGGTCACCGGCGTTTTGATCCCGGCTTCTTTGATCGCTTTGGCTAGCGGCAGGTTAAAGGCGGGGCTATCGATAAGCAGCACGGCGTCACACTGCGCAGCTAGGTGGGTCATCTCTTTTATCGCGCGTTTTGCCTTAAAATAAAGCGGTAAAACCTCCACGAAGCCCATCGCAGAAAACTCCGAGCTTCGCATAAAAGGTTCGCCGAATTTTTCGTCAAAAATGCCCTTTAGTTCGCACTTTGACAGATGCTCTAAAACCTGCTCGAAGTGCAAATTTGCAGAGGCCTCCAAACAAGAGACGAGTAGCTTCACTGATTGCCCTCAAAGTCCTCGGCTAAGTTTGCAAGCTCTCTGGCGCGCTCCTTAGTCATCTGCAGGTAACAATCAGCGGCCGTTACGGCATAAAGCGTACCCATAGGCGGCACAAACGGGCATTTGGCCTCTTTATAGGCCACCCATTTACGTTGGATATCTTTTAGTTTCTTTTTATTTTCGTCGTTTAGCACGCTCATGACTTTTTTGTAGTTTTGGTTTAGGAGTTTATCTTGGATAGCAAATTCTGCATCTATGCACTGTATCATGCCGGCAGTCGAGCTATCTTTTTGCATGCACTCATCTACGCGCGCTTGCGATTCATCAAATTCCTCTTCCGAAGTTTCCTCGATGCTTGACACAGGTTTTGCCTTGATCGCAAGATCTTGCGCACCGAAAACCAAACTCGCCGCAAGTGCAGCAAAAATAAATTTTTTAAGCATATTTTCTCCTTTAAATTTGATGAAGATTATCGCCTAAAACGGCTAAATAAACAATAAAATTTAAATTTATAAGTAAATTCGGATTTTGAAATTTGAAAGAAAATGCGTAAATTTAAAAAACCCAAAGCCCGCAGGCCTTGGGTTTAAGGGTTTTATTTAAAATTTAGGTTCTTAACGTCTTCGTCGGCTTTTTTCATAGCTTCGGTAGGCGCTACGCCGATAGGATATTTGTGTCCTAAAGACGCAGGCGCAGGAACAGGAGTGGCCTCTTGAGTTAGCTTGATACTTATGCCGTAAGGCGCAAGCTCGTTTACTAGCTCGATCTGTCCTTGGCGAGCAAATTCTTTACATTGACCTAGGATTCTAGCCGCCTCTTCGTCTCCGTGGAAGCCGTAGCTGTTTTCGCTAAATGCGAAGTCCCAGCGGATGTGAGTTTTGCGGTGCAAGTAAAGAGTCTTTTCAAGAGCCTTACTGATAGCTTCTTTTCTCTCTTTTTCATCGGCGATCGAAGCAAATTTCTCGTGCTTAGCTAGCTCGGCTCTGGCCGTTTTTATGTCTTGGATCAAAGAAAGTAGCGCATTTTCGCAGTTTCTTAGCTCGTAAGCGTGGCGATTTTGTACGAATGAAATTCTATCTTTTAGCACTTGTTCGCTTTGCGGGTGGCAAGTTTTGCAAGCCGCGTTTATATCGGCAAGCGGAGTTAAAATTTCATGCTCGGTGATCTTTTGAGCTCCGGCGCGTTTATACGGCATGTGACAATCAGCGCACGTTACGCCGCTTCTTCCGTGGATACCGGTTGAGCTTAGCTCAGCTTCTGAGTGCTGCATCTTGATGATTTTAGCGCCGGTATCTTTGTGGATGTAGTCAAATTTAAACCCGTCCTCTTTGGCTAACTGATCGTCATAGTATTGGTCGAAATTCTCGATCTTAAACGGCTCGTCTTTCTTCCAGAAATTCCAAGGGAAGGTTAAAACGGATTCTTTGCCTGCAGGATAGTATTCTACGTGGCACTGCATACAAACATAGCTTCTCATCTCTTGTCTGGTGGCCTTTATACCGCTTTTTGCGTCGGCTTGGTAGCCTCTAGCGACCATTGCGTTTACGAATGCGGGTCTTGTAACTCTTAGACTCATATCATCTGGCGAGTGGCAGTCTGCACAGGTGCTACCTAAGTGCGAGCCGTGGATACTCTCGCCGTGTTTAGCCGCGATCTTTTTCATGACGTCAAAATACGGAATAGAGTTCATCTTCGTCCACGCGGCTTTTCTCTTTTCGCCTTCCTCTTTAGGCATTACGTCGAAAAACGGCATAGGCTTAGTTGCAGCAGGCGTAGGATCGGCAGTTAGGTTATAATCGCCATCAACTTGAAGCGCGGTTAAATATCCGGTGTGGCAATTGACGCAATATCCTGGCTGACCCTTAAATGCAGGAAGCCCGTGAGCGTTTAGATACTCTTTATCGTTTCTTTTGGTTTCGATCTGATCTATCTGAGAGTAGTAGTGAGTTCTAGGTTTGCTGTAATCTACGCCGAATGCATAGCCGTTCCAAAACACTGTAGCCGCAGGCCAGCGAATAATCTTGCTATAAGGTAAATCGCCGCCGAAAGCCGTTTCTATAAATTCGCTTCCTTTTGGATTTGCGTCGCTTTTATGCTCCATTTTTTTGTAAGCATCGAGCTGATTTGGGAAATTTGCGCCCCATTTTTCAAAATCAGGCTCAAGTTCGCTCACTTTGTTTAGCATTAGCGGGTAAGCTTTTGACTCCTCTTTTTTATGAGCTATGTCGTTATAAAGAGCAAGTACGCCCGCACCGAGTGCAACGGCCACTAAAAAAGTAACCGCGTATAACAGTTTGTTATTTTTCATTTATTCTCCTCCTAGGATTGTTTTAAAAGTTATGTGCGTGTCCGGCTTGTCTGTGACAAGATACGCATTTTAATGGCTCGTTGGCATTAGCATACTGCCCGTGTTTGCCTGGCAAGCTATCGCCTATAGCTCTTGGATCGACTGAATTTCTAGCATAATCCTTATGGCACTCTATACAATTGTTTTGTATGATTTCCTTTTGCTCATCGCTTGCGGTAAACGATACGGGATTATCCAAGAAAGTAAACGCATAACCGTGCAAGAAGCCGTATTTAGCTTTCGCCAGCCATTTGCTTACGAATTCTTTAGGCATGTGGCAATCTATACACGTCGTAACGTGTTGATGTCCGCCCTTAGACCAGCCTTCATAGACTTGGTTCATGACGTGGCAGTTTATACAGGCTTCGGGATCGCGAGTAAGATGCTGAGGACCGTTAGCGAAAAAGAACGTGAAAATCCCAAATCCGCCCGTAAGTCCGATAACCGCCAGTAAAGCTATGACCCATTTAGACGCTTTTTTCTTTGCGTTTTCCATAATCGGCTTTCTAACCTCCTTTGTAAATTTAAATAAAACTTAACTTTATTTATAAGCCGGTATTTTATTATTAGTTCGCTTAAATTCTCATTTATTTTCCTAATATAATTAAAATTAAATCTAAAGCTTATTTTTATACTGTGTAAATATAACAGTAGTTGTTATCAATTTATTATGATTGATTTCAGTATATTTCGATGTTATATACTATAGTATATTTATTATCTTAAATTTGAATAAAATTTAAAAACTAAAATATAAAGTAAACAATATCCAACATGGCCTAAAACTTTAAATTTAAATAATAAAAGCTGTGCTAAAATCATTTCTTTAAAAATTTGAAAGCTATGGGCTCGTCAAATTTGAGTTAATCGTGATAAAAAGGAATAAATTTGAAAGAAATTTTAATCACAAACGACGACGGATTCGAAGCTAGCGGCCTGCACGCTTTAGCTAGCGCACTGAGGGAGCTACCTGATACTCGCGTTACCATCGTCGCGCCTAGTACCGAAAAATCAGCCTGCGCGCACTCTCTTACGCTTACTAGGCCACTTCGTTTCATCAAGCTTGACGACGATTTTTACAAACTCGATGACGCCACGCCCGCAGACTGCGTCTATCTTGCGCTTCATGCGCTTTATAAAAAACTGCCCGACCTCGTAATCAGCGGTATAAACCACGGTGCCAACGTCGGCGAAGACATCACCTATTCGGGTACGTGCGGAGCGGCTATGGAGGGCGTTTTACAGGGTGTGCCAAGTATCGCGTTTTCGCAGTTTTATAAAAACGACAGTATCGAAAAACTAGGCTTTTCGCTCGCGCAGCAAGCCGTCAAATTTATCGTTCCGCGCGTACTAGAGGGCGAAATATCCCTACCGCCGCGCCAATTTTTAAACGTAAATATCCCAGCCGTCTCCGCCCGCGAATTTAGAGGCTACCGCATAGTTCCCGCAGGCAGACGCAGCTACGCCACGCACGCGATGCTCCACCGCAACCCGCGTGGCGTCGAGTACTACTGGCTCGGACAGCCGTCGAATTTAGACTACGAGCAAAACAGCGAGTCCGACATAAGCGTGCTTAGCGAGAGTTTTGCCTCGCTAACTCCGATCATGCTAGATATGACCGCGCACGCGAGCTTGCAGGGCCTAAAAACCGCGCTAAAGGATCAAATTTGAGCGAGGAAATTTTGGATCAAAATGACCGATTTACGAGATCTCGCTGGCTGTTTGGCGATGATTTTAAAAAGCTTCAAAACGCAAACGTACTAATCTGTGGCGTAGGCGGCGTGGGCGGAGTCTGTGCGGATGCGCTAGCTCGCGCGGGCGTGGGTAAAATTACCATCATCGACAAAGATATTTTTGATATAACCAATCAAAACCGTCAAATTTACAGCGAAGTAGTTGGAGCCGTTAAAGTGGGAGAATTTGCCAAAAGATACGAGTGCGTAACGGCGCTGCAGGAGCTAATGACGCCCGAGCTTATCGCAAATTTTGATTTCTCGCCCTTTGATCTCGTGATTGACGCTATCGACGACGTACCCGCCAAGATCGCGCTCGCGCTAAAAACGCACGAAAAGCTCATTAGCTCGATGGGCGGCGCAAAGCGCATAGACCCGACACAGATCAAGGTCGCCTCCGTTTGGCAAACCTGCAACGATCCGTTTGCTAAAAAAATACGCACCGAGCTTAAAAAAGCAGGCTTTAAAGGCAAATTTGACGTCGTGTTTTCGACCGAGCTGCCAAGGTGCGTGAAACTGGGCAGTTTTATGGGCGTAACGGCGTGTTTTGGGCTAAATTTAGCAGCTTTAGCGGTGAGAAAAATCATCAGCGAAAAATAGCTGCAACGACTTTAGCCGCTCGCTTAAAACAAATTTATGCTATTATACCGCACTTAAATTTAAGGAAAAAAATGAAAACATGCGTTATCCTTGCCGGCGGCAAAAGCTCGCGAATGGGCCGCGACAAAACGCTACTGCCTTTTGGCGGATTTGCGACGCTCACGCACTACGGAGCGCATAAATTCGGGCTGATTTTCGAGCGCGTATTTATTAGCTCCAAATTTGAAAAATTTAACCCGCCCCTGCCGCTCATCAAAGACGCCGATGCAGAGGAGATCTCGCGGTCAAATTTAACCGAGGCGAGCGACAAAGAGGGTGCGCCAAAAAGCTCAGCTCAAATTTCCGCGCAAGATACGGCAAATTTGAGCGAGCCAACCTTTTCTCCGATGCTAGCGCTTTACAGTATCCTTAAGAACTTCCCAAACGAAAGCGTCTTTATCGTTCCCGCCGATATGCCGTTTGTTAGCGAAAACTGCGTGCGCGAACTATATAAATTTACCGGCGAATACGACATGGTCATCGCCGCAGACGAGTCGCATACGCACTCGCTTTGCGGATTTTTTAGCGGAGATTTAGCGGACGCGGCGGGTGAGCTTTTTGCTGCGGGTGAGCACAAGATCGGGCTTTTGCGCGACCGCTGCCGCTGCAAGATAGTAAAATTCGCACGCGAAGACGAGTTTTTTAACATCAACTACCAAGTCGATTACGAACAAGCTTTAAAAGAAGGAAAAATATGAAAAAAATTATCGTTTTACTGGCGATTTTGTTAAATTTAGCCGTAGCTGGCGAGACGGAAACGGCGAAGCAAAATTTAGCCGACCAGCCTGAAAATACGGCTGAAAATTTAACCGAGCCGACAGCCAAAGACGAAGCCAAGCGCCTATACGAAGCCGCCGCAAAGCTTGAGCATGAAGGCGACAAAACAAGAGCCCTTCAGCTTTATAAGCTAGCGGCCAAAAAGGCGATATTTACGGACGAGGACGGCGAAACGGCTGCGATGGAGCGCTCCGTGATAGCGCCCTCAGATAGCGTAGCGGACGCGCCCGTAGAGGAGCAAAAGATCGCCTCCAAAGAGCGCCAGGGAGCAAAATTTGAAAGCGGCGAGGCATACGACGTGGATGAAATTTTGGGCTTAAAAATGCACCACCTAAACTACCTCCTGCCTGCAACCTACGCGTTTAACGACGTTGAGGGTAGGCGTAGATTTGAGACCGCTTTTCAGATCAGCTTGCAAAAGCCGCTGTTTTACGACGTGTTTGATATGAACGAAACGATCTCGGCAGGCTACTCGCAAAGCTCGTGGTGGCAGACGGCTAAGAGCTCTACGCCGTTTCGCGAGACCAACTATCGCCCCGAGATTTTCATAACCGTGCCGATGAGATTTGAGGCGCTACCGAGTCTTGACTACCTACGCGCTGGACTTTTGCACGAGAGTAACGGCCAGGGCGGCGAGAAGTCTCGCTCGTGGAACCGCGTCTATCTCGAGGCCAAACTTTACGCCGGCAGCCTCGTCGTGATCCCGCGAGCATGGGCGCGCATACCTGAAAGCAAAGGCAGCGACGATAACCCAGACATCGAAAAATACCTCGGCAACATGGATATAAATTTCGCCCTGCCTTACCGCGGCCATATCTTTACGGCGATGGTGCGAAACAACCTGCATTTTGATAAAACAAACCGCGGCGCGGGCGAGCTTGGATGGCTATTTCCGTTTGGCAAGAGCGGCGTGTACGGCTACGTGAAGTACTTCACAGGATACGGCGAGAGCCTCATCGACTACAACCGCCACACCGATAAGGTCGGCATCGGCTTTACGATTTTAAAATAAAAGCTTGCCGCATTCGGGTGGCGGCAACAAGGCAAAATCTCAGCAAAAACGCCATAAACGAAAGTCAAATTTGACCGAACCGACAAGCGGGCAAATTTGACGAGCGGGCGCCGGTTTGCAAAATTTCAAGCGCGACGCGATCATTTAAATTTACGCAAAAGTAGCCTTCAAAAATCGCCGCCGCAACGCGAGCGCAAAATTCGTCAAATTTAGGGAGTTGGATGAAAAATTTATTAAAGCTTTTTATCGTCTTGACCTGCGCGACCTCGCTGCAAGCAGGCGGCAAATACGCGCTCCAGCAGCAAAAAGACGAGCAAATCGCAACTTATGAGATATTTTTTAAGTACAACCTGCGCAACGGCGAAAAGGACGCAAACGGCAAAATACGCAACCGACTCTACGTCACCTAGCTAGACGCGAGCGGCACGCAGCTAAATCGCTACATCATCGACGAAGCGGACGAGAAATACAAGCGCAAGATCCCGGACGGCCCCTCCACAAAGCTAAAAATCTCATTCGTCGTCCACAAAAACGAGCGCTGGGTGCTGCTAGAGGTCTACTCAAAAGAGCACCGAGACGTGCCTGCGTTCACGACCGAGAGATGCCTGTGGGGCGGGCTAAAAAAGGAGCTACTAGAACTTTTTGACGCGGGCGAGGTGCTAAAACTATACCAAAAAACCAAACGCTTCGACGCAAATTTAGGCTTTTTCGTCGAAAACAACATAGCCGAATACCGCAGAGACGGCAAGCCATCGTATAAAGAATTTACCAGCGTCCGAACGGGCAAAAAGGAAACGACTTTTGAAAAATACGACGAGAGCGGGCGCCTGCACAGCCGCGCATACCAGATAGGCGGCGAGTCTGCGTATTTTGAGTTTTTCTACGCGAGCGGCAAGCTAAAAAGCGTGATAGACCAGCGCCAAACGATCGGCAAGCCGCTTAGCGAAGCGGTTAAAATACAAAAAGAATTTAACGAAAAAGGCGAGCTCGTAAAAGAGGTCGTAACCGACGCAAAAGCGGGCGCGGCGACTACCAAATTTTACGGCGAAAAGGGCGAAATCATAAAAACCGAAACAAAAAATCTCAGATAAACTAAAAGCGGAGAAAGATATATTTTTAAAGCTAGATGAGATCGCTCGCGAGCTAGACGAGATATGCCTGCCTCTGGAACAAGAGGGCATAACGGGCATGAGGCTGCTAGCACAAAGCGATGCCGACGCGTCCACGCGGGCGCTAGAAAATGCGCAAGATATTCTCGGCGTTAAATTTCCGCCTGCGTTTTTGCACCTAGTTTGCAAATTTAACTTCGGCGAATTTGAGATTTGCAACGTACGCTTTGGCACCGGCGGCGACTACGCTAGCAAGCTAGTGCGCCTAAACGGCACCGACGAATACGGCGGCAAATGGTGGCACGGCGATACGCGTCCTGCAAATTTGATAGTTTTTGCCGTCGGCGATCCGTGGATTTTTTTGCTTGATTGCGCGGATGGCGCGATTTATGCGTGGCTACTTGGAGACGAAGAGCTTTGCGGTAGGTGCGTTGCGGGAGATTTCGAGAGATTTTTTAGAGCGCTTGCTAGTATCGGTATAGCGCGACTAAGCAAAAAGGCCGTGCCATGCGCGGAAAAAATCGCTAAATTAGTCCAAGCCGGCGATGATAAGGCGATTGAGTTTTGGTGAGAAATGGCTAAGATTTGATAAATTTATGCTGGAAAGCTAGGCCTTTGCGCTAGCTTTTGCGGCAAATTTAACTAGCTTCAAAACTCCAAATGCGGCAACAACCGCTGTCAAATTTTAATCCCAAATTTACAAATCTCACTACCAAACCAGCTCAAATTTATATTATTTTTTGCATTTGGGTGCTAAATTTGAGCTCAAATTTGTCGTAAATTCGGCTCCAAAAATCAAAAAAGGCAAAAAATGATAACCGCAAAGGCACTTTACGCATCGGCTCGCCTTAGATCGCTGCCGCTTAGCGTCTCGGGCGTACTGCTCGGTAGCGGCGCAGCATACGGCGCGGGCGTATTTAGAGCGGATATTTTCGCGCTAGCGCTACTTACGACGCTACTGTTTCAGGTACTCAGCGACTATGCCAACGACTACGGCGACGCAGTGAAGGGTACCGACGACGATGGCAGGCTGGGGCCGCGTCGCGCGATCCAAACGGGTCAGATGAGTGCGACCGAGATGAAGCGCGTCATCGTTGCCGCGGCGCTGCTTTCGGCATTTTGCAGCCTCGCGCTAAGCGTTTTGGCATTCGGCGAGCGGTTTTATCTCGTGGTTCTATTTTTGGCGCTGGGCGGCGCATCGATATATGCCGCGATCCGCTACACCGTGGGAGCCGGTGCATACGGCTACAAGGGACTCGGCGACGTTTTCGTGTTTTTATTTTTTGGACTTTTGAGCGTGCTAGGTTCGTACTTTTTATACGCGCGCGCGCTCGATGCGGCGCTGCTGCTACCTGCGTGCGCGTGCGGTATGCTAAGCGCCGCGGTACTAAATCTAAATAACATGCGCGACATCCAAAACGACGCGCTCAAGGGCAAGCGCACGATCCCCGTACGTATCGGACTGCGCGCAGCCAAGCGCTACCACTCCACGCTGATCGCCGGCGGAGTAGGATCGATGCTTTGCTACTCGCTTTTGCGCGGAGACTCAGGCGTAAAACTACTCTACATAACTAGCTTTGTGCCGCTTATTTGGCATCTCTTTTTCGTTTCGAAAGCTCGGTAATGTCGCGATTTCGACGGACAGCTAAAGGTCGTTGCGCTCTGCACATTTGCGATGTCGGTGCTGTTTTTCGTCGGGGAAATTTGGAGCTAAATTTAGCCTGATTTTTTATCACACGATCTTGGGGTGGCAAGTCAAGTAACTCAAATTTTTCTCAAAATGTTGCGAAAAAGTTATATATTTACTTTTTTAAAATACACTTTCAAACCTAAATCACAAGGAGAAAAAATGAAAAAACTAATCAAATTTTCGCTAGTAGCGGCGCTCGCAGCGAGCTTCGCAAACGCCGCAGTCTACGAGATCGACCCGGCGCACAGCAGCGTCGGTTTTAAGATCAAGCACCTAAGCATATCAAAAGTCAGCGGAAATTTCGGCAAATTTGACGCCGTGATCGACTACGACAAGGATACAAAAGAGCTCAAAGCGCTCGAGGCCACCATCGAGACCGCCTCGGTAAATACGCAAAACGACAAGCGCGACGAGCACCTACGAAGCGCGGATTTTTTCAACGCGGCTAAATTTGACAAAATCACCTACAAAATGGTCAAATTTGAGAAAGAAAGCGACACCGAAGGCAAGGTCGTGGGTACGCTCACGATGCACGGCATTACTAAGCCCGTGGTGCTGAAATTCGAGCTTGGCGGCTTTACGGCGGATAAAAACGGCAAGGAAAAAATCGGCTTTAGCCTAGAGGGCGAAACTAAACGCAAGCTCTTTGAGATCGGGCTAGATACCTCCGAGATCACGCTATCTGATAAGGTCGAGCTAGAGATCGAGATCGAAGCGAAGGAAAAATAAACCTGCAACAAATTTAACCAAAGCCTGTTTTTAGGGCTTTGGTTAAATTTTAAATTTTAAATTTTAAGTTTTCGTAAATTTGATAAACCGTGCGGCGCAAAAACCTGAACGGCAAAAACTAGAACTAAAATTTGACGCGTCAGAGTGCGATGTCAAATTTGAAAAACTAGCGAATTTATAGCAAAAAACATCCGCTCGGGCTCGCAAATCATACCAAGCGGTCAAACACGACCAGGCCGGCAAACCGATAAATTCGCTGGCCCCGTCGCCATATCAAACCGCAAATTTACCCCTTACGTCCTAGCAAATATAGCCTCAAAGCCTGCTGGGCAGTCATTTTGAGATTGCGCGTCGCGGTTTGCTTATCCATCGCTTCCTCTAGGCTCACAGGCTCGTTTAATACGCTAAAAAACGCATCGATGCCGTTTTCGTTACAGCCACAGGCACACGGCGTTACGCTGCCCGCTAGCGCGATGATGGGTTTGCCGTATTTTTTGGCGATCTTGGCCACTCCGGTCGGGGTCTTACCCATCGAGCTTTGAAAGTCCAGTCGCCCCTCGCCGGTGATGATTAGATCGGCGTTTTTTACGTCTTCTTCGAGGCGGATTTCTTCCATGATGATGTCGATGCCGGGCTTTAGTTTGGCGTTTAGGTAGCTAACAAACCCGTACCCTAGCCCGCCTGCCGCGCCCGCGCCCTTAAAGTTCCAAAATTCGCTCGAAAAATGCTCGCTCGTGGCACTCGCAAAGCTAATGAGCCCAGCGTCTAGATCCTTTACCATCTGCTCGTCCGCGCCCTTTTGCGGGCCGTAGACGTAGGCCGCGCCGTTTTTGCCAAAGAGCGGATTATCCACGTCGCAAGCTACGAGAAATTCGCACTCTTGCAGCTCGGACACTACATTTTTGTTTGAGATTTTCGTGATTTTTATGAGGTTTTCGCCTTTACCCTCGAGCAGCTCGCCGTTTTCGTCAAAAAACTCGTATCCCAGCGCGCTTAGCATGCCCGTACCCGCGTCGTTCGTCGCGCTGCCGCCGATACCGACGATAAATTTACGCGCCCCCTTGCTAATCGCATGCAAAATCATCTGCCCAAAGCCGTAAGTGCTCGTTTTCATCGGGTTTCGGCGCTCTTTTTCCACCAGCATGAGCCCGCTAGAAGACGCCATCTCAAGGATGCCCAGCTCGCCTGCTAGCGCGTATCTGGCGGGTATTTTTTCGCCGAGAGGATTTTGCACGATGACGTCGATAAACTCGCCCTCTAGCGCATCAGCTAGCGCTACCACGCTACCCTCGCCGCCGTCTGCGATGGGCTTTACCACCACTTCGTCCACTTCGCTCCCTAAGGCCTCGATGCCCTCTTTTACGGCATTGCCGGCCTCAAGGGAGCTCAAAGAGCCCTTGAAAGAGTCGATTGCTATTAGTATTTTCATCTCTTTTTCCTTTTTTGTTAGCGGCTTGTCTTTTTACTTTATACTTCGTTAGAAATTTCGCCGAAGCTTGGTTACATACTACTTGTATGCGCCCTCGCTCGGCTAATTTCTGCCTCGTCTCCTCGTAGCAAAGTCTCGTTACGAGCGCTTGCGCGAAGTAAAAAGAAAAAAATACTTCACCCTAAATTTTACTGTCAGATTTTATCAAATTTAGTTTAAACTCGCGACGCTTATAAATGCCAAATTTGACGAATTTAGCTCCATTGCAAATTTAAAAAACGTGCGGCGCATTAGCGCTATCGCACCCCTTGAACGTGCAGTGGGGATGGTGGGGATTTCTGCGTCGCTGCGCTAGCAGCTGCAAGCAGACTGTAAGTAGAAACCCCTTCCGCCGTCCAAGAAAAAAAGCTTAAAGCTAAAATTTACCATTCTATCGCACTACAAGAGCAAATTTAACCCAAATTTGCCGTCAAATTTACAGCAAAATAAGCGACGCTACCCAAACCGTCGCCATACCCACGATACCCATTATAAATGTAAGCATCGTCTGGGTCTTATAGCC
>CAUSAR010000029.1:0-21394 GCA_963529735.1 uncultured Campylobacter sp.
CTGATGTTTTTAAATTTAACCCCCAGCTCCCGCTTCAGCCTCAGCACGACGTTTTGTATCGCGCCCTTGCTCGTTTGCTCGCCCTCATAGACGAACTCCTCGATCATCTCGTAGCTCACGAGCTTGTTTAGATTGTACGCAAATAGCCAAAAGAGCTTGTTTTGCAAAAATGATAGATAAATTTCCTCGCCGTTTTTGTAGATCTTTTCTTTGGCGAGATTTATGCTAGTTTGCGGGCCCAGGCGCACGAGCTTTTCGCCCTTTTCGTAGGTTAGAGCCACGAGCAGGCGACAAAGCGCCGCGATATCGACGGGCTTTTTTAGAAACGACGCCGCGCCGTGCTCGATGCTTTTGATTAGGTTGTCGTCGGTGTCGTAGGAGGTAAAGACGATAAATTTTTGCGCGGGCTTTATGCGCATCATCTCCTTCATCATCTCAAAGCCGTTCATCGCGGGCATGTGGATGTCGGTGATGACGACGGTGGGGGCTAGCTTTTTAAAGCGCTCCAGCCCCTCCAGCCCGTCCGCCGCGCCCCAGACGCTTAGGCAGTAGGGCTTTAGCCCGCCTATTAGCAGCTCCCTTGCGATCTCATCGTCCTCGACGATGAGGACGGTCAGGTCTTTAAGCAGCTTTAAATGCTCTTGCATCTCACTCCTTTAAATTTATCTCAAAGCCGAGCTCAAACGTCGTCGGATCGCCCGCGCTTAGCAGCCTAATGTCGCCTGCGAGCTTTTCGTTTGCTAGCTTTTTGCCAAAATATAGCCCGATGCCGCTTCCTTGCTTTTTGGTGGTTTTTGGCTGGGTTAAAATTTTATCCCGAAGCTCCTTGCTCACGCCGCTGCCGTAGTCCGTGACGGCTATCTTGCACGTGCCGTTTTCAAATTTGACGTCCAAAAAAACTTGCCGCTTGGCGATCTGCTCTTTGTATCGCTCTACGACCGCGTCCTTGGCGTTGTGTATGAGGATGAGCAAAATTTGCTGCACGATGCCCATTCGCTGCGTGGCCTCTTCGTCTTGAAACTCGCGCAAGCTTACCGCGACGTTTGCCTTGCTAAGCTCGGTGTGCATGAGCTTTAGCAGGTCTTTGATGCAGCGCTGCACGCTAAAATTTTGCGGGCTGTCGCTCGTTTTATAAAAATTTCTAAAAATCTCGATCGTATCGCTTAAAAGCACGGTAGCGGCTTGCCCTTTTTGCAGCATACTTTGTAGCGTCGCGGCATCTAGCTTGCCGTCTTTTTGCAGCATGAGCAAGCTTGAGATCATCAAATTTAGCGAATTAACCGGCTGAATAAACTGATGATTTATGCCGCTGATTAGCTCGCCCGCCTCGCTCATACGGGCTTTGTGCTTGAGCAGGGCTTCGTAGTCGTCTTGCAGGTTTTTGATTTTTGAGTACATAAAGTTATGTAAGAAATTTGCCACCAGCGCTAGCGCCGCGAACGCAAAAAGCAAGATAAGGGCGTTTTTTAGCGCGGAGTTAAGCAGCGCGGCAAGCTCCTTTTCGTTGTCCGTTCCTGCGCCGATGAACCAGTTTAGCGTGGGGATCTCGGCAACGGAGATAAAATTTGAGCCGATATTTAGGCTCGTGATGTCTTCGTCCCGCAGGAAAAGCTCTTTAAATTTATCCTCGATCTGCTTTTTTAGCGCCGCGTCCTTCATCGGCGTTAAAATTTCGCCGCCGTGCGTGACGATAAAGGCGTAGGAATCGGGCGCGAGTTTAAATTTTTCCATATTTTTTAGTATGTTTTGCAGCTTCACCACGCCGCAAAACACCCCCGCAAACGAGCCGCCGTCCATGACGGGCACGCATAAATTTAGCGTCGGCTCGCCTAAAATTTTATGGCGCTGCATAAAATTTACCGTGGGTGCGAGCGTGCTTTTGGTCTCTTCAAACCACACAAGCCCCGTGCGCAGGTTCTTTGGCATCGCTTCATCGTCGCCCAGCTCCTTGCCGTCCACGAAGATCTCCCCGTCCTCGCGCAAAAACTGCAAGGCGTCGAATTCCGCTGAGTTTTCTTTGAAAAGTCGTATGAAGTCGCCTAGCTTTTCGCTGTCTTGCGAGATGCCCGCGTTTTCTATAAATTTAGCCGCGCGCACCAGCGAGCGCAGCCGCTCGTCCAGCCAAAACGAGAAATTCCCGACCATATTTTCGCTCGCGGCGATCTTGTTTTTATCCGCGAGCGCCGTGATCTGCGCCTTGGCGTCCTCGTAGTTTTTCACGCCTAAAAGCACCACGAAAAGGCTCGCAAAAATGATGATGAAGTAAATTTTAAAATTATGCTCGCGTAAGGCTCTCATGCGGCGAGTATAGCAAAATCGGTCTAAATTTAGACCGATTTAAGCTTTTTTCAGAGTTAAAATTTTGCAAATAAACATCGCAGCGAGCACGACGAAGCAGACGCCAAAGCCGATCAGCGTGCAGTCGGCCATCGACATAAATTTGCTTGATGGGATCAGATACCAGCCCTCCTCGTAAAGATCGACGAGATACTTCTGAAAACTGCTTAGCGTGACGCCGTCTGGAACCATCGGATTATCGTAGCCGCAGTCGCCCGTAGGCAAAAACCAATCGGGCGCCCACCGCTCAAGCGGCAAACCAAACGGATAGTGCGGCTCGGTCGAGCAGCCCTGCACGCCGAACGGATCGTCTCCGTGGACGGCGTCGTGGATTTTGATTAGTTTGGCGCTATACATTATGCCCTGGATCGCGCCCCAAAACGCTAGCAGGTAGCCTACCGCGGCGAGGAGCAAATTTTTAGGATTTACGATCGCGACCAGGCCTCCTAGCGCCATGCACAAAAATGCAAAGCGGATATAGACGCACTGCTCGCAAGGCGGCATATAGACGTAGTTTTGAAACAGCGAGTGCGCGAGGATAACAAGCCCGACGCTCACTACTATTAGGATCGCCCACGGCAGGCGGCTATCGCCAAATTTCGCTATTTTTTCCGCAAATTTCATGCTCGCGCCCTATTTTTTGAGCAGCTCTTCGACTAGCTGCACCATGCCGTCGATGGAGCTGATGGACTTCGTCATGATGAGATATTTGCCGTTTACGACGAACGCCGGCACGCCTTGGATCTTGGCTACGTCGTAGCTCTCGTCCCATTTTTTAAGCAGTTCGGCGACTTTGGGATCCTCTAGCTTTTTTTGATAGTCCGCCTCGCTGATGCCTGCCGCATCAAGCCCAGTCTTTAAAAACGCAGCCTCGTCCTTGCCGTCGCTCCAGCGCTGCTTTTGATCGTGATAGGCCTTGTAGTAGGCAAATTTCGCCTTTTTAAACAGCGAGTTTTCATCCAGCAGACTCACGCCTTTTTCCTCGTCCATCACGGCTAAAACGGCAAAAATTTTACTTCCGAGCTCGCCGTATTCGCCTTTGGTTTTTAGATGAAACGGCACGTATTTTAGCCCCGCGACCTTTTCTACGACCTTTGGCGTTACGGTTTTGTCGTATTTGTAGCAAAACGGGCAAGCGTAGCTAAAGACCTTAACCAGCGTGTTTTGCTCCACGGATAGCGGTTTTTCTAGCTTTACGTAGTCCTCGCCCTCGGTAAACGCGGCAGCGCTAAGAGCGCCAAACATCGCAACGGCTAGAAAGCCTTTGCTAAATTTAGAAAGTAGGTTCATGGAGTGCTCCTTAAAATGATTTTGTCTGAGTTAATTGTATATCCTTCCGCCATCGCAAAACTCACGCTAAGATAAATTTTAGATTAAATTCATAAAATTTAGGCTAAATTTTAGCGGAAAATATAAAAATTTGAATTATTTTTCGGATTTAAGCTATTTATAATAATAGCGTGATTTTCACGTTAGAAAGATTCACTAAAATTACGGCAACGAAACGATTTATCATTATAAAGGAGAAAAGATGAAAAGAACTCTATCGTCAGTCGCCCTGGCTGCGGCGTTACTCGGCGGTCTAAGCACTGCAGCACTTGCTATCGGCGGACCTAGCGGCGCGCACATCGACTACGGCATCCCTGGCAAGATCGGCGAAGTAGTCGTAAACCCGTACGACATCGCACCTCTAACGGCGGTCATCAAAAACGGCGGCTATACGCTAGCAAACGCGAAAGTCACTATCGTGCCAAAACCGGGCGGTCAGGTTATCAGCTATAAAGTCGCCGACAAACATCTGCGCACTCACGGCGGAATCCCGGTTTTCGGACTTTACCCTGACTATCAAAACACCGTCGAGGTAGAGTACGATAAAATTTACAAGGGTCAAACCGAGCGCGTAAAAGAAACCTATAAAATTTACGCTCCGGCGATCTATCTAGAGAGCTCGGGTATGCCGTCTCAAAAGGGCGCGCTGTTTGATAAAATCGAGGTCGTGAAGGCTCCGAGTGCAAAATTCGCTAACCGCCTATACTACGTAAATAACTTCGTAAACAAAACCGGCAAAGGCACAAAAGTCGTATGGAACAACCCCGCAGGCGGCGCGATCGAATGGAACTACAGCCCAAATAACTTCGTGCTAGACACCAAAGGCGAGGTGCGCTGGTATATGGAGGCGAGTAAAATTTACGACCTCAAACAGCCCTTTAGCGCGGGCGTCATGATGGGCTTTAAACAAAACGACGACGGCGCGATGACGTGGGGTTACGGCCAAAGATACGCCAAATACGACATAATGGGCCGCGAAATCTTTAACCGCGAACTGCCTGCGGGATACAACGACTTCTCGCACTCTATGGACGTAGCGCAAAATGGGCATTATTTCCTCCGTGCGGCAAACGCTAACTATAAACGCGCCGACGGTAAAAACGTCCGCACCGTGCGCGACGTCATCGTTGAGGTCGATCGCGACGGCAACGTGGTGGACGATTTTAGATTATATGAAATTCTCGATCCGTACCGCGACATCGTGCTAAAAACGCTTGATCAGGGCGCGGTGTGCCTAAATATCGACGCTAGCAAAGCAGGCCACACTGCCAGCTCGGACGAGCTAGCCGCGATGGATTTGAGCGAAAAATGGGGCGACATCGTGGGCTCGGGCCCGGGACGTAACTGGGCGCACGTAAATAGCGTGGATTATGATCCAAGCGACGATAGCATCATCATCTCCAGCCGCCACCAAGACGCCGTCATCAAGATCGGCCGTGACAAAAAGATCAAGTGGATAATGGGCGCGCACAAGGGCTGGAAGGATCAGTTTAAGGGCTACTTGCTCCAGCCTGTAGATAAAGACGGCAAAAAGATCGTCTGCGAGGACGAGTACTCAAAATGCCCGGGCTATGAGAGCGAGAAGGGCGGATTTGACTGGCAGTGGACGCAGCATACGGCATTTCGCATCGATAGCAAGTCTAAAAAGGGCGTCGTCTATCTAACCGTCTTTGACAACGGCGACACTCGCGGCATGGAGCAGCCTGCGATGGCGGGTATGAAATACTCCCGCGCGGTCGTCTATAAAATCGACGAAAAAGCTAAAACCGTCGAGCAGGTCTGGGAGTACGGCAAACAGCGCGGCAGCGAGTGGTACAGCTCGGTCACATCGCTAGCGCAGTATCAAGACGACCTAGATAGCGTGATGGTTTACTCAGCGGTTGCGGGCATGCAGTTTGACATCGCCAAGGGTCGCCCGGTAGGCGTACCTAGCCCTCACATCAACGAGTTTGAATGGGGTGCAAAAGAGCCGTCAATCGAGATAAAAATGACTAACGCGATGGGCTATCAGGCGTTTCCGTTTAGCTTAGAAAAGGCGTTTGAGAAGTAAAATTTAAAATTTTAAAATTTAGCGGCTCCCGGCAGATGCGCTTCGGGGCCGCTTTTGGTAAATTTGGATTTTTGCGCTTGCGACTCGGTTAAATTTGCCCGCTCAAATTTGATGGGCCGCAGGCTTTAAATTTGGATCAAATTTGACGCCCCCCACCGTGCCGATACGGCAAATTTGACCGCAAAAGGTAAAATTTAGGCTTGCGTTTCCATCCTTTGCGCTAGTCTAAATCTTACCTTTTCCTGCCAAGCGTTTGGGAAAATAGGACTCCAAAAGACAATAGCAATGCCTAAACGCTTGGATTTTCGTTACTGCTTAAATTTACCCGTTTGCTTTATAAATTTCGCTTTGAATTTTCAAATTTGCACCCTTGTTGCCGTAAAACCGATATAATCTACGTAAAAAACGACGGAGGCGAAAATGCAAAAATTTATCGAGCAAAAATTTATCGGCGAGCGCGCGATGTTTGGCGTAAAGGACGCGGAGTTTGAGCGGTGCGGGTTTGCGGCAGGCGAGTCGCCTCTAAAACACGGGCAAAATTTGCGTCTGAAAAACTGCATTTTCGAGTGGAAATATCCGCTGTGGTACACGAAAAACGTCGCCATGGAGGACGGGTTTTTGATGCAGATGGCGCGCGCAGGCATCTGGTACGCGCAGGACGTGAGCTTTAAAGATACGCTAATCCAGGCACCAAAATCCTTCCGCAGATGCCAAAATTTGAGGCTGGAAAACGTAAATTTGACCCAGGCCGAGGAGACGCTGTGGAGCTGTGCGGACGTGGAGATAAAAAACGTCTGCGCGCGCGGGGATTATTTTGCGATGAACTGCGAAAACCTGCGCGTTTACGGGCTAAATTTGGACGGGAACTACGGCTTTGACGGCTGCAAGAACCTGCTCGTCGAGGATAGCAAGCTGCTTAGCAAAGACGCCTTTTGGAACTGCGAGAACGTGACCGTGCGAAATAGCTTTATAAGCGGCGAATACCTCGCGTGGAATAGCAAAAACGTGACCTTTGAAAACTGTGTGATAGAGAGTCTGCAAGGGCTTTGCTACGTGCAAAATCTCGTGCTGCGCGGTTGCCAAACGCTAGATACCACGCTAGCCTTTGAGTATTCAAGCGTGGACGTAGAAATTTTAGGCGGCATAGCTAGCGTGAAAAATCCGCTCTCAGGCGTGATAATGGCAAACGAGATAGGCGAAATAATAATGCAAAAAGAGTGCGTGGATCCGGCCGCGACTAGGATAATTTTAGAAAAATAGCGGTTTTGCCGACTCGTATTTTCACTTATACTTATGCTTGCGGTCGCAACTGCAAACGGAAGGAAATATCGTCCAAACTCGGTTGCTACTATTATCCTGCTGGGCTAGTTTCCGCTTCGTATACTTGTTGTGAGCATAAGCGTAAAGTAAAATGCTTCGCTATATTTTTTTATTTAAAATTTGAAGTCAAATTTGGATTAAAAGTCTGCGGTCAAATTTGAGATTTAAGCCGTTTTTGGTTTAAATTGTCCCTTTAAACTAAATAATTAAATTATTTAAAAAGGAAAAAATATGTCGTTTTTTGAGAAATTAAAACTAGCTTTTTACACCGTTTGTCGTCCGGAAAAGCTTATTTCTTTTAGGTTTGCAAAGCCTGATCCGCGCTACACGAAAGAGGCGAATTTTACCCTAAAATACGGCGTCCTTAACGCTCATCAAAATATGAACGCCGTCACGATCGCCTACGACCGCCTGTGCGAGCAATATGCGGGATTTAAGCCACTTTTTATCATCGAAAATGCTCCGCAGTGCGAATACACGAATATGCACGCAAGCTCTAGTTACGAGATGCTTGACGAGGAAGAGTATAGCGCGCAAAATCCGGACGCTCGAGACTTCCCGGCTGCTGAGTTTCGTTTAATGCTAAGCAAACTAAATAGCCCTGAGCATAAGACGGAAGTTAGCGAATTTTACGGTAAATTTAGCCTAAACTATCCCGATAAATTAAAGGCTTTAGAATACCTAAATACCCGCGATTATAACGCTCTTGACGAGGATATCGACGTGTATCTGTGCCCTTGCGAGCGCAGTGCGGACGCCTTTGCGCGGATGATACAGGGGTATTTTGCCGATGATTTTGAACCTGAGCAGACGTACGCGTTTATTTTGATGATGAACGAGCGATTCGGGTTTGAGTTTATCGGTATCGGCGCGACGTTAATGCTATTTTATCGCAGCGAAAATTTAAGCGACGATAAGGCCGAGGAGCTACTGCAAGAGCTGGCTAAAATTTATGATACGCCTTACGAAGCGATCAAAAAAACTCTGTGGCATAACGCGTTTGGCTCTCGTAAGACGCTCGTGCTACCGTTTGCCGAAAATATCGAAGACACCGTAGCCGATGAGCTGTAAAATCGGGGTAAATTTTGCCTCGAAAGCTCAAAATTTTAGACCGAAATCTTAAACATTACAAAATTTTAAAGAAATTTTAGCTACACTCAGCAAATTTTATAAAAAAGGATGTCAAATGAACCCTTCCGAATTTATCTGGATGGATGGAAAATTAGTCAAATGGGAGGACGCTAAAGTCCACGTTTTAACCCACTCGCTTCACTATGCAAACGCCGTATTTGAGGGCACTAGAGCCTATATGACGGATAAGGGCTTAGCGGTATTTCGCCTTAGCGATCACACCGCGCGCCTACTAAAATCAGCCAAAATGACGATCCTAAATGTCAAATACACGCAAAAAGAGCTTGAAGACGCACAAATCGAGCTGCTTCGCGCAAACAATTTTAAATCAAACGTATATCTGCGCCCGATCGTTTATCTAGGCTACGGCATCATGGGTCTAGCTCACACAAAAGCTCCCGTAAATACCGCAATCGCCGCATGGGAGTGGGGTGCGTATCTGGGCGAAGAGGGGCTTAAAAAAGGCATACGCGTGAAAATTTCAAGCTTTGCTAAACTAAATGTCGGCGGTCAAATGAGCCGCGCGAAATCAAGCTCGAACTACCTCTGCTCGCAAATGGCAAACTACGAAGCCAAAGAGGCTGGCTACGACGAGGCGCTGCTGCTTGATAGTGAGGGCTACATCTCCGAGGGGCCGGGCGAGTGCTTTTTCATCGTGGAAGACGGCGCGCTCATCACTCCTCCAAACGATAGCAGCCTAGCTAGCATCACGCAAGATACCGTCATCAAAATCGCCCGCGATCTAGGTATCGAAGTGCGCAGAGAGCGTATCACCCGCGACCGCGCATATACTGCGGACGAGGCGTTTTTCACGGGTACGGCGGCTGAGGTCACTCCGATAAGCAACATCGACAACCGTGTGATCGGCGCGGGCGAGCGCGGCGCGGTAACCAAACGCCTACAAGACGCGTATTTTGACGTAGTTTACGGACGCAATCCAAAATACGCCTCGATGCTAACTTATATTTAAGGAATGAAATGCCAGCAGATTTGAATGATTATTTTAATAAAAAACGAGGCTCCGGCGGCGGAGACGATAACGGCGGCGAGAGCAAGGGTCCAAAAGTAAATTTTAAAACGCCTGATTTTAAAGGATTTGGCAAAATTTCAGCCTTTGCCTACGTCATCATCGCGATCGTGGCCGTGATCGCGCTCACGCAGCCTTTCGTCACGATAAACTCGGGCGAAGTGGGCATCAAGTCAAATTTGGGTAAATACGACCCGTCTCCGATGCAGCCGGGACTGCACTTCTTTATCCCGTTTTTGCAAAAGGTCATCGTAGTCGATACGCGTGTGCGCCTCATCAACTACACGTCTGGCGAAGATATGGGCGAGGCTGCGCAAAAGTACGGCGCACAGGCTCAAGCTGGCATCATCCGCAAAAACTCGATCTCCGTTTTGGACGCGAGAAACTTGCCCGTCAGCATCGACATCACTGTGCAGTACCGCCTAAATCCGGAAAATGCGCCTCAAACGATCGCGTCTTGGGGGCTTAGCTGGGAAAACAAGATCGTCGATCCCGTCGTGCGCGACGTCGTGCGCAGTATCGCAGGTAAATACACCGCCGAGGAGCTTCCGACGAAGCGAAACGACCTAGCTACGGCTATCGACGAGGGCATCCGCAAGGACATCGACGCGCAGCCAAATAAACCCGTCGAACTGCTAACCGTGCAGCTTCGCGAGATCATCCTGCCTGAAAAGGTAAAAGAGCAGATCGAGCGCGTACAAATCGCTAAGCAAGAGGCCGAGCGAACCAAATACGAAGTAGAGCGCGCAAATCAAGAGGCGCTCAAAAAAGCAGCCCTCGCAGAAGGTACGGCAAAGGCTGCTATCATCGAGGCTCAAGGTCGCGCGGACGCCGCTAAGATCGAAGCTGATGCACAGGCATACGCAAACAAAGAGGTCGCAAAAAGCCTCGATCACAATTTGCTAAATTTAAAACAGATCGAAACGCAGGCCAAATTTAACGAGGCGTTACGCGAAAATAAAGACGCGAAGATATTTTTAACGCCTGGCGGAGCGGTGCCGAATATCTGGGTGGACACGAAGGATAAAGAGAAGCAAAGCGCGATAGCACAATAACTTTTGTTTGGAGCGGCTCGCCTTTTGTGCTTTGCGGGGTCGGCTAAATTTAGCTTGGATGGCTTTGCTTCGTTGTTGCAAGCAAAGTCCGGCCTGTCGCTAAATTTACCTAAGTAACTCCAAAATTATCCAAAAACAGGCGTAGTGATTTGCGAAGCAAATGTTTTAGCTAAACTTCGCCTTTTAAAGCTCAAATTTGAAGTCAAATTTGAGCTTTAAAATTTGCTAAATTTAAACGAGCGGCGATATTTTTTATGCCGCTCGAAATTACCCGCGCGCCGAGCCAAACCCGTAGCCGAAAGGAAATAAAAATGAAAATAGACTGGGAAAAAGTAGGCGGTCTTTTGCCTGCCGTCGTTCAAGAAAGCTCGAGCGGCGAGGTTTTGATGCTTGCTTATATGAACGAAGAGGCGCTAAATTTGAGCCTAAAAACGGGCTTTGCGCACTATTTTTCGCGCACGAAAAACCGCATCTGGAAAAAGGGCGAGGAGAGCGGAAATACGCAAGTGATAGACGAGATTTTCCTTGACTGCGACAACGACACTATACTGCTCAAAGTCGTTCAAAACGGCGGCGTAGCGTGCCACACGGGCGCAAAATCATGCTTTTTTAGAAAGATTTCGGGAGACGGCGGCGAGTCAAATTTAGCTAGCAACGATGGGCAAAATTTGACGCAAGAGCAAAATTTAAACCAAGCCAAAAAGCCGATCTACGGCATAATCGACGAGGTTTATCACGCGATAATCGACCGCAAGCTAAACGCCGATCCGCAGACCTCGTACGTCGCTAGCCTGTTTAAAAAGGGCGAAAATGCAATCCTAAAAAAAGTCGGCGAGGAGGCTACGGAGCTGGTGATGGCATGCAAGGACGCCTCGGCGCGCAAAAACGAAACTGCACAGTTTAACTCTGCCGCAAACGGCAGTCAAATTTCGTCAAATTTAACCCAAAACGAAAATTTTGCTAAAATTTCAAACGAAAACGCCGCAAAACAAAACAGCCAAACCGAGACGTCCCAAAACCAAAAGCCAAAAACGCCGACCGAGGAGATCATCTATGAGGCGGCTGACCTGTGCTTTCACTCGCTCGTGGCGCTAGCGCTACACGGAGTGCATCCTGACCGCGTCAAGGCCGAGCTCGCGCGCCGTTTCGGATTAAGCGGTATCGAGGAAAAAAACTCGCGAAAAGGCTAGAGCGGTCAAATTTGGCACGCTTTGTGCAGGAGGATTTTAAATTTGGCTCGCCGCAAGGCAAACGAAGCAAAGAGGCAAGATGATAAACGAACTAAAACAAGGCTTAAATTTCTATCTGACGCACCTTGGCTGGGTGGATTTTGCCGCCTATATCTGGATGTTTTTGACCTTTTTAGCGCTCGTTTCGCTTTGCGTTTACGTCGCGTCAAAGTCCTTTTTCGCGGGCTTTGCGCTGATGATCGTTACTATCGCGGGGCTTGGATGCGGGGCGTATTTTATGCCTAAGCTTTTAGATAAAAATTTGCGAACTCGCTCGCTCGAGCTAGTCTCAACCAAGCAGCTTGAGTACTCAAATACGCTGCTTGTGGATCTGCGCCTCACAAATCTCTCCAAAAAACCGTTTAACTACTGTAAAATCGGCCTTAGCTTTTACAAAAACTCGGGCAATACGCTGCGCCGATACGCAAACGAGCTAAAGCCGTTTTTGAGGGAAAATATCGTGCTAAAAGAGGCGTTGGACGTAAATGCGACGCGCGAGATCACACATACGGTAAATAACTTTCGCGCACAGGATTACAACGTAACTACAAGTTCGGAGTGTTTTTGATGGAAGGGTATTTTAACGTATTTCACCTCATCGCACTTGCGGTTTTGGCGCTACTATCGGTGCTTTTCGCGCTTATCGCCCGCGGCGAGAAAAATCCGAAGTTTTTTAAAATTTACATCGCGATAAACGTAATAGCGACGTTGACGCTTGGATATTTTTTCATGATGATCGTGGATAAATACACCAAAAAGGCCGTGCTGATGGAGTTTTCCGGCCACCGCGTGCTAAGAAACGAAACCATCGTGTTTAAGGGCTCGCTGCGAAATACGGGGGAGTTTAGCATCGCAAACTGCGATCTGACCGTCAAACTCATCAACAACCCAGTAAGCAAGGACACGATCGCGGGCTCTATCTTTAAGCCTAGCGGGTTGTCGCTATCTTCGCGCGGCGACGAGCGCTCAAACGTAGCTGAGATCACCGCTAGCGTCACTAAAAATATCGCGCCTAAACAAATACGAAATTTTAGCCTCTCGATGCCCTATCCGTCGCACTTTGCTAATACCCAAACGATAACGAAGTTGGAGTGTAGGTAGGCGCGGGTAAATTTGCCCAAATGCTCTACTTTTTATCAAAATTCGTCAATGTTTTGCCTGGTTTTCTAAGAAAATCCGCCACACTACCACAAACGCTTTAATCTAAAATCATTAACCGCCCTTCGACGTCTTGTCTGACTGCTTTGTGCGAATTTAAATACTCTGTCAAAATATCCAAACAGGAGGTGAAAATCATCTTAGGGGTGCCAAAGGTTTTTACGTGCTCAAAACTAACACCAAAGAAACTTTCAAAATTGCAGTAATGGTAGTTTTGCAAACCGACCGTAAAAATGTCGTCATCAGTCATTTCTGCCCCCTGATAAATTAGGCTTACGATTTCTCGGCGGGAACGCGAATAGGCGAGTTTGAGGCCTTGCGATAACTGATAAAATTCCGTTGTGCCCAAAAAGGCATCGTCTCGTAGCATATAATGCATCATTTGGCGAAAGGTTCGGCCGTCCACTTTTACCATATAAACGCCGTCGTCGTATGGAAAAATCTCGACCAAACCGCCGTAATCCACGATCGGCCCTAGCTTTTCGCCCCGAATACTGCCTTAGCCAAGCAACATAATATCTATGCCTGGGCTGTTTTTGAAAATATCGGCAAACAAAATTTCCCAAAGCCGTTTCGGTGTTGCGCTGCGGGTGCGTTAGCGGACAGCTAAAACGGGTGATGACGCGAGTATATTTTTGATCGGTTACGCTCTTATATTTTCGAATCAAATTCTCTATCTGCTCATCGACTGGGCAGTACTTGTCGTTTATGGGGATGCACTGCCATTTATGGCTTTCGATGCTGTTGGTGTCTGTATTGACCACGATATCAAATCGTCCGATCTGGTCGGTACCGGCGCCGGCTTGCGCAATCAAAATGTCGTTAACGACGCAAGGCTGCTCCATCAAGGTATGAGAATGCCCTCCGATAATCAGATCTACGCCCCACTCCAGCCGCAGCACAGCGGCTAGCTCTTTATCTGATTCAAAACCGATATGAGTCAGCAAAACCGTAAAATCTATATCGATTCGGTTGTATGTATTGCAGATTCGCCCGACCTCTTGCGCCGCCTCTTCGATTCCGATGAAAGAACCGATTAGGTGGTCTTGCTTGGCCTACGCTAAAACCGCATCGGTAATGATACCGATAAAAAGGATTTTCATGCCGTCAAGCTCCATGATATAGCAAGGCGGAAATAGACGGGCGTGATTGGTTTTGATAAACAAATTTGCGTTTATGATGGGAAACTGGGCGCATTTTTCAATAAAAAGCAAATGCGGAATACCGTAATCTAGCTCATGATTACCTACCGTAGCGATATCTGGCGCCAGGGCATTCATGATCTCGATCGTAGAAATCCCCTTGTACTCCGAATCGATAATCGAGTCTCGAAACATATCGCCTGCTATAGCGTAGATGACGTTTTTCTCGGTTTGGCGGACTTGATTTATATAGCCGGACAGCATAGAGACGCCGCCTACTAGCTTGTCGTCCACTTGCTCAGCCAAAAAGTCTTCGTGCAAATCATTGGAGTGAAGTAGGGTTAATTTTTTTAAATGCGGTGCGGGATTCATCTGGTCACCTCCTTGGAGGAAAAAGCGGTAAAAACGAAAAGAATTTTAAGTGGTAAAATAAAATGTTCGCAAATCATAAAACACTCTCCTTATAGAAAATTTTATCGGTTCCTGACTTCTTTTTTATTAGATTGCTTTCTTTCATGCGTCTTGCTTAAACTAAAACCTTTTTTGGCAGGAAATTTAAAGTCGTATATTTAACTAAAAATTTCGCAATCTTTTAGTTTATTTGAGCCGAGAGCAAATTTAAACTCGGCTCAAATTTAAATTTATTTACGATTTTTTATTGTATCTAGCCACTTGCAACCGTCCTGATCACCTTCATCGCAAGCGTTCTTGGCGATTTCCTTAATCTGTCGGCAAGTTGCGAGATCGTTTAGCTCGCATGCCTTGTACGCATACGTCATTGCTCTGTTGTTATCCTCTTGAACAAATTTGATAGCTTCGAGACATCCGTCGCCATATCCATATTCGCAAGACTTGTCGTAAAAATACAGCATTTTTTCCGGATCGTTTTGATAGGAGCTTGCTGCCTGAAAGCAATCATAGCCGTTCTTTTTTTCATCGCAAGAATTTTTCTGTTTTTCTATATTTTCTTTTTGCTTAGCGGTATTTTTAATCTCATAGCAGGCACGTTCAAATCCGAATTCGCAAGCTTTGTTATAAAAATACAGTTTTTTTCTGGATCGTTTTTATAATAAGTATTTGCTAGCTCAAAACAGTTATAACCGTTCTTTTTTCTGTGCAAAAAAATTTCAGCCTCTTGCTCATGCCGCCTATCTTGTCGCATGCCGGGCCTTTTGGATTGTGTTTGCAAGCCATGGTATAAAGTTCCGTAGCTTTTTTATCGTCTTTCATGCCGTATTTATCGCTTTCATAGAGCGCGGCTAGATTGGCGCAGCCTTCTGTATATTTATCGTAGCAAAGTTTTTCTAAAATTTTCTTACCCTTTTTGATGTCTTGTTTTATGCCTACGCCGTCCGTATAGAAGTGGCTCAGGATAGCACACATATCGTATATATCTCTATCACACAATCCTTCATATAGATTAAACGATTTTTTATAATCCTTCTCTACGCCCTGACCGTAATAATACATATAGGCAAGAAGTTTACAAGAAGTATCGTCTTTCCCAGCATCGCAGCCTTTTTTTGCGTAATTAAACGACTTCTCATAGTTTTTTTGTCTGTGTGCGATGGATGCTAGCGTGCCGCAACTTTTAGCATCTTTTGCTTTGCAAGCCGCATCGCGTTTTTCCTCAAGTTCTTTTGGATATCCTTTTTCGCAGCATAGCTGGACCTTGTTTTTTAAATAATCGCAACACTTTTTGTAGTACTCCGTGACCATTTCCGAATCGCAAGGCATGTCTGGGTCCGTATTGTCGTAATGCTTCGCGAGTCGCTCGCAAGATATCCAACTTTTCTCTTTCAGGCAACCCTCTTGATCGTAGGCAAGAGACTCTACGGTTTTGCCGGCCGATCTTAGTTCCTCTGCGATTACGGTACTGCTTTTCGCATGAGCGGATACTGCAGGCAATGCAACAAAAAAGATGAAAACTAGTTTCTTCATAGCTATCTCCTTGTATAAAATTTATTGATCTATTATTATACTGATCTTATTAACCCATTAAGTATTATTTTATATTTTGCATTCAAACCATATATCTAAAAAATTTTGTTGAATTTTTATTATAAAATTGGTAGTGTTTTTATAATAAAAATAACCATGTCATTTAATAGTATTTGTGCACGGGAGGCTAGGAGGTAAAATTTATTGTATTCATCCGGAGCTATCCATAGTTTGGAGCTAAAGTTTTTGCTTTTGAGGCGCGATAGATGAAGCGGTTTTAAAACCGATAAAAACGATAGGATAACCTATCGTTTTTATCGGTTTAGTTAAAAATTATAGTGAAAATTCACCATAAACGACCTCTCGTCGCCTAGCCTCGAGCTTGAGCGCCAGTACTTTTTATCAAAGAGATTGTTTATCGCTAGCGTCATTTGCGCATGCTCGGTGAAGCTATATCCCGCACTCACGTCCACTCTGGCAAAGCCCGGCAAGTGTTGTTCTTGGATTCTACCGCCGTTAGTAGAGTAGGAGTAGCGTTTAGAGTAGCCGGTAACGCCGCTTTCTACGTACCATTTGTCGGCATTTACGTAGCGTAAAAAGACGTTACCTTGCCAGCGCGTGGTTTCATTTAGATTAAGCCCTTCGTTTAGCGGGTTTGAGTTGTCTTTAGTAACCTTAGCGTTCGTGTAGCCAAGCGAGCTGCGCAGGTATAAATTCTCGTAAATTTGCCCTAGCACGTTTAGCTCGATACCGCGGCTGCGCTCTTTGCCGCGAACTGCCCAAGTATATGGGTCGTTTGTAGGATCTGGCTGATAGCGGATATTTTTGTGTTCGATCTGAAACACCGCGATGTTTGAGCTAAATTTATTATCCGCCCAAGTGCTTTTTAGTCCGATTTCGTATTGGACGTTGTTTTGCGGTTTTAGATCCAGCCTTGACGTATCTTCGGTGCTGATGCCGATGTTACCTCTACCGCCGTAGGGCGCAAAGCTCTGCGAATATGAAACGTAAGCGGTGTGATCGGTCGCAAAGTCCCATAAAAAGCCGACCCTCGGGCTAAACGAGTCGCCGGTGTAGCTGTTTGTTTGGCCTCTTATGTTTCTGGTTTTAAATTTATAAAAATCAAACCTGCCGCCTAGCATCAATCTATAGGTATCGTCAAGACTGATTAGATCCTCGAAAAACACGCCGTGATTGATCGCGCGGTGTTTGTTATCGGTCGTAAACGGGACGTTTCTGTTTGACGCCCAACTGCCCCTAGATGCGTATGGGTCGATATCTTGCATATGGGTTCTGCTATACCAGAGTCTTGGATGGCGAGTTTCGATGCTGTTATCGTAGCCGATAGCGATGTTGTGCTTAAATCTCTCGGAATTTAGCTCCTTAGTAAGCGTAAAAGCGTTTGAGATAGTTTCGTTATCCGTCTCTTGCTTTGCGTAGTTTTGCCTTAGTCTGTTGCCGCTAACGATACTGCCCGCAAAAAAGTGGTCGAAATTTTGGCTAGCTTTTCTGTATCCAAAAACCCATTTTAAATTTAACTCTTTTGCTAGCTCGGCATTTAACTCCGTATGGAAAGAGTGCAGCCTATCTTCCACGAAGTCGCCTTCGTGAGAAAAGCCCTTTTTGTAGTCTATGCCTAGCTTATCGTAGACGGCTTTGGTAGGAGTTCTATCGGGTACTCTCCAGGCGTTGTCGTACGTATACTGCGCTTCAAAGCTTACGTCGCCGCTTTGGTTGGTTACGATGACGCTAGGGCTTATCATAAAATTTTTATATTTTATGCCTTCGCGCCACGATTTACCGCGCTCGCCGTCGGTGGTTAGGCGTACGGCCAGTTGATTATTTACTGCGTGGTTCACGTCTGCGCCAAGCCCCCATCTGCTCCAGCTGCCGTATCTGCCCGAGACCTTATAAACAGGGGTAAAATTTGCCTTTTTGCTGACTAAATTTACGACCGCGCCGCCGTCGCTCCTGCCGTATAGGATAGAAGCTGGTCCTTTTAAAATCTCGACGCGCTCGACGTTTGCGGTACTGCGCCTGATCTGACCCGAGTCTCTCACGCCGTCTCTATATATGTCTCCGCCGTCTATGCTAAAGCCTCTTATTTTTATACTCTCGCCGCGCATATCGTAGCCCGCGTCGATGCCTGCGTTTCCTTCGAGGATGCTTGAAAGATCGTTCGTGCCGTAGTTGCGATTTTTTTGGATATCGATAGTTTCGATGGTTTGAGGCGTTTGCTTGTTGCTAAGTCCGTTTCTGTTTACTTCTGCACTATCGTAAGCTACGTAGCCTTTTAGGTTATCTTGCTCGGAAATGCCTTCGACTTCTACGCTTGGAAGCATCACCGAGTAGCCGTCCGTCTTTGTGTCTGCAACAGCAAAAGTAGCTAAAATAGCGACTGAAGCAAAAATGCTAAGTCTCATTATTCTCCCTTGATTTTAAAATAAAAACAAGAGTATATATCAATAATGCTTAAATAATTATTTATAAATCATTTTATAATATACTAGCTATTGCGAACAGCGCGTTTTTATCGCTTGAGTAGAGGTTAATTTTTAAAATCTGAAAAAATGCATTTTAAATTAGTGATCTTAAAACTTAAGGACACTATTCTTATTTTTTAATGTTCGTGATATTTGCGAGAGAACAATATTTTTTATTATTTTTTATAAAAATGTGCTGGAATTACAAACGGCTTAAATTTTTGCTACATAAATTATTTACTAAAAACCTTATTTTTAATCATTGAAAATCATTATATATTTCTGTATAATTGCCCGTTAATAATTTTTAAAGGAGTTTAAATGCAAAGAAAAATCGTGCTTAGTCTTGCTTTGGTCGGCGTTTTGGCTGCCGCACAGAATGAAGTAGAGCTAAAATCGCTAGAAGGCGTAACCGTCACGGCGCAAAGATCGTCTCAAAGCGTAGACGAGATAAGCAAAAGCGTCTCGGTAGTAGATAAAGAGACGATAGAAAGAAAGCTTGGCAAAAGCGTACCCGAGCTAATCAGCGAGGCGCCGGGAGTCTCTATCGTAAACGAAGGCATGGACTCGGGCACCGTAAACGTGCGAGGCTTTAGCTCGTCTGATTACCGCGTACCGATGTTTGTAGACGGACTTAGATTTAGAGGTAGGCCGGCGTTTGAGTATTCGATCTTTACACCCGATCAAATCGAAAGGATAGAGATAATAAGAGGTCCTGCTAGCACGCTTTACGGCACCGACGCGTTTGGCGGCATAGTAAATTTAGTCACCAAAAGAGCTAGCGGAGACGTGCACGGCGACTGGGCATTATCTGATACGTATCTAAGCACCCAGTATCAAAGCGCGAACAAAGGCGTGCAAAACCGCTTACAGCTTGGCGTAGTCGGACATGGGTTTGACACATTGCTCGGCTTAAACTACAAACACGGCAAGGACTACGACACTCCGGCGGGTAAAATCCCAAATACAAGGTATAACTACCGAAGCCTTGATTTTAAAGGCGGATATAGCTTTGCCGATTTTCACAGACTTGAGCTCGTAACTAGATACGCCGAATCAGGGCGCGGCGTAGTCGGTACCTCTGTCGGCGCTCCCGGAACGGCGAACAAAAAAGGCTTTCAAAAATACATAAAAGAAGCGCCTCTTAGAGAAAAATACGTAGCGCTAAACTACGAAGGCAACATAAACGACAAATTTATATTAGATTCTAGCTTGTATTACAGAGAGCTTTACACGCACCTAAATATAAGACCCTACATCGGATCGTTTTCGCCTAGACAGGTCGATAACTACGTGAACGGCCCGAAGGTCTACGGCGGCAAATTTATCGGTAAATTTATAGGCGACAACCTAACCCAGACCTACGGCGTAGATTTTTATTACGAGGACTGGGATAGCGTGTATCAAAGCGTAAATAACGGTCCTAGATTTCGCAATAGGCTAAGAACCAAACAGCTTGACGTCGCCGGGTTTGGATTGCTTGAATACGCGTTTAGCAACGACGCGATTTTGAGCGCAAATTTACGCTACGACCGCATAAAAACGTCCTTTGATATGGATAGCTCGATGAGCCCCGCCGTAAAAGCCCTATACGAAAACGCCAACGATAGAAAAGACGGCAGAGTCAGCTACGGCCTGGGACTTATTTATCCCGTCGTCGGAGGACTTGAGTTCGTAGGAAATTTCTCGACTTCGTTTAGGGCTCCTATGAGCGGCGAGGTTGCTCCGATACTTACGTTTTCAGGCAGCGAGGCGTATCTGCCAAACCCTGATCTAAATATCGAAAAAGGCGTTACCTATGAGGCCGGACTTCGCTATACGGATAAAGCGCTTAGATCAAATTTGATATTTTATACGGGAGATTATAAAGACCTGATCGTCGAGCGAAACTGGCAAAGCGGTGGCGTGACATACTATCAGTCGCAAAACGTAAATAGAGCCAAGATAAGCGGAGCCGAATTTGACCTTGCTTATAAAGTTTTATCAAATTTGGAGTTTAAAACAAATCTCGCCTACACGCGCGGCAAAAACAAACAAACCGGTAAACCGCTTCCGGAGATCGCTCCGCTTAGCGGACGCGTGGCCGTTTCTTATTCGCCGGAGTTTTTTGCTAACTCTTACATAGAGTATAGCGGCGACTGGGCGGCGAGAAAGACGCGCATAGACGACAGCGTAGAGCGCGAGCGAGCGGGATATTTCGTGCATAACCTATACTTTGGCAAGAGTCCGGGTAAACTAGGTTTCTTAAAAGATTTTAGCCTGAATTTCGGCGTCGAAAATATCTTTGACAAAGAATACGCCCCAAGCCTAAGCTACGAGCTAATCAGCCAGCCTAGAAGCGCTAGCAACCCGCTAATAAATCCTGGCAGAAATTTCAAACTAGGCTTTAAGGCTAGCTTTTAAATTTTAAATTTGCCGAGCGGGTTTTAAACAGACCTGCTCAAAAGCTCTAAAATTTACAAATTTAAGGATCAAATTTGAGAAAAATCATATCTGTTTTATTGCTACTGGCGGCGACGCTGGGCGCGCTTGAATTTACCGATCAAAACGGCAATAAGCTTCGCTTCGACCGCTCCGTTAAAAGCGTAGCGCTGTTTCCCGTGCCGCTAGCTTCGTTTTCTCTTAGCGTCGAAAACAACGTATCTCGTCTAGCCTCCGTCCATCCGATAGCTAAAAAAAACATCGAGCGCGGAATGCTCGGAAAAATGATAAAAGGCGCAGCTAGTATCCCAGCAGGCGGTATAGGAGAGGATTTTACCCCAAATATCGAGGAGCTGCTAAAACTATCTCCGGATCTTGTCGTGCAGTGGGGCATGAGAGGCGAAAAGATCATCGAGCCGCTGCGAAAAGTAGGGCTAAACGTAGCTTTGGTAAATTTAAGCGGCACGGAGGAAGATCCTCTTTTTTGGTTTGGGATGCTGGGAAAAATTTACGAAAAAGAGCAAAAGGCGGAGCAAATTTTGCAAAATAGAGCCGAGGTAAGAGCTAAGATAGAAAATTTCGTAAAAGTGCTTAGCAAAAAACCGAAGGTTCTTTTTATATTCGGCCGAGATAAAAGCTACGAGGCCGCAGGAGGCGGGACGTATTTCGACTACGAGATAAAGCTAAGCGGCGGAGTAAATGCGGCGAATTTCGGGGGATTTAGAATTTTAAATAAAGAAGAAATTCTCGCGCAAAATCCGGACGTTATCT
>CAUSAR010000030.1:0-20883 GCA_963529735.1 uncultured Campylobacter sp.
CGATTTTGCGCGAGATCGACTACGAAAACGAGGTCAAACTCAAGCCCCTTTGAGGCGTGCACGCTTAGCAGATTTACCCCTTCGCCGCTACTCATCTCGCTACTGCCTAGTGTGATAAAGTTATAAAATTTCTCCGCCTCTGAGTAATTTTTGGCTAGTTCGCCCAGTACCTCGAGCTTGCCCGCGATGCGTTCTAGAGCCTCTTTTTTTAGCGTTTCGTCGATGTTGCCGTTTTTTTGCGTGGCGCGCTTGGTCGCGAGATTGTCGGCGATGAGGGCGTAAATTTTGCTATTTTTGAGATCGTCTATCAGCGATGTCGGGCGCGAGTGGCGTTTGGCGGCGCTTAAAAAATTATAAATTTCATACAAAAACTGCCCGCCGCTCTCGCTTAGTTTTTGCATTTTTAGCACGGGGTGTGCGAAAAATTTCTCGCTAAAGTTAAATTTAGCAAAGCGCGACTTCTCCCCGACCTCGTCAAGCTCGTCAAAAAGCCCAAGCTGGTAGTTTTTGGTTTTTTTGGCAAAGGCCTCTACGCTATCGTCAGGCTGCAAAAATCCTCGCACGACGTCGCCGTGTCCGACCTTGCTTAGCACCTCGAAAATCTCCTTGCTAAGCGCTGCACCAACGCCTTTTGCGTATTCGCACACGTGGATAAAGGCCATGATGTCTTTTGGGTTGATGAGAATGCCAAGCAGATCCATCGCGGCGCGCACCTCGCGGCTCTCAAAAAAGCTCACGCCGCCCTTGCGCTTGGAGCCGATGCCTAGCTCTCGCAGCGCGACTTCTAGGCCGTCGGCACTCGAGTTGTTGCGAAAGATGATGGCGATGTTTTCTTTTTTGTATTTTGAGACGGCGATGACCTGCGCGATGTTTGAGTATTGGTCGAAAAGCTCGTTATAAACTAGCAGCTTTGGCGAGGTAAATTTACCCTCGCGGCCGACGACTAGCTTTTTTTCGTAAAGGCGCGGGTTGTTTGCGATGACTTTATTGGCAAGGGCTAGGATGGCGGAGCTGCTGCGGTAGTTGATGTTTAGCGCGTAGATTTTAGCGTCTGCGAATCGGTCCTTAAACGAGCCGATGATCTCGATGTTTGCGCCGTTAAAAGCGTAAATACTCTGGTCAAAATCCCCGACGCAAAAGAGGCTTTTCGTCTCAAAAGCGCTGATTAGTGAGCCTTGCAGCGAGTTTGTGTCCTGATACTCGTCGACTAAAATTTCCTCAAATTTTAGCGGTGCGCCTTTTCTTAGTTCGTTACGCATTTTGATAAGCAAGTCGTTAAAATCCGCGTAGCCAAATTTGCTCTTTTCCTCCTCAAATTCGCGCAAAACGTCCTCGTAAATCTCGGCATATACGCCTTGCTCGTCGCTTCGCTCCTTTAACCACTCGCCAAACGTCTGCTTTAGGGCTAAATTTTGAAACAACGAATACGCGTCGTAAAGATAAGCGCCGCCGTATGGCTTGACGTCGCTTAGATGGTTAAATTTACGCCTCTCGACGAGCGATTTTAGCAGCGTTTTTAGCTCGCTTGGCTGCTTTAGCGTGACGGGTTTTTCTAGAAATTTAAGCAGCGAATAAGAAACCGAGTGAAAGGTGCCCGCCGTGATGCGCGAGGTGATTTTTTTATCAAAATGTCGGTTTAAGCGCTCGATCATCTCGGCCGCGGCCTTGTTGGTGAAGGTTAGCAGCAGGATTTTCTCTGGCTTTACGCCTAAATTTAGCAGATGAGCGATGCGTGCGACGATGGTGCTGGTTTTACCGGTGCCCGCACTTGCTATAACTAGATTGTGTCCGGCAGGAGCGGTCGCGGCGGCATATTGTTCTTGATTTAGTTTTGAAAGGGGCATATTTTCCTCGCGTTTAAAAGGGCAGATTATACCCAAACGGGCTTAAAATTATGAAAATTCAAATAGTAGCCAAAAACCTGTGCGCTTAAATTTGAGCTTTAATTTGTGTAGTAAAGTTGTTTTTAAATTTGACGTTATGCATAAAATTTCTGTTAAATTTGCCTGCGGCCCGTAAAAGCTTTTTGAAAAGCTGCAAACGCAAGCCGTGAAGCAAAGCGGAACTGATTGTATAAATTTAACGGAATTAAATCGGCATTGCCAAGGCGCGGGTTTTGGCGGGTAAGTATTGCTCCAAATTTGAGCGCAAGAAGCCAAGATAAAGTATCGCGAGACGGCTTTAAGGCGCGAAGAAATTTTCTACCGAATATAGAACGCGTAGTTCATCAAGGGAGATTTCAAGCTCCGTTAAAGACGCTCGCGAGACAAGCTCTAAATCAAATTAAAATTTGACTTCGGCCGAAAGCATAAACATCCTGCTCTCGCCCAGGCTTAGTCCGTTAGCTACGCCAAGAACGCTAGCGCTGGTGCCTGCGCCGTCAGCGCTAGCAGGATACATACCCGCCCAGTATTTTTTGTTAAATACGTTATTTACGTTAAAGCGCAAAGTGGTTTGCTTGCCTAGCATCGCGCGGCTAACATATCTCACGCCAAGATCGGTGACGAAAAAGCTAGGCGTAGCCTGCGTGTTTAGATCGTCGATATACATCTTGCTCGTGTAGTGGAAATTTGCGCTAAATGCGAGCTTTTCGGTATTTGGCACGACGTAGTCAAATAGCAAATTCGAGTTTAGTTTAGGCACGCCGTTTACGACCTTGCCGTTTGCGCCTTTTAGTAGCGGATCTTTAAATTTAGAGTTTATCAGCGTAAATCCGCCTAGAACGCTTAAATTTGAGGTGATTTTGCCGCCGCTCATAAACTCAAATCCCGTGTTTACCTGCTCGCCTTGGACATCGTATTTGCCGCTATTGCCGACATAAGCGATAGGGCGCTGTATCCTAAACACCGCCGTGCTAAAGTCGATTTCGTTTATGCGAGCTTTAGCGCCTATTTCGTATTGTTTCGAGCGATACGGTTTTAGCACGCTAGTCGTGCCATCGGTGTTCGTGCCGCTGCCGCCTTGTTGCAAGCTATCGGCAAAGGTAATATAGGTGCTCACGTTTTCAACCGGTTTATAAACTAGGCTCGCGCCGTAGCTAAGGCCTGATTCGTCGTATTTGGTCACGATAGGCTTTAGTTGTCTTTGCGTAGCGGTTATGGCCGGGCGAGTGCGCTCTTTTATCCAGCTATTTGAGAGGCTTAGTAGCAAGCTAAAGTTATAGTTTATCGTGATATCGTCTAGCACGGAGATATTTTTCATATCGGTCGTGCTTAGTTTATATAAATTCGAGCCTTTTTTTGAGTTTGGATGCGGGAAAATTTTAGGATCGTTGATGTTTGCCGAGCCAGCTTTTGTCGTCGTGCTTAAATTTGAGTAACGATACTGCACGTATCTATATCCGTTTGCCTGCACACTAAAGTTATGGTTTAGCCCCCAGGTATCAAAGTCCGTGACCGCCTTTAGATAGCCGCTAGGTAGATCAAATCTATACGCCGCGGTCGCTCCGCCGCTGTGATAGGTATCGTAGTTGCCGTTTTTATCGGTGATTCTATTTACGACGCTGTGTATATGGCGATCGGCTCGCTGGAACTGATATCCGCCTTCAAAATACCAATCCTCGCTCGGAGCGTATTTAAATTTAACGCTAGCCGTCGTCGTTTTTAGATTCATACCGCCGTATGGCTGACCAAGTCCAGGAGTTTTGTTATCTACCGGATCAGGTAGCTTTAGGTCGTTTCTGATCATGCCGTCTTTTACGTAAAGCGCAAAAAGTCCCGCAAATCCGTGAGTGTTGTGCTCGTAGTAGCTAGCCGCAGTCTCAAACGTAAGCGACTCGGTCGGGTAAAACTCGAGCGTGAGGCTGGCTAGGCGGCGCTGGTAGTTGCTGTCTTTTACCTGTTTTGCGCCGTCTGAGCCGTATACGACCGCGCGGTAACCTACCTTGTCAAATTTCATCGAGCTATCTACGCCCACGCCGAAGTGCTCGCGCGAAGCGTAGTCCGCCCAGATGCTGTGCTCGTTATCTACCGGGCGTTTTCTAGTGTAGTTAAAGACGCCGACCGGGTTTTGCGGGCCGTAGAGCGAGCCGGCAAGACCGTTTTGTATCTGCAAACTCTCAAACATCGCCATCGGGATCGCGGTAGTCGAGATAGCGTAAAAACCGTCCCAAAAAACGTTGCCTACGACGCTACCCTCAAAGCCGCGAGTTTGCGGACGACCGACCGTGGTGCCACCTCTCATCTGTACTTGCGCGGACGGGAAGTACTTCACCGCCTCCTCAAAGCCGGTCACGCCCTGGTGATTCATCGTTTCTTTCGTGATCGTGCTTATCTGATACGGCGTATCTAGTACCTTTTTACCGGCTAGGATGCCGTTTTGCACGTTTTTGGTTAGGATGCCTTCGCTGATACCACTCTCGCTGATGTTGTCGCCGACGCTGTTTATCTCGACGCCTTCTAGCTTAACCGTATCTGCGGCATTTGCTTGCGCCGTAAATAGCGCTAAAACAGCACATGCGGCAACTGAAAATTTAACTCTCATTTAGACTCCTTTTTTAGTTTTATGCTACATTTGCATAACGCGCGTATGTTACAAATTGTTTACTTAATACCAAATTAAAATTTTATATTTATATAATTTATATTAGTATATTTTTTAATTTTTTTTGGATATTTTTTGGTTAAATTTGAACTTTATAAACGCCCGATTAACATCTTTGTAAGTCATAGTTAAGTAAAATCGGCCTTTAAATTTAACTCGGGAAAGGGAAAAATGCAGGCGGATAAGTGGATATTTTACTCTTGCGTCGCGCTCATTACTATCGGTATCGTTTTTTCGCTCTCTTTGCCCGTTTTTACCGTGCTTTTTTTTAACTACGAGCCTTATCATTTTTTTATCAGGCAGCTTGTCGTGGGGGCGATCGGGATATTTTTGATGTGGGGCATTTCGCGGCTTGACCCCGATAAATCCATGGTCTGGATCGGCTTTTGCCTGTTTGGCTTTTGCGCCATCGCGATGGGTGCTATGCATGCGCTACCTAGCTCGCTGGTTACCGATACGGGCGGTGCAAAGCGCTGGATACGCTTGCCGGGCTTTTCTTTGGCGCCTGTTGAGTTTTTTAAGATCGGTTTCGTTTACTTTTTGGCATGGAGTTTTGCACGCAAGATAGATGAGAGAAAAAAAAGCTTAAAGCAAGAATTTAAGCTCATTTTGCCTTATATATTTTTGTTTTTGATCGCCGTTTATCTTATCGCCATCCTTCAAAATGACCTCGGACAGGTCGTAGTTTTAGCGCTTACGCTTATCGTTATGATGCTTTTTGCCGGCACTAGCAAGCGACTTTTCGTCATCGGTATGGCGGGCGCTTCAGTGCTTGCTTTTGTGGCTATTTTTACGTCGGAACACCGAATTTTGCGTATAAAATCATGGTGGGGCACGGTGCAAAATATGGTCCTTTCGCTTATGCCCGAAAATATGGCAAATATGTTTCGCGTCGAGGGCGTGCCTGAGCCTTATCAGATCTCGCACTCTCTAAATGCGATAAAGCACGGCGGATTTTTCGGCGAAGGGCTTGGAGCTGGCGTGTTTAAGCTCGGATTTTTGAGCGAAGTGCACACGGACTTCGTGCTTGCCGGTATCGCCGAGGAGGTCGGGGTGCTGGGGATACTTATCATCACGTCGCTTCTTTTGATTTTGCTTTTCCGTATCTTTCGCGTCTCCTCAAGGAGCGAAAACAAAGTCTACCACCTTTTTACGCTCGGCGTCGGACTTCTCATCTCGTTTTCGTTTATCATGAACTCATACGGCATCACCTCGATCACGCCTATCAAGGGTATCGCCGTACCGTTTCTAAGCTACGGCGGCAGCTCGATCCTAGCGCTTTGCATAGGGGTCGGCATGGTGTTGATGGTGAGCAAAAAGGTAAAAGATTGAGCTCAAATTTGACTTGCGACGCAAATTTAAGGTCAAATTTGAACGTCCGAAATTAAACGACAAGGAGTAAAATTTGACGCCTGAAAATGTACAAGACAAAGAGCAAAATGCTGCTGAAATTTTGCCGTCAAATTTAACTAACGGCGAAGCCCGAAATAAAACAGAAAGCGACACTATCGTAATCTGCGGCGGAGGTACGGGCGGACATCTAGCCGTCGCAAAAGCCCTAAATGAGGAGCTAGTCGCGCGCGGATGCAAGACGATATTTGTGGGCTCTAGCAGCGGACAGGACAAGATGTGGTTTGAAAACGATGCTGCATTTAGCAAGAAATTTTTCCTGCCAAGCAGTGGCGTGGTAAATAAAAAAGGACTAGGCAAACTTTTTTCGCTTTTTAATATCCTAAATTTAGCCTTTAAATGCCGCAAAATTTTTAAGACTCATGCCGTAAAAGCCGTCGTTAGCGTAGGCGGGTACAGCGCTGCGCCTGCGGCATTTGGGGCGATCATCTCACGCACGCCGCTTTTTATCCACGAGCAAAATGCTGTGATCGGCAACCTAAACAAGCTCTTAAAACCGCTCGCAAAGGGCTTTTTTAACTCGTATTTTAAGCCTGTTTTTAGCTATCCCGTCGCGGAGAGATTTTTTAGCGCGGCTAGGCTTCGCAGCGAGCTAAAAACTGTGATATTTTTAGGTGGCTCGCAGGGCGCGGCGGCGATAAACTCGCTTGCTTTAAAGCTGGCTCCCGTTTTTAAACAAAAAGGCGTAAAAGTAATCCATCAATGCGGCAAAAACGCGCTTGAGAGCTTGCAAGAGGAGTATAAAAAGCTGGATCTTAGCAGCGATGAACTCGAGCTTTTTGACTTTGATCCTAAAATAGAGCTTAAGATGAGCTGCGCCGATCTAGCGATAAGCCGCGCAGGGGCGGGTACGCTGTGGGAGCTCACGGCAAATGCGCTACCTAGCGTATTCGTGCCTTATCCTTACGCCGCAAACAATCATCAGGTTTTTAACGCTAAATTCCTCGTGGATCAAAATTTGGCCAAATTTTGCTTTCAAAAAGGCGGCAAGATTGATGCGGATGAGATGCTAAATTTGATAAACGAGATGGATATAGCGCAAATTTCAAGCAAGCTTTCCAAGCAGATAGATAATAGCGGCGCACGAAAAATCGTGGATGAAATTTTAAAAGATATTTAAATTTACGGCAGAGTGTTAATTTTAAATATCTTTGTACTTTGTAAATTTTAAAATTAGTTTATAAAATCGTCTTTATTCTCGCAGCTCGTAAACCAGATAGCGATACACGAGTTCACTTGTCTTTAGGCTCTGATTGCTAAATATCGGCCCAATCATTGCTGCAATCTTATCGCAAACGCTGATTATCTCGACTAAAAGTAGCTGATGACCTCTGCTTTTTGCTAAAAAAACAGAGTAAAGTAAAAATTTATACACCATCTTAAACTCGCCCAAAATCACGTTTGAGATGATGCTAGCCTGCATTTTTAGTAGCTTATCTAGTCTTGATTGCGCTTTGAGAAGTACCGCGAGCTGCGTTTTGACGGCACGCAGACGAGTAGCGTCATTATTAAAGAAGCTTCGTCTTTTGTATTTTTGCATGATGGCGCTTTGAGCTTGCAGGAGCTCGGTTATATATTTTATATTTTTTGCGGCGACTTGGAGTTTGTGATTTGCCACCGTGCTTATGCTGCTTTTCTCGCTTTTTAGTGATATCTCTAGTAGGATCTGCGAGAGATAGGCGCTGACGTTAGCATAATAATCCTCGTTGTCAAAAACAGCCGAAAAATATCCGCTAGTTTTTACTCCTTGCTCTTTGACCCAGCTTGTCAGAGTGCTAAACTGCACGACACTTATGATCGCTTCTTACGGATTGATATCCATTTTTTCAAGCTTGTTAGGCTTGTTTTTTTGGGTATTTATACCGACAGAGACGAGATTGTCTTATATCTATCCTCGCTGAAGTTTATGCACTAGCTCGTCGTAGCTGATATTTGCATCGGCTAAAATTTGCCCCAGTAGCTTGCCTGAAGCCTCCATGCCGCCGCTTTTTTCGGCCTCAAGCAGCTGCTTATATACGCCTTCGATAAATTTGACGCCCTTTGGGTTTGGTTTGCGGCGAACGGAGTAGTAGCCGATGATCTCGCCGTTAGCGTCTAGCGAAGCCGTAATGTTGGCAAATACCCAGTAAAATCCGCCGTCAAAGCTCTTGTTTTTAACGAACGCAAAAATTTCCTGCTTTGCCTTGATGCGATCCCATAGTAGTTTAAACACGATGCGCGGCATATCAGGGTGCCTGATGATGTTGTGCGGTTTGTACAAAAGTTGCTCTTGCGTCGCGCCGACGATCTTTAAAAACGGCTGATTGCAGTAGGTTATCTTGCCCTTTAGATCGGTTTTTGATACGATAAAATCTTCTTCTTTTACGAAATATTCTTTACTTTCGTTCACTTCATACCTTAAATTTTTCGGTAATTATAACCAAATATTACGCAAATGTAGCTTACTCATTTTTTCAATCCAGATAGCAAACGCCTATTAAATCAAATTTGACGCCGTAAATTTAAAGGGTAAGGCGAGCGGATTTTGCTATGTAGATTTGAGTGAGATTTTGAAAAAACTCGGCGGCAAATTTAACTCCGCCGCCGAACCGAAACAAAATTTAAGCCCAAAAAGGCTTAAATTTAGATCGCTTTTAGCAAAATTTTAGTTAGCTTTTTGCTAAACGCCGACGGATCGTCGATCGCGACGCCTTCGTTTAGCTTAGCCATATCTAAAAGCAGCTCGGCCGCGTCGTAGATCATCGCCTCGTTTTGAGATAGCTTTTCAAAGAGCTCGTGCTTTGGATTTATCTCTAGTATCGGTAAAATTTTACCCGCGCTATGCCCCATCTGCTTTAGCATCATCTGCGTAGCGTAGTCGGGATCATTTTTATCATAGACGATGACGGCGGGGCTTTGGCTTAGGCGTGAGCTTAGTTTCACGTCCTTGACCTCGTCTTTTAGGATCTCTTTCATTTTAGCTAGCAGCGCGGCGAATTTGCCCTCGTCGGCTTCACTTTTTTCCGGCTTGATCTCGGCGTCGATATCGGTATGATTTACCGCTTTTATCGGTGTTTTGTCGTAGTCTTGCACCATCGGCATGACGATAGAGTCTATCTCCTCGTCCATGATGAGCACTTCTATGCCTTCAGCCTTAAAACTCTCTAAAAGCGGCGAATTTCTTAGCATCGTTTCGTTGTTTCCGCTGATGTAGTATATAGATTTTTGACCTTCTTTCATCGCGTCTTTGTACTCTTTTAGGCTGACTAGCCCCTCGCGCTTGCTTGATTTAAAGAGGCAAAGGTCTAAAATTTGCTCCTTTTCGCTGCTAAATCCGTAAAGTCCCTCTTTGATCACCTTGCCAAATATTTTATAAAATTTGATGTATTTTTCTCTATCTTTTTCTTTTAGCTTGGCCAGTTCGCCCAGTATTTTCTTGACGCTTTGCTCTTTGACGCTACGCATTATGCTGTTTTCTTGCAGGATTTCGCGGCTGACATTTAGCGGCAAATCCTCAACGTCGATTATGCCGCGGACGAATCTAAGATAAGGCGGCAGCATCTCTTTGGCGTCGTCGCTGATAAATACGCTTTTGACGTAAAGCTTTACGCCGCTTTGATAATCCACGCGAAATAGATCAAACGGCTCTGACGCCGGCACGAAAAATAGGGTGGTGTACTCGATCTTGCCCTCGGCTTTTGTATGTACGCAAAGTAGCGGATCCTCGCTATCGTGCGAGATTTGTTTGTAAAAGTCGTTATAGTCGGCGTCTTTTAGCGCGCTTTTACTCATTTTCCAAAGTGCGGAAGCCTTATTTATCTGCACGTTTTTGGTCTCGTACGAGCCCTCTTTTTCGCCCTCTTTAGGCGCTACGTACTCTTCTTTATCCGCAAATATCGGATACGGGATGTGGTTGGAGTATTTTTTGACGATGTTTTCTATGCGGTAGGACTCGGCAAACTCGTCATCTTTTAGATAAAGCGTGATCGAGGTGCCGTGGCTATCTTTTTGCGCGGGCGAGATTTCGTAGGTTTTAGCGTCCGAACTCCACATGAAGGCCTCTTCGCCAAGCGCCTTTTTACTCACGACCTCGATCTTATCCGCGACCATAAACGCCGAATAAAATCCGACACCAAACTGTCCGATGAGCGCGCTATCTTTTTTGGCTTGGCCGCTTAACTTGTCTAAAAAGCCCTTCGTGCCGCTTCTAGCGATGGTGCCGAGGTTATTTATCAGCTCATTTTTGTCCATGCCAATGCCGTTATCGCTGATCGTTAGCGTCTTTTTGTCCTTATCTATTTTGATATCGATTCGCGGAGAGTAGCTTAGACTTTTGTATGCGTCGTCCGTGAGGCAGAGGTAGTTTAGCTTATCTAGCGCGTCGCTTGCGTTTGAGATTAGCTCGCGCAAAAATATCTCTTTGTTCGAGTAAAGCGAGTGTATCATCAAATTTAACAGCTCGTTTACCTCGGTCTGAAATTCAAATTTTTCGCTCATTTTTTCGTCCTTTGTTTTTAAAATTTTTAGCAGATTATAGCACAAGGTGCTAAGAATATCTTTAAACTTGATACGAATACTATCAACTAATCTAAAATTTGTTTCTCAAATTTGAGTGCTTTTTCTATCTGCATAAAGTCGATTTTGCTAGTATTAAAGACAAAAGGCACGAAAAGGCGGTCGCAATACTCATCCGCTTAATCGTTTACGCGGTGCGGGCTTTGCCGCAAAAAATCTAAAATTTGTTCTAACCCGGAGTCTATTTGTTCGCTCGTAGCATTTTCGTCGTAGAAAATTCTAAAATCAGGCGCGGATTTTGATTGCCGACAAGCCTTAATCGCTTCATCTTGCTCCAGCGCAAAAAGTGAGTAGGGCGAGCGGCAAAAATCGTAAAGAAATTTTCATCGTTTATCCTTCAAATTTACATACACCAAGATAAAATATGAACCTTTTTTAAAGCGCAAATTTAAAATTGCTTCACAATGCTCGCTCGCCGCGTTATGCTATTTGACTTCGTTTATTAGCTTTTGGCTCTCTTTTGCGTCGTAATGGGTCGCGTACTTTTTAAGATTTTCGCACGAGGTTTGTAAATTTTCTTGCTTGCAAACGCCGTTTTTTAGTAGAAACTTAACCATATCCTCGCTGTCTAGGATCGCAGCTAGTTTCGTAAAAATTTCCAGATCCTTAGCCTCAAATTCGCTAAGCGGCTTAAATTTTAAAAGCTCCTCGAGGTAGTGCATTTTATCGCGGTAAAACTCTGTAAATTTTGCGGTTTTCGCAAACTGCCTTATTTTTGGATCAAGTGGAGCGTTTGCGATCGGCGGGGCGCCGTTTTGACCCATAAAGATAGCTATCCCGCCAGCCACGCAAAGCATCGTTTCTTTGTCGCCGCGCGCGCCTTTGCTAAGAAGGTGGCTAAAAATCTCAAACGCTTCGGCATTGCAAGCCGTGCGCAAAAGTTCGGGCGAGCCGATATCCGCGCCGTTTGCCACGAGTAGGTCGATGAGGCGTATTGACTCTTTTTGATCAAATTTATATTTGCCGTCAGGGTTTATGCCAAGTGCAATAACCGCGTCAATAGGCGTGAAAATCATAAATTTGTAGTTGAGACTCGGCTTAAATTTGAGTACTTTTTCTATGCGTTCAAAGTCGAATTTACCAGTTTTTATGATTTTTAGGTTATAGATAAAGGGCGAAAAAAGGCGGTCGTTAAATTCGCCAAATTCATCATTTACGCGGTGCGGGTTTTGCGATAAAAACTCCAAAATTTGATCAAGCCCTGCATCTATTTGCTTGCTCGTAGCATTTTCGTCAAAAAATATCTCAAGGTCTGGCTCAGGCAAATTTGAAGCGAATAAAATTTGAGTTAAAAGCACAAAGATAACTGCGAGTTCTTTCATAAATCCTCCTAAATTTACGGCTTTTACGAGGCAGTCAAATTTGGCTAGCGGATTTAAGGGCTAAATTTGCTCGCGGTAAATTTGACTCAATTTCAGGTTAAATTTACGCACGAGGCAAATTTGCGGTAAAAACAGGCGTTTTAGACCGCCGCCTTTTGCCTCTCGTTATCTAGCGTTTCTTGCATTTTAGCTCTTGCGTTTTCTAGCCACTCAGGGTCGGCGGTATCGATGAGATCTAGGCAGATGATTTTGATTTTGCCGTTTTTAAAGCTAAATTTTTTCACATCCAAGATGTCTGAACCCGTGATCACGATGGGTTGGATTTTTAGATTTAGCTTGTCGGCGATGATTTTCGCACCGCCTTTAAAAGGTAAAAGTTCCTTTGAGTGCGAGCGCGTTCCCTCGGGGAAAATCGCCAGCACACGCCCCTTTTCGACGCGGTCTTGCGCGTCCTTTACGAGCTTGATGAGAGAGCGTTTGTTCTCGCGTTCGACCGAGATCATTTGCGGCACGTGGATGATCTGGCCGATGACGGGCAGGTCGGCAATCTCTTTTTTAGCGATCCAGCAAAGATTTTTAGGATAGACTTCCTCCAAAACGACGATATCTAGCATGCTTTGGTGGTTCATGATGATCATATTCGCGCGCTCGTCGAAGTTACCGACGACTTCGAGCGAATAAAAGCCAAAAAGCCGCTGGCTCCTACCCCAAATTTTTCTCACGCCGTGAATGTGCTTTTTAAAAAGCCACATAAAAAACACGACCAAAAGTATGCTAATGAGAAACTCGACCGCGAAATACGCGGCCTTTATCCTAGAAAATATCATCTTTTTTTACCCAGCCTATCTTGCCGTCGTCTAGTAAAATTTTGACGTAGTCCTCGCGTTCGCCGAGGATCTCGATCTTTTCCTCCGCTTTTGAGGTATAAAATACGCTCGAGTTTTGCGTAGGCAAAATTTTTACGTTTATGTTTTGTCTTAGCGTCGCGCCGCCAAACGGGTTGTAGCTATAAAGGATATAGGCTCCAAGGCCGACCACGACGACGAGAAATATCGCGTCGCGCTTAAACAAAAATGTGATCAAGAAAATACCGAAAAGCGCGTAAACTCCGATATTTTTGTAAATTTCAAATTTACTTTGCTTCGGGTTTAGCCCGATTTGCGTGCTGATCTCGTCGTCTTCCACGACTACCGGGAGCGAAAAGCTCACGAAATCTTTTTTGGCGAGACTAAAGTAGTTAAAATCTATAGAGGTTTTTTCAGGTGAAAATATCGCGAAATAATATCCGCTTTGCGCGTCAAATTCGCCGCTCGTGGAGTCCACGCCTTGCTTGATGATATCCTTATCCTCGATGAAAAAGTCCGCAATGTTACCTTTTTGCGCGTTTACTTCGACGATCATGATTAGATTTTTGTCGTCAAATTTGTTGGTTTTGTATTTTTTGACTTCGAGATTTTGAGCGACAACGTGGTTGTATTTCTCGCCGCTTTTTAACGCTACGATTTTAGGCAGCGAAAGCGTCAAATTTGCCGTCTGGAAAAACTCACCGTTACGCTTTAAATTTACAGTGATTTTTGGACTTTTTACGGCCTCGGCGGAGGCCTCGGCGTAAATTTGAGCCTTATAAACCCCTTTGCCGTCGTTATCCCAGCGCAAATTTGAGCTTAGCCATTTTAGGTTTTCGGTTTCTGGCAAGATGGTTTGCAAATCAACCGCGATATTATCCTGGATATCGACCGAGAGCGTAAAGCTAAAAATTTGTCCGACGTAGACTTGCTTTGGCGTGTTTAGAGCCTTGATGATGATATCGTTTGGCTGCACGCGCTCGTAGAGCTGGCTGTCTTTTAAATTTAGCTCTGGTTCGTTGGTTGGCGCGATATTTTGCGGGATAGGTTGACGTAGATGCGTACCGCCTTGGTTGCTTATGGCTTGGCTTTGCGCTACGGGAGCTCTATTTTGTGTAGCCGTACTTTGTGTTTGGCTTGGAGTTCTATTTTGTGTGCTCGGCGCTCTGTTTTGTAAATTTGGCTTTTGCGCGGGCGTTTGCGGAGCGGGCTTGATCACTTTTTGACTTTGCTCGTCGCCCATCATGTCAAACACGCTAGGTTCAGTGGCCCCGCAAGCTAAAACAAATATAGTAGTAAAAAAGGCTAAAAAGGGCTTTAGCAAACTAGCCCTTTTAGCATCTTTATTCCGTCGTCCGTGCCTAAAAACTTCTCGCAGGCACGCTCTGGGTGAGGCATGAGGCCGAATATCTTTTTGTTCTTATCGCAAATTCCTGCTATCGCGTCGACCGAACCGTTTGGATTTAGTTCCGCACCGTTTGCGTCGCAGTATTTTAGCAGCACCTGATCGTTGTCGTAGAGGCTTTTTAGCGTCGCTTCGTCGGCGTAAAAGTTGCCCTCACCGTGAGCGATCGGGATATTTACGATCTTGCCGACGCTCAAATTTGAGAGAAATTTGTTTGCGTTTGAGATCACTTTTAGGTGGTGATATTTTGAGATGAAGCTTAAATTTTCGTTTCGTCTCATCGCGCCTGCAAGCAGTTTTAGCTCGCACAGCATCTGAAAGCCGTTGCAAATACCAAGCACGTATCCGCCTTTTTGGGCGTGTTTTACAACCGCACTCATCGCCGGGCTAAATTTAGCGATAGCTGCCGTGCGCAAGTAGTCGCCGTAGCTAAATCCGCCCGGAAGCACGATAAGATCGGCATTTATCTCGCTTTCTTTGTGCCAGATTATCTGCGTCTGGCAACCCAAAAGCTCAAAGGCGTACTTTGTATCTTGCTCGCAGTTTGTGCCTGGAAACAAAACGATGGCGACTTTCATTTTGGGCTCTCACATTTATCGTTCAAATTTATCTCGTAGTCCTCTATGACGGTGTTTGCGAGCAATTCTTCGCACATTTTGGTGAGCTCCTTGCGCGCTTCGTCTTTGCTTGCGGCGTTTATATCCAGCACGATTTGTTTGCCTATTCGCACGCCGCTTACGTTGTTAAATCCAAGCGAGCCAAGCGCGTGCTCAACAGCCTTTCCTTGCGGGTCTAAAACGCCGTTTTTTAGGGATACGTTGATGGTAGCTTTCATTTTAAACCTTAGATAAAATTCTTTTTAAAACTTCTTCGTAGGCGACTTTTACGTTGCCAAGATCCTGGCGAAATCTGTCTTTGTCAAGTTTTTCGTTCGTAGTCGCGTCCCAAAAGCGGCAGCTATCGGGGCTAATTTCGTCTGCTAGCACGATATTTCCGTCTTTATCGACGCCAAATTCCACTTTAAAATCAACCAGTTTCAAGTTTCTGTCTGCGAAAAATTTAAATAGGATAGCGTTTATCTCACGTCCCATATGTTTTAACCTATCAAGGTCGTTTTCGCTCTTGACTAAGCCCATGATTAGGCAGTGCTCGTCGTTTACGATCGGATCGTGTAGGTCGTCGTTTTTGTAGTAAAACTCTACCAAAGGAAACGGTAAAACCGTGCCTTCTTTTATCGCAAGGCGCTTTGTTAGCGAGCCGGTGGCGATATTTCTCACGACCACTTCAAGCGGGATGATTTCGCATTTTTTCACGAGCTGCTCGGTGTCGCTTAGGGTTTCGACTAGGTGAGTCGGGATGCCTTTTTCTTTTAAAAGATGAAAAAGCTGCGTCGAAATTTTATTATTCAGCGCGCCTTTGCCGGCTTCATTGCCTCTTTTTTGCGCATCAAAGGCGGTTAGATCGTCTTTAAATTCCGCTATTAGCAAGTCCGCATCGTCCGTTGCGAACATCTTTTTTCCCTTGCCTTCGTAGATTAGCTCTTTTTTTTGCATTTTTGCACTCCTTATTTTAGCTGTAAAATTTTGATCGCGTCAATCGCCGATTTTAGCTGTATATCGTCGTTTACGTTAGCCTCGGTTATTATCTTTTTATTGTCGGCGGTTTTGGTTGCGTTTTTATCGCCATTGCCGTCGATTTTGCTTAGTTCGTTGGTTAGGTGTTTTTTTAGTTCGCTCTCTTTTATAGAAAATGCATTCTCGTCTTGCTGCGGTACCTTGCCCGGAAATACGACGATATCAGGTTCCACGCCCGTTGCTTGTATAGTGCGGCCGCTCGGCAAATAGTAACGCGCTATCGTTAGGCGGATAGCCTCTTTGTCGTCCACTGGCAGGATGATTTGCACGCTGCCTTTGCCAAACGTTTTTTCACCGATAACGACGGCTCGTTTATGGTCTTGTAGCGAGCCGCTTACGATCTCGCTCGCGCTCGCGCTTCCGCCGTTAACTAGCACTGCAAGCGGTAAATTTGTGATTTTATTTGCTCTTGCGGCTTTAAATTCGCTATTTTCGCTCTCGTTTCTGCCCTTTTGAGATACGATCACGCCGCTATCTATAAATAAATTCGTTAGCCCGACCGCTTGGTTTAAAAGTCCGCCCGGGTTGTTGCGAAGGTCTAGTATGATACCTTCTGCTTTTGGATATTTTTTGATAAATTCCTCGGCCTTTTCGGTTACGTGCTTGTCAAAATTCGTCACGCGAAGATATAGGATGTTGTCTTTTTCGATCATCTTGGCATAAACGGACTCGACCGAGATGATGTCGCGCACGAGCTTCACATCAAACGGCTTTTGCTCGCCTTTTCGCACGATAGTTATCGTGATAGGTGTCTTTGGTTTGCCGCGCATTTTATTTACCGCTTCGTCTATAGTAGTGCCTAGGGTCGCGTTTCCGTCGATGCGAAGGATGATGTCGCCGCTTTTTATGCCGGCTTTATCCGCAGGCGTATTTTCGATAGGCGAGATGACCGTTAGGGCGCCGTCTTTCATGCCGACGGTTATACCAAGTCCGCCAAATTCGCCGTTTGTCTGCACCTGCATATCTTTAAACGCCTTTTCGTTTAAAAATCCAGAATGCGCGTCAAGGTTGTTTAAAAGCCCCTCTATGGCCTTATCCACGATCTCTTTAAACTGCAAATCATCAACATAATATTTTTCGATAGTAGAAATGGTTTTTGTAAGTTTAGAGAGCGATTGCAGTTTGGAATTAGATCCGTCCTCGGTGGCTTTAGCATTTAAATTTGTGCTAAAAACCGCTCCGAATATCATCGCGCCCGCAACGCTTGAAAACAAAAACGTCTTTTTTTTATTCAAAGTTAATCTCCTGTCTTTTGAGTGGGGGTATTTTAGTTAAATTTGCCTAAAAATAGGATAAAAGAATTAATAAAATTTAATTTTATTTCGTAAGTGTTTATATTAAATAACTTAGATAACTTGACAATAATCGACTAAAGTTATATAATACGCTCATTATAAACTAAAGGAGAAAAAATGGCGAATTTAGGCGAAAATTTAACCGCACAAATGCAAGAGCTGGTAGAAAAGGGCGTCGCGCTAGCGATACACGCGAAAAATCCGCAAACCTTTCCGCTTCACTTGCTTTGGGCACTAGTCGCAGATAGTAGCTCGCTACTCAACCAAGTCTTTAACAAAATGAACGTCAGCAAGGACGCGGTGGAGCTTGAAGTAAAAAGCAAAGCCGCGCAGCTACCGACAAGCTCAAACGTAAGCAAGGAAAACGTGCAAATTTCAAAAGAGCTCATAAACTCTCTTGAAAGTGCAAAAGCTCTGATGGTGAGCCTGGGGGATAGCTATATCGCGGTGGATACGTGGATCATTTCGGCGCTTGAGCTGCCTGAGATCAAACAAATTTTAGGCAAATTTACCGACGTTTTAGAGATCCGCAAAAATTTAGAAAGCATAAGAGCAGGGCGCAAGATAGATAGTCAAACAGGCGACGAGACGCTTGATAGCCTGGAAAAATACGGCATCGATCTAACCGCAAAGGCGCTAAATAAGGAGCTCGATCCCGTCATTGGGCGCGACGAAGAGATCACGCGCATGATGCAAATTTTGATAAGAAAAAGCAAGAATAATCCTATTTTATTAGGCGAGCCTGGCGTGGGTAAAACCGCTATCGTCGAGGGTCTCGCGCAAAAAATCGTGGCAAAAGACGTGCCTACAAGCCTGGCAAACAAGCGAGTGATCGCGCTTGATATGAGCGCGCTGATCGCGGGCGCGAAATACCGCGGCGAATTTGAAGACAGGCTAAAAGCCGTCATAAACGAGGTAAAAAGCGCGGGAAATATCATACTTTTTATCGACGAGATACACACCATCGTGGGCGCTGGAGCTAGCGAAGGCAGCATGGATGCGGCAAATATCCTAAAACCCGCGCTTGCCAGAGGCGAACTGCACGCCGTGGGCGCAACGACGCTAAAAGAGTACCGCAAGTATTTTGAAAAAGACGCCGCGCTGCAACGCCGCTTTCAGCCAATCGACGTCAAAGAGCCTAGCGTAAACGAAGCGCTTCAAATTTTACGCGGTATAAAAGAGCGCCTCGAGGTGCACCACGGCGTAACTATCACCGATAGCGCGCTGGTTGCGGCGGCAAAGCTAAGCGACCGCTACATCTCAAACCGCTTTTTACCCGATAAAGCCATCGATCTCATCGACGAGGCCGCAGCCGAGCTAAAAATGCAAATAGAAAGCGAGCCGTACGAGCTAGCCCGCATCAAACGCGAGATCGTAACGTTGCAAGTCGAAAAAGAGGCGCTAAAAATGGAGGACGAGGCTAAAAACGCCGCTCGCCTAAGCGAAATCGAAAAAGAAATCGCAGATCTAAACGAGCAAAAACACGCCCTTGACGGTAAATTTGAAAACGAAAAGGCGGTTTTTGGCGGCATATCAAAAGCAAAAAAAGAGATCGATAGTCTAAAAAGCGAGGCCGAGATAGCGCGTAGAAACGGCGATTTGCAGCGTGCGGCCGAGATAGAATACGGCAAAATTTTAGAAGCGGCCAACCGCCAAAAAGAGCTCGAAAAAAAATGGGACGAGATGAAAAAGGGTGGCGTGCTACTCAAAAATCAGGTTGATGAGGAGCTGGTGGCTGAAATTTTAAGCAAATGGACGGGAATTTCAGTAAGCAAAATGCTAACTAGCGAAAAACAAAAATACCTAATGATCGAGGAGCATTTGCGAGAAAGCGTCGTCGGTCAGGATGCCGCTTTGCACGCTCTAGCAAGAGCTATCAAGCGAAACAAAGCGGGTCTAAACGAGGGCGCGCGTCCGATCGGATCGTTTTTGTTTCTGGGGCCTACGGGCGTGGGTAAAACGCAGTCGGCGAAGGCTTTGGCTAAATTTTTATTTGACGACGAGCGCGCGCTCATACGCTTTGACATGAGCGAATACATGGAAAAGCACAGCGTCTCTCGCCTGCTCGGAGCGCCTCCTGGATACGTGGGCTACGATGAAGGCGGACAGCTAACCGAAGCCGTGCGCAGACGTCCGTATAGCGTTATACTTTTTGACGAGATCGAAAAGGCTCACAAGGACGTGTTTAACATACTTCTAGGCATCCTAGACGACGGAAGGGCGACTGATAATAAAGGCGTGACGGTTGATTTTAAAAACACGATCATCATCCTCACGTCTAACATCGCGTCAAATTTCATCATGGATTTAAAAGGCGAGGAGCGCGAGCAAGCGGTCAAAAACGAGCTTAAAAACTACTTTAAACCGGAGTTTTTAAACCGTCTCGACGACATGATAATCTTTAATCCACTCGACGAGGACGGGCTAATAAAAATCGTAGATATAATGTTTAAAGAGCTTGAAAAAACGCTGCAAAATCGCGGTATAAAAGCAAGCCTAAGCGAAGATGCCAAGAAATTTATCGCGGGTGCGGGCTTTGACATCGTTTACGGCGCTAGACCGCTTCGCCGCGCGCTCTATGAGCTGGTCGAAGATCCGCTAGCCGATATGATCCTACGCGACGAGCTTGAAAGCGGAGATGAAATCATAGTTGGAAGCGATCAAGAAAAAATAACGATCTCTAAAATTTAACCCAAATTTACGGTCGCGTTTTTAGCGCGGCCGTTTTTCGTATCTCGTTAAATTTCTTAAATTTAACTGTGCGATCATCTCAACTCGCAAGCGGCGAGTAAATTTAGATAAATCTCAAATTTACCAAGCCTTTACCTTGCAAACCAGCAAATCAAATTTACCAAAATCGCTCAAATTTAGCGCCTACTCTCCGCTTAGCTCCTCGGCCACCTGCGCGGCGAGCTTTAGCTTTTCGCTATCAAAATGCGTGTAAATTCGCGAAGTATTTAGGCTCGCGTGCCCGAGCGCTTCTTGCACTAAAACCAGGTCTTTTTGCTTTTTGTAAAGCATCGTGGCAAAGGTATGACGCAGCATGTGAGCGCCGTTTTTTTCCTTACGGATGCCTGCTTTAAAGAGTATCTGCTCGACGATGCGGCTCACGTAGGCCTGCGTTAGGCGAGTGCCTTTTTTATTGATAAAAAGATAGCCTTCTTTATTTATATAGTTTATCGCGATCGCGTCCAGATGGGCTTCGATGAGGCGACGCTTGATCATGACGACACGGTATTTGTTGCCTTTGCCGCGAATTCTTATGACGTAGAGTTCGCCGTCCTCGGCTATGTCTTTGCGCTTTAGATTTAGCGCCTCGCTCACGCGGATGCCGGTAAAAATGATAATTTTGATGATGAGCTTGTTGCGGTTGGCGTTGCTTTTAAACTCGGCGTTTTCGATCGCTTCCAAAAATCTCTTGACCTCATCCTCGCTCATAAACTCAGGCAGCTTTTGCCCGCGCGCTCCACCCACGCCGCCCCAGTTTTTCAGCTCGATATCAAAGACGTGCGCCTTGCCTTCCTCTTCGTTTTGCTTATCCAAAAATGCAAAAAAATTTATCGCGCTTATGCGGTAGTTTTTCTTGCTCGCGTCGCTCAGCCCGCCCGTGACGCTAGCTAGCACCTCGCTTAGCAGCTCTTCGTCGATCTGTTTTAGGCTCTCTAGCTCGTAAAATTTGAGCGTCTCGAATATCTTTTTAAGCGGATTAAAATATGTATTTATACCCGTTAGCCCAGCGTTTCTAGCCGATTTTACGAGGCCGTCTAGTTGGTTGATATTTTTTATATCGCGGCTAAGGGCGAAATTTACGCTTGCTAGCGCCTTTGGGTCGCGAAGCTCTTTGTTTGAGAGCGAGCTAAGCTTAAATTTGACGTA
>CAUSAR010000031.1:0-20774 GCA_963529735.1 uncultured Campylobacter sp.
CACCAAGATACTACTGGGAAAAGGGGTTAAATTTGAAGAGGTGGAGTATGTGTCTTATTTTATAATTAATTCAAAAGAAAGCTATGAATGGATGTCGTCGCTAATAATAGACGGTAACGACATAACTATAAACTATACGATAGACCCGGATAATCCTGGACGATACCCCGATACTGACATAAATAATCCAGTTTGCGTTAAAACTTGCACAAGTGACAAGGTAGAGCCGTTTAAATACGTAGTCTCAAAGAATCTACCCCAAATGGCAGAGCTAATGCTAAGCACGGGGTATAAACCTAGAGAGTTTAAAATGGAAAGTGGACTACAAGGCATAAAGGACGAAGAGAAAAATAGGCCATTAGAACAAAGCGGCTGGGCTATCCTAGATGACTACGAAGACTACAAACCAATGCTTGACATCTTTATAAAATACGACCTACCGAACGCCCCGACTAAGGAGCAGCTAAAGGAGGCGTAAGAAGTGCTACGATAGATATGTGCTTAGCATCATATTAGCTCATAGTATAGACAAAAACGGAACTTATAGCTTAAAATATGAAAATTTAACAAAAAACGTGTTGCAAAAATACTGCTCCGAGAAAAATTCTACCTTTAGCGACGTAAGGACTTTTATCACTTGGGCAAACGAGTATGAAAAAGCGGATGCAATGCAAGACATCTTGTTTTCCGACAAAAAAGATAAGGTAGTATTTGAAAACAACGCAACCGAATATGTAATAAAGCCATACAAGAAACTAACTTCTGATGAAATAAAAAATATAGTTGAAAGCAAATATAGGTGATTTACGTAGATGGCGACCGAAGTAAATCTAGCCCAAGCTCAAATTTGAAGTAAATAATCTCGGCGCAAAGACGAAGCCAAAATATAAATTCGGCCGAATACAATTTGAGCTCGCGGCGGGCGTAAATTTAAGCGGGTAAATTTGATGAGAACGGACGCAAATTTACCCGTCAAATTTCAAATTTGACTAAATCTTGTTAGCTTCTAAAAAAATGCGTCGCTTAAAGTGATTAAAATTTAGCGCTATGTGGCGGCTAGGCTTTAAACTACGGCATTTAAAGCGACTGCGAAAACCGCCCAAGATAAAAAGGCAAATTTAAAAAGCAGCGCGCTAGAGTAAATTTTCGCTTACTTCTCGCCTCGCGCCAAAAGCTTTGCCGTGCGTCCGTTTTTTCGCACTTCTTTGAAAAATATCCGCAGCGCCTTTTGCTCTTTTGCGCCGATTTCGTAGCTGATAAATTTGAGATACCATTTGATATCGTCCGCGCTGATGCCCCTAGTTTGGGCGTATTTGGCGAGGATGTAGTTTGGGATTTTGACATTTGTTCGCAAAAACTCGCGCGCCAACCGCTCATACGCGCCGCGCCCCTTCACGCAAGAAAATCGCCCGAAAACAAACGGCAACCCCGTCCGCTCGCGCCAAGCCCGCCCCAAATCAAAAAACGCATCCTCGCCCTCCCGCAGATACGCCTTTAGCGCGCGGTCGCCGATGAGCACCTCGCCCTCAAGTCCCAGCACTTCGGCTAGCGCGTTTGAGCTCGCAGACGCGGGGTCGGGAAGCGCGGCGGTGCCCTTTCGCACGAGCACGCTTTTGACATCGCCTTTTGCGACGATGCCAAGGCTCACCTTTTTGTAGCGTTTTTTGCCGCTTTCGATGCTCGAGATCACGGCGGCGTCGATCCTGCGGCAGCGCAGATCGCGGTTTAGTTTGCTTGGCACGCCCTTTTTAAATTCGATGATTTTTTTATCCTGCGAGCTTAGGCACGAGCGCTTTAAAAATACGTGAAAAGGAAGCAAATTTAGATAATCAATCTTGCCAAAAATCATAAGAACTCCGAATTTATAAGGATTTGCGCCGTTTTAAAACGAGCCGAATTTAAAACCAAAATCATCGCTCGTGGCAAAAGATACGGTCGCGAGCTTTGCTGCGGTACCGCAAATTTAATCAAATCGCGCCGCAAAATGCGCCTGCGCCAAAGCAACGCACTATAAAGGCGCGAGTCTGAGCCGCCCCTATCAAGAAGCGGGAGGCTCGCTCGCCCCCCCCCGCAAAAGACTGTAGCGCAAAATCTCCGCGATACGCAGAGTCGCTCGCATTATTTGGGAGCCCAAGCAGGCATTTAGCGCGGCTAAATTTGAAAAAGCGGCGACTCCGCGCAGGAAATCGCCGCTAGAAAAGCAAATTTAAGCTTGCGAGCGCATTTTTTTGCCTCGTTAAATTTGATATTCGTGCTCTTCAAGCTCGTCGTTTAAGAGCTTCGTAAATCTCGCTGCGTGCGCTTCTATCGCGCTATCTGGCACGCCCGGCTCCACGCCGCAGCTAGCAAAAATCCGCCCGTAAACGAGCTCGCAAAAGTTCGCGCAGCACTGAAGCGGTAGCAAAATCTCGTTTAGGGTAAATTTGATCGCGCCGTGCTTGGAGTATTCGCCTAGCCCGCCGCCCGCGCTCACGGCGATTTGTAGATGTTTGCCAGCGATCTTCGCGCCCTCGCCGTAGGCAAACCCGCGGCTGAGCACGTAGTCGATGTAGGCCTTTAACATCGAGGGCACGTTAAAGCCCATCATCGGAAACAAAAACACGATGCGATCGGCGCGCAAAAACGCCTCTTGTTCTGCTGCGACGTCGATTTTAAGAGCGTCGGTGCCATAAAGTCCCTCCAGGTGGCGAACCTCGGCGCCCGCGCTTTTGGCGGCATTTGCCAACGCCTTGTTTAGGCGAGAGGCGGCGAAATTCGGGTGGGATAAAACTACTAACGTTTTCATTTTGGCTCCTTTTTTGATAAATTTTAGAGCATTTGCGCTTTGTAGGCGTTAAATTTAAGCTGATTAAATTTGCTATTTTTTAAACCTCGCCTCAAACCGCAAAAGTCTTATTTTTGAGAAATTATATCATCAAAAGCCTAAAAACGGATTAAGGCGAGCGGCTAAATTTTAACTAGTAAGACGCTAGAGGGTACGGCAGTAAATTCCCACCCAAATTTATCTGCAAAACCCGCACCGCAAAAATGCTAATTTTATTTTCGGCAATCCTAAACCCTCAAATTTGCTTCTTACTTAAAAATATCAAGGCTCAAATTTAACTCGTCTATTATGGGTAGAAGCTCCGAAATTTCCTTTTTTATCTGCGCAGCCATTGCTTTTTCGCAGCATATAGTCCAAATCACAAAATCCACCGGAATATAAACAATAAGCACAATAAGTATCGCCGAGTCGCTTTCAAAAATTGTTTCCAAGATAAAAGCTATGACAAATGGCACGACACAAATAAATAAAAAGCCAAAAACTACATTTTTGATGATGATTCCCCGACACTCTTTTTGCTTTTTTACGGTTGCCTCTATCGCTTCGTTTATGTTCAAATTTTACCTCTTTTAGGATTTTACGTTTGGAGCAAATTTTAGCGAAATTTACGCTGTAAAGGTGCGGGTCTTGGCGAGTAGGCAACTAAATTTAAAGAAAAATCGGTCAAATTTGACCGAAAATAAAAGGATTTAAGCCGAATTAAATCGGCTTAAATTTGCGTTCAAATTTGAGTTTAGCGTAGGTATTTGACGTTGGCTTTGGCGCGGAGTTTGTTGAAGTATTCGCCGATGACGCGGTCTTGCTCGAGTTTATAAAGCGCGTTCATCGCTTCGTCTCTGACCTCGTCAAATTCAGGCATCGTTTGCCCCTTTTTAGACGCTACGTAAAACATCTCAAAGCCCTCGGGAGTCTGGAAAATCTGCGTGAAAGTGCCGTCCGGGGTCTGCTGAAATATCGTTCGTAGCTGAGGCGGGATCTGCTCGCTTTTTAGATCTAGCACGTCCATGTGCACGCTGTGGTTGGCGTTCATCGGAGAGCTTTGTCTGGCGGCCTCTAAAAGCTGCATCGAAGGCGCCACGTATCTAGTCACGCTCACGTCAGTAAAGTGTGCAAAAAGGTCGCGATTTTGCTCGAAATACGCCCTTGCCGCATTTTCCGAGATGTTGATTTTAGCATCGGCAAATATGCTTTGATATAGCTTTTCTTGTTTTATGCTTTTTGCGACGTCGTCTTTAAACTGCGAGTAGTCGCCGCCCTTTGATAGCACGGCCGAGCGCAGATCTGAGGCGCTCATACCGCTCTCGCTTGCTATCTTTTGTAGCCTTTGATTTAGCTCGTAGTCGCTAGCTTCGATTTTTAGGTTTTTGATCTGCGCGGTTTCGAGTCTATCGCGGATCAGTAAATTTAGCGCGTTTGCTTCGTTTGTTTGCAGCTGTGCGGCGGCTTTGCGCACTTCGTTTACGGTGATGGGTTCGTTTTCGATGATGACGGCTATGCCGTTTGAGATCTGGCTCGCGTTAGCCATACAAAAACTGAGAAAAAACGCGGCGAATGAGACCTTTTTTAACATATAAAACCTTTGTTTAAGTCTAAAGTAAATATAATTTGAGCATTATAACATTTTAAATTTAAGCGCAAGCTATAAAGGTAAAATTTAATGCAAAATTCACAAATAGTAACTAGATTTGCCCCCTCTCCGACCGGATATTTGCACATCGGCGGGCTTAGGACGGCGCTTTATAACTACTTATACGCTAGAGCAAACGGTGGCAAATTTCTGCTGCGCATCGAAGATACCGACCTAAAACGCAACTCCGAGGAAGCCACGCAAGCGATAAAAGAGGCCTTTGCCTGGTGCGGGCTAGATCACGACGGCGAGGTGACCTATCAGTCGCGTAGATTTGACGTGTATAAAGAGTACGTACAAAAGCTGCTAGCCGAAGGTAAAGCCTACAAATGCTACATGAGCAAAGACGAGCTAGACGCTCTGCGCGCCGAGCAAGAAGCGCGAAAAGAGAGGCCCAAGTACGACAATCGCTACCGCGAATTTACAGGCACTCCGCCTGAGGGAGTCGAGCCTGTCATCCGTATCAAAGCGCCTCTAAGCGGCGAGATCGTGATCGACGACGGCATCAAAGGCGAGGTCAAATTTAGAGTCGAGGATATCCTAGATGATTTTATCATCGCGCGCTCTGATGGCACTCCAACGTATAACTTTACAGTCGTAATCGATGACGCGCTAATGGGCGTAACCGACGTCATCCGCGGCGACGATCATCTATCAAATACCCCGAAGCAAATCGTACTCTACGATGCGCTTGGTTTTAAGGCGCCGAAATTTTACCACGTCGCGATGATAAACGGAGAGGACGGCAGCAAACTAAGCAAACGCCACGGCGCAACCGACGTGATGGAGTATAAGCGCATGGGTTATCTGCCTGAGGCTCTTTTAAATTTCCTCGTGCGCCTGGGCTGGAGCCACGGAAACGACGAAATTTTCGGCATGGACGATATGCTAAAGTACTTTGATCCGCACGATATAAACAAAAGTTCAAGCACCTATAACGCAAGCAAGCTAGAGTGGCTAAACGCCCACTATATCAAGACTTTGCCGTATGAGAGGCTAGCAAGCGAGATGCTTGAATTTGAGATAGATTTTAAAGCGATGCCAAAGGGCGAGGTGCTGTTAAATTCATTGCGCGAACGCTCAAAAACGCTTGTCGAGATGAGCCAGAGCGCAAGAACGATAATAAACGCTCCAAGCGCATACGACGAGAAAGCCTATGCTAAATTTATCACGCCCGAAAGCAAGGAAAATTTGGCTAAATTTGCCGAAATTTTGGAAGGAAATTTGGACGCCAAAGGCTACGAGGAGACGACGGGTAAATTTTTAGAAGCAAACGGCTTAAAGCTAAAAGACCTAGCTCAGGCGCTTCGCGTCGCGTTAACGGGAAATAGCGTAAGCCCGGGGATATTTGAGGTGCTCGAAGTTTTGGGCGCGGACGAGACGAAAAAACGAATAAAAAATATTTTAAAGGAGAACAAATGACACACGTAACTAACGAAGAGGCGCTCGCGTATCACGAGGGCGGCAAGATAGAGATAAAAGTAAAAACCCCATGCGCGACGGCTAGAGACCTATCTATGGCGTACACGCCGGGCGTTGCGGTGCCTTGTAAAGAGATCGAGGCCGACAACGAACTAGCCTACAAATACACAAACAAAGCAAATTTAGTAGCCGTCATCACCGACGGTACGGCCGTGCTCGGTCTAGGCGACATCGGCGCGGTAGCTGGCAAGCCCGTGATGGAAGGCAAGGCGGTTTTGTTTAAAAAATTTGCAAACGTAGATGCCTTTGACATCGAGCTAGACGAGCATGATCCTGATAAGATCGTTGAAATTTGCAAAGCACTCTCTCCAACGTTTGGCGGTATAAATTTAGAAGATATCCGCGCTCCGAAGTGCTTTGAGATCGAGCGCAAGCTACAAGAAGCAGTCGATATCCCGGTCATGCACGACGATCAGCACGGCACGGCGATGATTACAAGTGCGGGCATAATAAACGCGATGGAGATTTCTGGCAAAGACATCTCAAAAATCAAAATCGTAGTTAGCGGCGCGGGCGCGGCTGGTATCGCATGCGCGAAGATGTACAAGGCTCTGGGCGCAAAACACATCGTGATGGTAGATAGCAAAGGCGTGATCCACAAAGGCCGCACCGATCTAACTCCGGAAAAGCTAGAATTTGCCCTAGAAACCGCAGATAGAACACTAGCGGACGCGATGAAGGGCGCGGATATGTTCCTAGGCCTTAGCAAGCCTGGCGTCGTAACCAAAGAAATGGTCGCGTCTATGAACGACGAGCCGATTATTTTTGCGCTTGCTAACCCGACTCCGGAAATCTTCCCTGAAGACGTAGCTAGCGTGCGAAACGACGTGATGATGGGAACTGGCCGTAGCGACTATCCAAACCAGGTAAATAACGTACTTGGCTTTCCGTTTATATTCCGCGGCGCGCTTGACGTCAGAGCTAAAAAAATCACCGAAAATATGAAAATGGCTGCGGCGCGTGCGCTTGCAAATTTGGCTAAAGAGCCCGTACCTGCGGAGGTTTGCGAGGCGTTTGGCGTAAAAGAGCTAAAATTCGGCAAAGACTACATCATACCAAAACCGTTTGACAAACGCGTCCTAACGGCGGTTGCTCCTGCTGTAGCGCAGGCTGCGGTCGACGACGGCGTGGCTAGAGTGAAGGATTTTGACGTAAAAGCATATACCGAAAAGCTAGCAAAGGGTCTGTAAATGAAAAACGTCAGGCTCATATCTCACCCGCTCATCGAGCACAAACTAGCGATTTTAAGGGATAAAAACACCGAGCCGTTTCAGTTTAGGATGCTCGTGGACGAGATCAGCCACCTGATGATATTTGAGGCGACTAGGGATCTGGCGCTGCGCGACGTGAGCGTGCAGACTCCAGTCGCCCAGGCTCAGGCTAAAAAGCTCGCGACAAAGGTGATGATTTGCCCGATTTTGCGAGCGGCGCTGGGTATGCTTGATAGCGTATTTACGATCATTCCAGACGCTAGCGTTGGCTTTTTGGGCTTTCAGCGAAACGAAAAGACCGCACAGGCGGAGTTTTTCTACGCTAAACTGCCTCGCGACGCCAAAAACCGTCTAGCCATCATCATCGACCCGATGTTTGCCACCGGCGGTACGGCTATCGACGCGGTTAAATTTTTACGCGAGAACGGCATAAGGCAGATCAAATTTATCTCCATCATCGCCGCTCCAGAGGGGCTAAAGCGCTTTAGCGAAGTTTATCCGGACGTAGAGGTCTATACGGCTGCGATCGACGAGCGACTAGACGAGAAAAACTACATCGTGCCGGGCCTTGGCGACGCGGGCGATAGAGTGTTTAATACGCTTTAAATTTGACAAACTCGGACGGCAAATTTAGCTTAATTGCGCCGTAAATTTAGCCGAATTTGACTGCAATTTATGCGGTTAGATTCGGCTTTTGCCTAGTCAAATTTGACGCAAATTTACTCTCGTCTTTACGGCGCTAAGTTATCAAATTTGAATTTTGTCCGTACAAATTTGACGTCAAATTTACCGCCGAAGCAAACGCTTCAAATTTATTCCAAAAGGTCTTTTTTGAACAAACAACTACTTAGAAACGTTATCTTGCCGCTAGCTGTTTTGCTACTCGCTGCGCTGTTTAAATTTATCATCCCGGATAACTCGGCCGTCCCGAAACAAAATCAGCCGCAAAGCGAGTTTAGAGGAAACGGCGCAGGCAAAAACGTAGCCGCCGCGCCTTCCGCAAACGTCGTAAAGGACGGCACTTACACCTCAAAAGACGAGGTTGCGGCGTATATTTATAGATTCGGCGAGCTGCCGCGAAACTTCATTACCAAAAAAGATGCGCTCGCGCTCGGATGGGACGCTAAAAGCGGCAATCTATGGCAAGTCACGGATAAAAAAAGTATCGGCGGCGACCGCTTTTCAAATAGAGAAAAAAAGCTGCCAAGCGCCGACGGGCGCAAGTGGTTTGAGTGCGATATCGGATACCGCGGAGGGCGACGCGGGGCCGAGCGTATCGTGTTTTCTAGCGACGGGCTGATCTACTACACGCCAGATCATTATGAGAACTTTTATCTACTTTGCGAGCGGAGACAGCAGTGAAAATCATAACTCTAAACGGCGCAAAAATGCGCGAGAAAACGGCAGCCTTTGAGTATCTGGCGCGAAAATTCGGCCTTGATCCCGACGTAAAAAACCTCGACGCGCTTTACGACGCTCTTGGTGAGATAAACGAACCAACGCATATAAATCTAAAAAACCGCGCCGCTCTTAGCGCGCTTGACGACTACGCGGACGATCTAATCGCCGTTTTTACCGATCTTGCAGAGGAAAACGAGCGGGTCAAATTTGAGATTTTATCTTGATTTGGTTGCCGCTCGTGATACCGTAGCTGTGGATAAAATTTGATTATAAACTCGTTTTTGTCCCTTAAGTAAAATCACCAAAAAATCAAGCCGAATTTTATCATACCAAATTCGGCTTCAAGCCCAAAAATTAGAGCTAAATTTTTGATAACCAACGCGACCTTAAAAGCCATATCTGACGCCACCGCACACATTGCCTGATCCGTTTGATGAGGAGATATTTTACCGCGAAGGGCTGCGTGCATCTTATGCTTGGATGCTCTGCTGAGCCGACCCGCAGTCAATACCAAACCATTACGCGGTGCGATAAAAATAACCAAAGAGAGAAAACCGTCGCCTAATGCTGATAAAATCATCTAGCTCCAAGCTTCGTCGCACCTTGTGTGCGCTGTATACAGAAAGCTCTTTAGGCAAGCGCGCAAATGACCATGATGTAAAAAAACGCGAGGCTAAATTTAAAAATGCGTCCTGGTTTAGACAAAAAGTCGCTAATTTTTTAGAGCAAAATAGAATTTTCGTCGAGCAACAAGCAAAGTGCAAGGGCTTTTTGGAAGCGAAATTTACACTTGGTAACTCAAGCTCGTAGCGAATTTTAAATATATCCGACGAATTCGATTTTAAATTTACGTTATTTTTAACTACGAAAAACTTATCCGCATTACTCGCCTAAAATCCAAAATACATTTCAAAAATCGACCATTTATGTAAATTTAAATATCGCAAGCAAAGACGCAAGATTTGCGGTTTAAATGCGCAAATTTAAAGATACCACCGCAAGCACGGCAAACAAAACTTACGGACAAGTCTTAAAATGACACAAAAGATAAATGCCGCGGCTACTGATAAAATCACTCGTCAAAAAGCTTTGAGTAAAATTTTATCGCCAGAGTAATAAATTTAAAGTTAGATCGCCTTGCTTGCGGCCGATTAAAAGCCACGAGCAAGGCAACCCGCGCCGCAAATTTAGTGGCGGGAGAGGTAGTTGGTATCGTAGTTGTTGTTGATGAAGTCTTGGTTCTCCATCATCGCGATGTGAAAATCGCGCGTGGTCTTGATACCGCCGATGATGAGCTGCTCGAGCGTGACCTTCATCTTGTGGATGGCTCTGTTTCTATCGGTGTCCCAGACGATGAGCTTGCCGATCATGCTGTCGTAGTACGGCGGGATCGAGTAGTCCTGATAGATGTGGCTATCCATTCTCACATTGCGGCCGCCTGGGCAGACATATTTTGTGATCTTGCCAGGGCACGGAGTAAAGGTGTTTGGATCCTCAGCTGTGATCCTGCATTCGATCGCATGACCTTTTAGCTCGATGCTCTTTTGTGACGGTAGCTTTTCGCCCTCAGCCACTTTTATCATTAGCTCGATGATGTCTAGGCCGCTCACCATCTCGCTCACGCAGTGTTCGACTTGCAGGCGCGTGTTCATCTCGATGAAGTAAAAATCCAAATTTTTATCGACCAAAAACTCAAACGTTCCCGCACCCTCATAGCCAATAGCTTTTGCCGCTTTTATCGCCGTTTCGTGTAGCCTCTCTCGCGTCGCTTCGTCTAGTAATATCGCGGGGCTTTCTTCGATCAGCTTTTGGTGACGGCGCTGCATAGAGCAGTCGCGTTCGCCGATATGCAGGACGTTGCCGTGGCTGTCGCCGATGATCTGAACCTCGATGTGGCGCGGGTTTAGGATGTATTTTTCCATATACATCGTCCCGTCGCCAAATGCGCTCATCGCTTCGCTCTCGGCCGACCAAAATGCCTTTTCGATATCCTCTTCGCGCTCGACCACGCGCATGCCGCGCCCGCCGCCGCCGGCTGCTGCTTTTAGGATGACCGGATAGCCGATTTTTTTAGCTAGCTCTTTGGCGGCCTTGGTGTCGGCTACCGCGCCGTCAGAGCCCGGGATCACCGGTACGCCCGCGCGCTGCATCACTTGCTTTGCCTTGCTTTTATCGCTCATTAGCGCCATCGCGGCTACGCTAGGTCCGATAAATTTTAGCTTGTGATGCGAGCAAATTTCGACGAAATTTTGATTTTCGCTTAAAAATCCGTAGCCTGGAAATATCGCGTCGGCTTCGCTGATTTCGGCTGCGCTGATGATAGCGGCGATATTTAGGTAGCTGTCGCTTGAGCGCTCCTTGCCGATGCAGATCGCAACGTCGGCGTATTTGACGTAGAGCGCGTCTTTATCGGCCGTGGAGTAGACCACGACGGCTTCTTTGCCCATTTCCTTTATCGTTCGCAAGGCTCGCAGCGCGATTTCGCCGCGATTTGCGATTAAAATTCTTTTTATTTCCATCAAATTTTCTCCACGCCAAATAGCGGCAAGCCAAACTCGACCGGCTGACCATCTGATACGAGTAGCTCGGTGATCTGGCAGTCAAATTCAGCCTCGATCTCGTTCATTATCTTCATAGCTTCTATGATACCCACGACGTCGCCTTTTCTCACGCGTTGGCCTACTTTGACAAACGGCGCCGCGCCTGGGCTCGGAGCAGTGTAGAAAGTACCCACCATAGGCGATTTTATGCTGTCTTTTGGAGAATTAGCAGGAGCTTTGACCTCTGAGCTTACCACGACGTTTACCGGAGTTGGCGTCGGGGCTGGAGCTTGGACGACGGGCTTTGGCAGCTCGCAGCAGTCGGCGAATTTTTCAAGCTCGACCTCAAAATCCCCGCTTTTTATCTTTATACGGTTCATGTCCATCTCGTTAAAAAACTCGATCAGCTCTTTTATGTCTTCTTTTTTCATAGAAATTTCTCCTAAATAGTTAAAGTTCAAAACTTCTTATTGTAGCAAAAAAATAATGAATTTATGCTCGCAAAGCCGTATTTTGTTTTTACCCTCGGGGTAAATTTAGGCATTCGCCGCTTTAAACGTTTAAAATGGCAAATTTACGACGCTAGTCTATTTTTTAGCTCGCTCGAGAAAATTTATAAATCCAAAAAGCACCAAGCTAAGCACGACCAAAATCAAGCTCAAAACAAGCGCGCGGCCGTTTTCGCCGTCGTAAACCGCATTATAGATCGCTAGCGAAACGGTGTCGGTTTTGCCTACGATATTTCCGCCTAGCATCAGCGTGATACCGACCTCGCCAAGGCCGCGAGCCAGAGCCAAAACGAGCGCCGAAACGACGCTTTTAAATACGTTTGGAATAAGAATAAAAACGGCGATCTCAAAGCGATTTTTGCCCAGACTTTGACCCGCTTCGATTAGGCTTTTAGGCAGGCTTTCAAGTGCGCTTTGAACGGGCTTTACAAAGAGTGGCAAGCCCGCTAAAAACGAAGCTATAACAAGCGCTGAAAAGCTAAAAACGATCTGTAAATTTAACGCCTTGCCGATCACGCCGTTTCGCCCCAAGATATAAAGCAGCAAAAATCCAGTGGCGATGGGCGGAAAAATGAGCGGAAACATCACGGTCGCTTCTAAAACGGCCTTAAATTTGCCGCGGTAAAACGCCAAAAAATAAGCCGCGCCAAGCCCCAAAAATAGAAGTAGCACAAAGGTTACGGCAAGTGTTTTGGCGCTTAAAAGTAGCGGATGAACGAGCCAGGCGAGTTCCTGCAAATTTTTCCTTTTTTCGTTAAATTTTGCTTTTCGTTTGAGTTAAATTTAGCGAGTAAATTTTAGCGTTTAAATCAAATTTGACGCAAATTTTACGTCAAATTTGAAGGTAATTCGACCGAGCCAAAAGCCCTCAATTTAAATTATTTTAACCCGAATTTAGCGAAAATTTCCTTCGATCGAGGAGTTTTTATCTCGTCTATAAATTTAGCGCACGCCTCGTTACCCTCGCACGACGGAAGCTTGGCCGCCGAGATGAAAACCGGGCTATAAAGCGCCTCGTCGATATAGATCACGCTGCCAAACTCACCCTCTCTAGCCACGGCCTCGGTCGAGTTGATAAAGCCAGCGTCCACTTCGCCGTTCGTGACGTAGGCGACTACTTGCGGTACGCCTGCAACGGGTAGCATCTTAGGCGCTAGATCGGCCTCTAGTCCCGAGTTTTTCAAAAACTCCGTCGTCCTCACGCCGTAGATCGCTTTTTTAGAGTCCGGCATCGCGATTTTAGCTAGGTTTTTTAGCTCAGAGACGTCTTTTATCTGCTTGCCTTTTGGCGTGACTAGCACCAAAGCGCCCTTGCCGATGCGCTCATAGCCCTTTATATCGAGATCCGTTTTCTTTAAAAACGCCTCGTCGCCAACGATCGCAGCCATCTTGCCCTCTTTTGCCTGGATAGTTATCTGACCCAAATTTGCAAACGCGCCTTCGATCTGCACGCCGTCTTTTTTGAGATTTTCTATCACTTCAGTGACGGGTTTTTTGTATCCGCCGCCAGCTCCCACGAGCAAATTTTCGCCGCCAAAGGCAACCGCAGCCGCGATAGAAATAAGTAGTAATTTTTTCATAAAATTCTCCTTTGAAATAAAATTTATCAATTTTATGAAATATATTATTATACATTGATAAATTTTGCTATTTTCAGAGTTTTTTTAAAGAAGTATAAATAAAAATATTTTATATCGGCTCTAGTCCGTTTTTGGTTAGGCGGTACATTACGCTCGCTACGTCGCTTATAAATTCCTTGTCGTGAGAGACGATTATCTGCGTGACGTCAAGGGATTTTAAGATAGCGGCTATCCTTCTTTGCATATCCGCATCAAGCGCGGTCGTAGGCTCGTCAAGTAGTAAAATTTTAGGCTCAGCCACCAGTATCCCGGCTAGCGCGACGAGCTTTTTCTCGCCTCCGGAGAGATTAAAAACGATCTCGTCTTTTAGATGCCAAATTTCAAGCTCGCGTAAAATTTTCTCGGCTTTTGCGCGAGAGCCGTCCTCGTCCTCGCCGCGGCTAAGTAGCGAAAACATCACGTCGTCAAGCACACTAGGACAGATAAAGCAATCGTTGCTTTCTTGAAAAAGATAGCCCACGTCGCGGCGAAACGGCTTGTACTCGTCTAAATTTGAAATTTTATGGTGAAAAAGCTCGATATGACCGCCGCAAGGTGCTTTGAGTCCAGCCATTATCTCTAGCAAGGTACTTTTGCCGCAACCGTTTGGGCCTATGAGCGCGATTTTGTCTTTATGTGTCGCGTTTAAATCTAAATTTTCAAAAAGCGTTCTTTCGCCTATTTTTGCGCAGACGTTTTTTAGGCTTATCGTGCAGCTCATATCGTGACTCCTAAACTAAAAATATAACAGCACGCCGTTAAGGCGATTATAGCGGCGTCTTTCGCACCTATTTTGAGGCTTTTGTCTCCGTAAAGTTTGCCGTCAAATCCCCTACAAACAAAGGTCTTTTCAAGAACGCTCGCCTTATAAAACGCCTCTAAAAAGAGCATAGCGACTAAATTTGCGTAAATTTTATAGGTAAAAAGCGAGGCTTTAGGCTCAAATCCCCGAACTTTTAGAGTCTTTTTTAGCCTTGTAAATATCGTTTTAAGATCGGCCGTAAATTTGGCGCTAAAATAAAAAATCGCCGTTAGCTTGTCGCCTAAATTTAGCGATGAAACCGCAAGCGCGATACTAAAATAATCGCTCCTATAAAAGGCCAACCGCCCAAAAAGTATGATCAAATTTGACCTTATAAATATCAGCTTTGCAAGCGCGTATTCTCCGTAAAGAACGAGGCTTAAGACGACTAAAATTATAAAAATATTTAGTTTTAAAACGGATTTTAAAATTTCAAAAAGATTTTTAAAATTTAAAATCGCTAAAAAGATTACGGGCGCGATGAAAACGGCGTCCGTAGCGCTTGAAAGCGAAACTCTGAAACTAAAAAAGGTAAAGCAAACGAGTAAAACGGATAGGTTCATTTGCCTCTTTTTACTAGATAAATTCCGCCGAAAAACAGTCCGATTCCCAAAAACGCAAGGATAAATTTAAGCGCGTAAGCCCCAAAATCCTCCTCGCTTTCGTCAAATTTGGCCTTTGAGGCATCGCTTGACGCGTTACTTTCGGCGCCTTTTAGCTCGTCTTTGTTTGCGGTAAATTTGATCCTTTTCTCGTGCGCTAGTCCGCCGTCGATCAGGATTTCAAATTCATCTGCTGGGATTTTAGCTCTGGCAAAGCCGTTTTCATCGGTTTGTACGCTTGCGACCCGGGCGCCGTCTTTTATAAAATATACTGGGCAGTTTTTACAAGGAGAATTTCCGTAAAAGTAGCTTTTTATCTCGATAAATTCACCATCTTGCTTTGCAAAGCCTTTTAAAGAGTGCGCGTTTAGGATGCTTGCAAAAAGCATTATCAAAAATATTTTTAGCAAATCAAAAGATCCTTTTTAACCCTAAAAATAAAAGAAAGCGCAAAAAGCGAGATGATCCCCTCAAGCGCCATGAGGGCTAAATTTGAAGTAAAAACGAGCGCGGCCACGGGCGCAAACTCTTTGCCGTTTAAAACTAGAACCGAGGATAGCAAAACCGAAGAGCAAAGTATGGGCAAAAACCCTATCAAAAACCAAAAAAACGATCTATATCGCTTAAAAGAGAGCTTTAAAAGATATGGGCTAAGAAGCGCTGGAGAAGCGATAATGAGCAAATTTACGCCAAGCGCGCTCAGGCCGCCGTAACCAAAAAGCAAGGCCTGAAAAAATAGCGCGATAAAAATAGCCAAAACGGCATTTGCGCCCAAAAACGCCCCCGCAAGGCCGCTTAGCACGAGATGTATCGACGTGACGCCGATGGGCACGTGGATAAAAGACGCCATAAAAAACATCGCGCTGACGGCCGCTACCTTGGGTATCTCGCTCGTTTTTAGCTTGTAAATCAAGCTTGAGACCAAAACGACGCAAAGGGCCGAGCAAGGCACGATGATTTCGGGTTTTAAAACGCCTTCGCTAATGTGCATTTATTTATACTCTTTTGTTTGCACCCAGATGACGGCTCCAAGCTCCACGGGATACTCTTTGCCCTCGTGTTTTATCTTTTGATCGTCGTCTATGAGCGCGGCAAATCCCCACCAGCCCTCAAGCGGCATCGCAAAGCTAAATTCGCCCTGCTCGTTCGTGTTTACGACCTGAGTTACGTGCGCATCGGACGGAGCTTTTAGTCCTTTGGTATTATAGTACTCTACCTCGACAGTTACGTTTTTAGCGGGTTTTCCTTTATAATAAACCACGCCTGAAAATAAATTTCCCTTATAAAGCCCATACGGTCGCGTTAGCGGCACTATCTCGGCTTTTAACCCGGCCGGTTTATCCCAGCCCTCGCCGTAGCCGTAGGCATCGACGACGGTTTTTGTTATATGCCTTATAAATTTATCCTCTGCAGGCTCGAAATACGGCTTTGGATCCATATAAAACTGATAAATGCCGGGCTCTTTTACGTCGTAGCTAGCCGTAAAGTAGCTAAATTTATCCTCTTTTAGCTCTTTTAGACCCTTGATCGCCTCTTTTTTACCGTTTACGAAAACGCCCGCCTCGTTTGGAAGGACTAGGTTCATCATATCGCCCTCAAAAGGATGGGTAAATTTGTAAGTAATCTGTAAATTTGCCTCTTTTTCGTCGTCCACGGTCGAATTTGACGGCACGACCATACCAAAATGCGCATAAGCGCTAACGCCTAAAAGCATAAGCGCCAAAGACTTGATTTTCATTTTTGCTCCTTTTGAAGATATTTGTTAAATGAAATTGTATCCCTGCAAAGCTTATTATTTATTAAATTTTCTAGATAAATCATATTTAAAGTATAAGAAAAATATTTTGGTATTATTTATATCCGCATAAAATAATAAAACTGATAACAAAACGCGGCTTAAGAAACAGTAAAATAGGCACACAAATTTTAGGTAAATTTAAAAAAGAGCGTCAAGCTACCGTTACAATTCAGTTTACATAGCTTGTATTTACGGGTAATTTTTCGCCGCAGAAGATAGCCTCCGACCGCAAAAAATTAGGGGTGTATAAAAAGCCGCATTTTGAGGATAAACCACTCCGTCTCCAAAATGCGGCAAATTTGTAAAAAATCAAATTTAATCTATCGCGAGCCAAATAAATTTAGCTCGCTTTTGATTAAATTTACGCCGCTAAAACGCCCAACTAAATTTGGCGTTTACGCCGTTTGATTTTACGTTGCTGCCGTATGCTCCAACGTAGCTAAGGCCGACTCTAAAGTTTCTGGTAAACGCAGCCTCGATACCAAGCTCGGTAGTGGCTAGATCTTTTAGCTTTTCACCCTCTAGTTTAGTTGCGCCAAGGCCTGTAACGTTCATATGAGCGCTCGGAGTTTTATCGCCTAGGAAGCGGTTGTAGGCTACATCTGCTTTTGCCACTAAGCCTACGCCGTCCATGGTAAATGCGATACTAGGTTTTACGCCCACGCTTGCTACTTGCAAATCTCTATCCTCGTTTCTGATCTGTACCAAAGAATTTGCTACATCGTCGTTTTTAAAGCGGATATAGGTTAGTCCTGCATAAGGCTCCAGACTAAAGCCGTTTTCATAGCTTAGCCCCGTATAGGCGACCTGGGCAAATGCGCTGATAGCGGACGCGTCGGCGTCTTTATACTCGTAAGCCAAAGGAGCGCATGAGTTAACGACTCTTTTTTCTTGATCAAATTTCGAGTAGATAGCGCCTAGGCTAATTTTGATAGGATCAAGTCCTATATCGCCGTAGATACCCGCATGTGCGTCTTTGCTTTTTACCGCTTTGCTATCGCCTAGCTTGTGGTTTGTTTTGCCAAGGCCTACGAATACGCCTGCTTTTGAGCTATCGCCTACTAGAAAATCAACGCCTACTAGATTTGTAAATGCATTCGTGCCTAGTCTGCCGCCGGCGTTATTGTCAGAAGTCACCCTGCTTGCGCTGCTAAGCAGCCAAAGCTCGACTCCCGTGTCGATATCGGCTCTTTTAGCGCCGTTTTTGTTTTTAACCGAATTTGCTAGCATAAACGAGTCTACGGCGGAGTTGTTTTGCGCTTTGAAGTCTAGATCGTTTGAAAAAGCGCCAAAGTATGCCGCCGCTACGCTATGAGTGGCTCCTAACATAGACGAATAAATAGCGCTGCTAGGATTTGCCTCAACCAATCTCGCAAACGACTTCTCGGCGCTAGTAGAGGCTACCTCCTCCATGCTTTTGCCTTTTTGCAAAGAAAGAGCTAAATTTGAGCCGCTAACAGTTTCTTTAGTGGTTTTAAAGAACGCGTAGCTATCCTCGACGTTAGCTAAATTTACCCCCGCGAAGTTTCCGCTTGCGTTTATGGTTTTCTTTAGAGTCGGATTTGCCGCCAAATTTGCAAGCTCGGCATTTGATAGCAATGCAGCCTTTAATAAAGAGCCCTCTTTAAAGGTTAAATTTAGATTATGAGCGCCGTCGTTAACCACAAATGCGCCGCCCGCGTTTATAACGGCGTTAACTTGCGTAGCGTCGCTTGCCTTGGTCGTGTTCACGAAACCGCCCGCGCTTGGAGTTTGGTAAGTAAGAGCGTTTAAAACTTCAAATTCGCCACCTTTGTGGACGTTTATGCTTCTTGAAGAAGAGATTGATTGATTTAGGGCTGAAATTTTACCGCCGTATATATTTACAGCTCCGGTAAAGCTATTATCTCCGACAAGAGTCAAAGCGCCGTCTCCTCTTTTAGTTAGCGAGCCCTCATAGCCCTCCGCCGCTCTTGCAGCTCTAGCCTGCTCTCTCGCAGCTTCAAAGGTCATCTCGGCTTTTTCTTCCGCGCTCAAATTTGACTTGGCGTTGAGAGCCGCTTTTCTAGCCGCCCAAGCCGCAGCATCGCTATCGTCCTCGGTTTTTCTAAATTTGATAGCGACGTCTGAAATGTTATTTGTCCAGATATCGTTTTGATTCATCGTAACGTCAAAGTTTCCTAAAAACTGCCCAGGACCAAACATCGCTTTACCAAGGTCAAGTATGCCCCAGCCCCAGACGTTGCTAGGTACGCCCTCGCCGTCGCTACCCCAACGCTCTAGCATGCCGCCTGCACCGTGACCGGCTCTTAGCGTCCTTTGTCTAGCCGTAGTTAGCATCGTTTCTCTAATCTGAGGCATGCTCATATACGGATAGCGCTGCATTATGACGCCCAAGGCTCCGCTAACGTGAGGAGCGGCCATAGAAGTACCGCCCGATGATTTATATATAGCTTTGCCGTATGTTGCATTGTCGGTAAGCTCGACGTACGCGGAATAAATCTCCTCGGCCGGAGCTGCGATCGTCCACCACTTCGAGTGTCCGGCAAGGTTAAATTCCTGAATATCCGAGGATGCCTTATGTCCTCTTATGTATTCGTTAGAATCATTAGGATAGCCATCCGCGCCGGTTTGGCCTGTGACGTTGATCCAGTAGTCCTCGGCGTCCGGTCTAAAATAAGGTAATGCCGCTCGAGTGAAAGACTCGGCCATTAGGCTCCTATTTCCAGCCGTAAATACCTGGATAACCCCTCTTTTTACCGCTACTTCGTAGGCTGCATCCAAGAAGCTTTTTTCGCCGCTAGTTACGAACTGATAATAAGCCTTTTTAGCCTCGTTCATATCTTTTAAATTTATATGGTCTTTTGCCGCGGTAGTTTGATTAGCCACCGTTACGTCGTAAAACTCCACGTCGTATTCAGGCACAGCCCTCCAGCCATAAGTAGGCTTATATCCGAGTGCACCCGCAAAGGACGAATTTACGCGCCTATTAGAACCCCAGCTGTTGTTTATCACTTTCGCACCCGCGTCGGCCAAGGCAGTGTAGCCTTTTAAGAAATAGTTGTAGTCTTGATTTGGCCCGTACGTCATATTATCGTTGCCGCCGGTATTTGCGGAGTATAGCTGCGCGCCAAACGCAACGCCGTGCATGCCGCTACCGTCTCTACTAGCTGCCATCGTGCCGCCAACGTGGGTGCCGTGGGCATCGTTTACGCCCCTTACCCAACTACCGTCGTCGTTAAAAGCTTCGCCTTTTTTAAACACGCCGTTATCGTTTTTATTAAAATTTCGCTTGCCGTCTTTTACTGGCTGATTTTTATCTATCGGGCCGTTTCCTAGCGCGGCATCAGGGTATCTCATGCTGTTTTTGCTATAGTTACCGATCGTTTTTACTGTATGAATCCTACCGTCTTGAAACTCGGGATGGCTCAAAAGTACGCCAGAGTCCATGACGCCGATTTTTGTTCTGCTACCATTAAAGCCTAGCGCGTAAGCCGTGGAGGCGTTCATAGAGACTAGTCCCCAGTCTTTTTTATACTCCGCGCTCTCCCAGCTAGAAGTGTTCCCGAATACTCCGGCCTCGGTGTAAGCATAAGCTCCGCTTGCGGCTAGTAGCAAGCAGGTGAGCGCCGAAAGAGGCAAATTTGAGCCCTTGTTACTGCGTAAATTTGCAAATTTACGCGACGTGTTTGAATGCATTATTTTCCTTTCGTTTAAGAGAATTTAAAATGTATTATTATACTTTGCTTTAATTTAAAAATTAATTATAAAAAACAAGAAAATTTACTAGCAAAATATTCAAATTTGATAAAATTTAGCGCAAAACGGCACTCAAATTTTACGTAAATTTAAATTATGTTATAATCGCTTAAATTTAAAATAAAGGTAAAAAATGGGGCTAAAATCTGACGCCTGGATACGCAAAATGTCGCACGAAAAGGCGATGATAGTGCCGTTTGCCGAGGAGCAGGTCGGACGCGGCGTGGTTAGCTACGGAGTGTCCAGTTACGGCTACGATATCCGCGTGGGCGATGAGTTTAAAATCTTTACAAATATCGGCGGTACCGTGGTCGATCCAAAAAATTTCGACGAAAAAAACGTAGTGGACTTTAAGGGCGACGTGTGCATCGTCCCGCCAAACTCGTTCGCTCTAGCGCGCACGATCGAGTATTTTAACATGCCAGATAACGTGCTAGCCATCTGCCTAGGCAAAAGCACCTACGCCCGCTGCGGTATCATCGTAAACGTCACGCCTTTTGAGCCCGGATTTAAAGGGCACATCACGATCGAAATATCAAATACGACGCCACTGCCGGCTAAAATTTACGCGAACGAAGGCATCGCGCAGGTGCTGTTTATCGAGGGCGACGAGCCGTGCGA
>CAUSAR010000032.1:0-20108 GCA_963529735.1 uncultured Campylobacter sp.
TTTTTTCGTAGGTTGCGGCGAGCCCCGCACGCCCGAGCTTTACGCTAGAAGCACGATGCCTATTTTTATAACAAACGGCGACGTAAAAAAAGCCTCGCGCAGCGTCTACGTTTACTTTAAAAACTCCTCGGGCTACGCAAATACGCTAGAAAACACCGTGCGAAACAAGCTACTGCAAAACGGCTTTACCCAAAGCATGGATCAAAAGAGCGCCGATATCGTGATAATGGGCGATTTTGCGAGCTTGCAGCGCTTTGAGCGACGCGAACGCCCGCGCGCGTATATGAGCATGGGTTATGGTTTCGGCAGCTACGGATACAGGCGTAGCATGGGCTTTGGCATGCTTTTTGGCGACCCATTTGACGATGATTTTTACGACAGGACCGATTACTATCTTTATAGAGCCTTTATCAGCGTGATGATCCGCGCAAACGGCAGCGAACAAAGAACCAATCTCGAGATCGAAAGTGGCCAAAATCTTTATTCGCCAAGCTACATAATCCCATACATAGAAGAAAAGGCGGCGACGCAAATACTCGGGTTTTTCTATCCTTAACGGCTTGATTTTTCTTGAAGCGGCTCGTCTCGCGAGCGTCTTTAACGGAGCTAGTAAAAATTTAGCTCGATAGACTACATGTCTTATCTTTGCTAAATTTTTACGTCACTTTTGCTTGCAGTTGCGACCTCAAGGGAAGCAAAGCCCTTAAATCCATCTCACGATACTTCGCCTTATCGTTTTACGTTCAAATTTGAAGACAAATTTGCAAATTTCGGCTTCAAATTTTACCCACCGAGACCCGCACCCTGAAAATGTTAATTCGAGTTTTTAAATTTGACGTATCGATTCAGGCTGTCTTTTTTCATGATTAAATTTAAAGCACCGGAACTAAGATTAAATTTGATACGAGCCTCTTTGCCTAAAATTTACATTTATCAAATTTAACTTCGCTAGCGTCAAATTTGCCGCCGTCTACAAACAAAACCGCGCGAAATTTATAAATCTTATCTTAACGAAAATCAAGAAATATTCAAATATTTTTCTATATAATTATGATACAAAAAATCAAAATTATCATAAAGGATACTAAATGAGATTAGCTATCAGTTTGGCTGCGGCTGTGACGGCGCTGCTCGCAAACGACGCAAATCCCGACGTCATAAAGCCGATAAAGGACTTTACGCCTCCGCCGCCATATACGCCAAACATCGCTCAAAGCGCGTTTGCTGAAAATCAATTCGACCGCGCGCCTAGGGATGATTATTTTTTCGTGACGGATTTGCTTGATAATTCTATGGATAAATTTCACGTTGCAGGCGGATTTTACGGCAGGACGTTTTACGGTTCGGGACTTTTTAAATACCGCGGCGCAAATTTCTACACGATTTTAAATGCAAATTTTTCTAAAGCCAACCGCTACAAAGACGGCGGCGGCAGGGAGTGGAACTACGGTTACGCCAGGCAGGGGCAAAGCGCGGTAGTGGGCTTCGTGCCTAGCGAGCTAAGCGAGTTTAGATTTACGCTCGTACACGACAATATTGACGACGACAAGCAGCCTCACCATCTTATGGACGCCGTTAAAACCGAGCGATACGTCGGTAAATTTAACGCTCGTATCGGCGCGGAAGATCTATCAAATACGCTAAATTTCGAGCTAATGCTGCGCAACGTGAGCAGAAATGCCGACAACTATCGTCTAAGAAGCGCGACTCAGACGGTAAAGGTCGAGATAGATAGAAAAATCGTAGACGCCGAGCTAAAATACGACGCGGATTTTGGCGGCTTTCACAATCTCGCAGGTTTCAGCTATCAGCACGATAATCACGAAGGCAAAAGATATCAGAGACAGCCTAGCGGATGGGTTTTTAACGGCTATAGATTTGCCGACGTGACAAATAAACGAACGAGGATTTTTGATACGCTAAGCTATAAATTTAACGACTTTCACAAGCTTAGCCTGGCTCTAAACTACGACTGGATGAGGTCAAATTTAAAGGGGCTAAATGAGCCTTATTTTGCGCCTTCTGCGTCGCTTCGGACGGTAAAAGGGCTTATCCGCAGCGTTTATGGATATGATTTTGACGGTAGCGTCAAACAAGACGGCCTAAGCGCCAGCCTAAAATACGATTTCACACCAAACGAGCTAGATAGCTACTATGCGGCGCTTGAGAGCTTGCAGCGCATACCTGGCAATATGGAGCGATTTAACACGCTTTACGGTCCGCTGGATAACGGCTGGGTGAGTAACCCGCTGCTAAAGCCCGAGCGCCACAACCGCGTAAATTTGGGCTTTACGTATAAAAGCGAATTTTATAAAGATTATTTAAGCTCGCGTCAGGGCGAGGATAGCTTTAGCGTGGGCGGGCACTTTATCGCAGACGACGCGCAGGATCTGGTTATCTACGATCGCCGTCATGCCGCTTCATCCACACCGCCAATAAACAGAAATGCCGTTATCACGCGCAACGTCGACGCTAGGATTTACAGCGTAAATTTGCGCGGCGAGTATAACTTCGCGCGAAATTTCGGACTAAAAACTTCGTTATTTTACAACTACGGACAAAACAAAACCGACGGCAGACCGCTCTATCAAATTCGCCCGTTTGAGGCAAATTTGGCCTTTGACTACAAAGACTACGCGAGCTTTGGCAGCTACAACATCGGCACTGCAGTGCGCTACGTAGCAAAGCAAAACAGGGGAGATTTCGATAAAACCGCCGGCTTTGGCATCGACAAGCGCGAAGCGGCTAGGAGCTTTACGACGATGGACGTTTACGGCGGATTTGAGTTTAAAAACAGCTGGGGCGTGAGGCTAGGCGTGACGAATATCTTTGATAAAGATTACGCCGAGTTTATCAGCGGCGAGCACGTAGGAGCGCTGGATCCTGCGGTGGTGCATGCGCCGGGGAGGGCGGTGTTTGTTAGCTTCCACTCTAGCTTTTAAAATTTGAGCGGCGGCTTGTCTCGTGAGCGCTTTTTGCGGAGTTTGATAAAATTTAGCTCGGCAGACTACATGTCTAGCCTACGCTAAATTTTATCTGCACAACCCCAAAAATCATCTCACGATACTTCGCCTTATCGTTTTATGTTCAAATTTGAAGTCAAATTTGCAAATTTGAACCACCGAGACCCGCATCTTGAAAATGCAAATTTAAATTTGCGACGCTCTACTTCGCTTTGCTCGTAGCTGCAAACAGAGCGTAAGTAGAACCCCTTCCTCTCCCAAAGTAAAGAGAAAGGTAAGCACCAAAGGGAGCTATCTTGCTAGCTTCGCTAGCAACTGCTAGCAGGGCGTAATTCAAGCCCCTTCCCTCATAACAAGAAAGTAAAAGTTGAAAGTCGTTTTATTAAATTTGAAATTTACCGTCCAAATTTAATGAATCAAATCAACAAAAAACCAAGATTTAAATCAAGGTTTTATATTTAAATCTTGGATATAATTATCAAAAATAAGTTGAGGTAAGCTCAAATTTGCATCGAGTAAATTTAGCATTTTCTCGGTGCGGGTCTGAGCCGTCCAAATTTAACGCAAAGCTAAATTTAAGCGCTCGGCGGCGCGTAAAAGTCAAATTTAACGCGACATAATCTCGCGGGCGTTTAAATTTGCAAAGTCGCGCGACGAACTCGGCTATGCGGCAAGTTCAAATTTAAGCAAAGCTGAATTTATAAAGGGCGCGGCGCGTAAAAATTGACGGGCGGCGCGGCAAATTTGAGCTCAAATTTAACCGCGAACAAAAGCGAAACGAAATAAAATTTAAAATCTTAATACAAGGAGAAAGTTATGAACAGACGAGGATTTTTAGGACTCGGCGCGGCGCTGGGCGCGACGACGATGGCTCCTAGCCTTTTTGCGAAGGAAAATTTTACGATGTGGGGCGCGCCTGCGATCCCTAGCGTGATAATGGCCGTGGCAAGCATGCAAGGCGAGCTAGCCAAGACGCACGACGTGAGGCTGCGCATCTGGAACACTCCGGACGTCCTGCGCGCGGGCGTGGCTAGCGGCGATATCAAGGTCACTATGTCGCCCTCAAACGTCGCGGCGAATCTGCGAAATCAGGGGTTAAATTTCGCGATGTTAAATTTACTCACGCTTGGCGTCATGAACGCGATGATAAAGGACGAGAGTATCAAGACGCTCGAGGACTTCGTCGGCAAAAAAATCATAATGCCGTTTAAAAACGATATGCCCGATCTCGTGCTACGCGCGCTTTGCAAAAAACGCGACATAGACGCGAGCAAGCTTGATATTACGTACACCCAGACGCCGCCTGAAGCGGTGGGGCTGTTTATCCAAAAGGACTACGACGTGCTTATCGTGCCGCAGCCTCTTAGCGAAGCGACGATTTTGCGCGGTAAGAAAGCGGGCGTGGCGGTGCATTACGGGCTTGATTTTCCTAAAACTTGGGGCGAGAGCTTTGGTACCAAACCATACATCCCGATGGCCGGAATCATCGTAAACGTGGACTACTACGAGGCAAATCGCGCGCTTTTTGAGACGCTGCACACCGATCTAACAAGCGCGCTAAAATGGATCCTAGAAAATAAACAAAGCGCGGCTAAAATCGGCGCCGAGTATCTGCCTGCGCCAGAGCCTGCGCTAGCCGGGGCTTTTGATAAGGCAAATTTGACCGTAACAAAAGCGCATGAGTTGCAAGACGACGTAATGGCGTTTTTTGAGCAAATTTTCGAGTTTAATCCAAAGCTGCTCGGCGGCAAAATGCCTGATAAGAGCCTATTTTTATGATACTTATAGATAACGTCAAAAAAGACCGCGGCGCGTTTTTAAAGGTCGCGGACTATCTTTGGGGCGGCTTTAGCGGTCTTGCTACGATAGCGCTTATTATCGCTCTTTGGCAGATCGGCAGCGAGCTGGGAGGGGAGTTTTTGCTCCCCGCGCCCGAGGCGGTTTTCGTGCGGGCTTACGAGCTTTTGGCGGATTATAAAAACAGCGAGATAAACATCACTCTCGTGCGCTCACTAGTGGGCGTCGGTACGGCCTGTGCCATCGGCATCACGCTAGGTCTGGTTGCGGGCGCGTATAAAAGCTTTGCCGCGTTTTTAAAGCCCGTGATCACGACGCTGCTTTCTATGCCGCCTATTATTTGGATCGTTTTAGCTATATTTTGGTTCGGGTTTGGAAACGCGAGCACCATCTTTACGATCATTATCACGGTTTTGCCGCTAACCTTTGCTAGCTCGATGGTCGGTATGATGAGCGTTAGCGAGGAGCTAAAGGAGATGTTTGATGCCTACAAACTAGGCATTTGCAAAAAGATCCGCCACCTATACGTTCCTCACCTAACTAGCCATATCATCAGCTCTCTAAGCGTCGCCGTGGGCATGGGCGTAAAGATCGTCATCATGGGCGAGCTACTGGGCGCAAACGACGGTATGGGCGCTAAGATCGCAAGCGCTAGAGTGATGCTAGACACCACCGAGGTGATGGCCTACGTCGTGCTTACTATCGCTATCATTATGCTTTTTGAGTATCTGGTTATCGAGCCGCTAAAGATCACGCTAATGCCGTGGAAAAGGTAGTTTGTGATGCTGGAACTTCAAAATTTAGAATACGAAATTTTACGCGACAAGGTCGTGCGCGACTTTAGTCTAAAGGTCGGCGCGGGCGAAGTAGTGACGCTCTTTGGCGCAAGTGGCTGCGGTAAAACCACGATCCTGCGCCTGATCTCGGGCCTCATAGATCCGCGCAAAGGCAAGATAATCAATAAATTTAACAAAACGACCTATCTCTTTCAGGAAAATCGCCTGCTCGAGTGGAAAAATGCGCTTGATAACGTACTGCTCGTGATGGACGAACCCGATGAAAAGGCCGTGCTGGAGCTCTTTGCTAGGCTTGGGCTAACAGAGAAAGATGCGCTAAAATACCCTGACGAGCTAAGCGGCGGCATGCGCCAAAGGGTTGCTTTCGTGCGGGCGATCGTGACAAAGCCTGATTTGCTACTGATGGACGAGCCGTTTTCGGGGCTTGATTATGATATGAAGGAAATTTTAATCGACATCGTCACGCGCCGCGTGGAGGAGGGCATGAGCGTAGTGCTGGTAACTCACGATAGGATGGAGGCCGCGAGGATGTCTAGTAAAATTTGCTTTTTAGCGAGCAAGGGCGCGGTGATCGAGCGCGAGTTGGAGCTTGACCGCGCCTTTTCGCAGCGGGATTTTGCCTACGCTAGCGGCGTGATAGACGAAAATTTTAAAGGAAAAATTTATTATGATTAACGACTTTTTCACTCATCCGATGAGAATTTTTTTCCTTACGAGCGCGGTTTGCGCGGCGCTGGGCGGTGCGGTGTTTTTTACGCCTGTGGATTTTGTTAGCTGGCACAAATTTATCTTTTTGCACCTTGTTGCGGCGCTTGCGTACGCAGGATTTTTGCTAACAGGGCTAACTGATTGGACGAATTTCGGCGGTGGGCTTAAAAAGCACGCCTACGTTATGTTTTCGTTTTTTGCGGCGAGTTTTTTTAGCGCGTTTTTTAGCCTGTTTGCGGCGCACTTTTTTATGGCGCTTTTTTGGGCGTATCTGGCGGGACTTTGCGTTTATATGATCTGGCTTGACCGCAACGACGATCAGCTGGGCGTTTTAGCATTTTTACTCGGAATTCTTGGCTTTGAGATTTACTATCTGCTTAGCGGCGAGGAGAAATTTTTAAATTTACAAATTCACCTGCACGTTATTGCGATTTTGCTCGTATCTTTTCGCGTTAGCGTGGTGCTTGGCAAAGAGGCGCTAAACCGCGAGCCTGGCATGCAAGACGCGGCTTTCGTGCCAAATTTCGTCTATAAAAACATCGCGATCGTTAGCGTTTGCGCGTTTTTGTTAGCAAGCCTGTTTTTTGAAGGCAGCAAGGCTGTAAATTTCGCCGCGATAGCCTGTGGTAGCGCGATTTTAGCCAAGCTAAAAGAGTGGCACTACAAGGAGCTTTTGCGCCATAGCTTTGTGATTTACTACTACCTGATGCAGCTTTTACTAGCTGCGGGCTATGCCATTTACGGCGCGAGCGGGATTTTGGGGCTTGGGCTAGAGACAAACATGCTGCACGTCATCGCGCTAAACGGCATTATTTTTAGCATTATGCTTATCTTTAACATCGCTGGCCTGCGTCACAGCGGGCAGGAGCTTGAGTTTTTACGCCTGAGCAAGATCGCCTTTGTGCTCGTTATTATTGCTGGCGTTTGCAGGGGCTTTTTGGCTTACGTTTGGAGCGGATTTTACATACATCTACCCGCAACCCTCATCGCCGTAGCGTTTGTGCTTTGGTTTATTGATTTTTATAAAATTTTCAGAGATAACGAGTTTAGTGATGACCCTGAGTAGGCTAATCCAGCGTCCTTTTATACCTAGCGAGCGATATGGCCGTGCTAACACATAAAAACACCAAAATCGCGGCTAGATCGTAGTAAAAATCGCTAAGCTCGGCGCTTTTTAGCCATACGCCTCTAATGATACGCAAAAAATGCGTCAGCGGAAAGCACTCGCCGATAAACCGCGCCCACGCCGGCATCCCGTAAAAAGGAAACATAAATCCAGATAGCAGCATCGAAGGCAAAAAGAAAAAATAAGTCATCTGCATCGCCTGCAGCTGGCTGCGAGCTAGCGTGCTAAATGTAAATCCCACGCCCAAATTTGCAAGCATCAGCAAGGTGCAAGCCGTAAAAAGCGCGACCCAATCTCCGATAGGTGGCAACCCGAAAAGCAGCCTAGCTATCAGCAAAAGCGCGCCCACTTGCAGGTAGGCTATGAGCAGGTAGGGTAAAATTTTGCCTATCATCACCTCGGCTGGGCGCAGCGGAGCGGCTAGGAGATTTTCCATCGTGCCGCGCTCAAACTCCCTCGTCACCGATATGCTCGTTAGCAGGATCGTCGTTAGCGTAAGCAAGATACCCATGAGCCCAGGGATGATCTGATAGCGCGTGAGTAGCTCCGGGTTGTAGCGAGAGTGCGCGCGTAGCTCAAATTCTACTCTAGGCTTGGCGTAGCCGGGTTTATCTCTAGCTAGAGCTTGTTCAAATGCTATTTGCAGAGCGGCCGCGGCGCCAGAGTTTGCCGAGGGATCGGTGGCGTCGGTAGCGATTAAAATTTTAGGCGTTTGGCCTCGCATTAGGTCGCGTTCTAAATTCGGCGGAAAATAGATAATAAACTGCGCCTCGCCGCTTTGCATCATGGCTTCGGCTCTAGCTGCGTCCGTGCCGACGTGTTGGACGTCGAAAAACTCCGTATTTTTCATCGCGCTAACTAGCGAGCGGGTGAGCTTGCCGCCGCTATCTGCGATCACTACGGCTGAGGGCAGGTGGCGCGGGTTGTTATTTATCGCATAACCAAAAAGCAGCATCAGCATCAGCGGCATCGCGATGATCATCGCTAGCGTCGCACGGTCTCTTAAAATTTGACGAAATTCCTTTACGATCATCGCCGCGGTTCGAGAAAACGAGATAAACTTCATCGCCGCTCTTAAAACCGCTCGTCTTTATAAAGCTCTAGCAGGTGGATGAAAACATCCTCTAGGCTCGCTTTGATCGGTATTAGACTTAGCTCGTCACGCGGTATAGCAAGGCCTCTAACCGCCTCTTGTAGCGCGGCCTCGTCCTTTGTGGTTACGTGATAGCCGTTACCGAACGCAGAAACGCTAAGCGCGGCGTTTGAGGCTAGCAGCGACGCCGCTTCGCCCGCTCTATCTCCGCTTAGCTGCCAGACGTTTAGATCGTAGCCGGCGATGATGTCTGATTGTGTGCCGCGGGCTAGGATCTTGCCGTAGGCGATGTAGATGAGCTCGTGGCAGCGCTCAGCCTCGTCCATGTAGTGCGTGGAGACTAGCACGGTGATACCGCCCTGGGCTAGTTCGTGGATGATATCCCAAAACTCGCGCCTAGCTTTTGGATCTACGCCAGCCGTCGGCTCGTCGAGCAAAAGCAGCTCCGGGCCGTGCACGAGGCACATCGCAAGCGCTAGCCGCTGCTTCCAGCCGCCAGATAAACTGCCCGCTAGGTGGTTTTGACGCGGGGCGAGGTCTAGGCTGTCTAGGATTTGATTTACGGCGGCTTTTTGGTTTTTGACCGCAAAAAGCCTAGCGATAAATTCCAGATTTTCCCTCACGCTAAGGTCGTCGTACCAGCCAAATTTTTGCGTCATATAGCCAGTTTTTAGGCGTATGGCTTCGCTTTGGCTGCGAAAATCATACCCCAGACAGCTGCCGCTACCGCCGTCTGGTTTTAAAAGGCCGCAAAGCATGCGTATGGTAGTCGTCTTGCCGCTACCGTTTGGTCCTAAAAATCCGCACACGCTGCCCTTTTTGACTCTGATATCTACGCCGTCCGTGATGATCTTTTTGCCGAATTTTTTGGTGAGGCCGCTAACGTCGATGGCGTAGTCGCCGCTCCGTGGTTTCGGGCTCAAATTTGACTCCAAATTTGAGCTTTGGCTTGCGGTTAAATTTGCTGCGCTTGTCAAATTTGACGGCAAATTTGTGCTGCTAAATTTCGCTTTTAACTCGTTTGCTAAATTTGACCCGCTCAAATTTGATTTTCTTTCGGTCTGCGACGGAGATTTGTCTGTACCGTAAATTTTACCGCCGCGAGCGTTTAAATTTTGGCCGAGCCAAATTTCGTCTAAATTTGAACGCCGAATTTGAACGGAGATATTTTGCGCGTTCACGGCTCTAGCCTCGCTTTTATCGGTAGTGACGGGTGCAGGGCGGTTGCGTTGTTTTCGGGCACGGCCTCGACTAGATAGACCAGTGTACTTTGCGAGGTTTGGTTGTAGATGACGGGCGGAGCGTACTCGGGAGCGGACGCGATCTTTATGATACGAGCGGTAAAATCCGCGCATCCCTCGCAGCTAATGCGCGCTTTTTGTCCCTCGCGCAGGCTAGGCAGCGCTCCTGCGGGCACGAAAAACCTGATCTTTATCTCATTTGGCGGTAGCAGCGATAGCACGGGCTGCGAGCTTTGGACGAACTCGCCCGTTTTATAAAATATATCTTCGACGAGTCCGGATTTTGGCGCTAGGACGGCGGTTTGCTCTAGCCTCCACTGCGCGGTGCGCTCGTTAGCTTTGGCTGCTTGTATTTTTGCTTTTAGGCTTGTTATTTGTTCGCTTCTAGCGGGCAAATTTGCGATTTTTAGCGCAGCGTTTAGCTCGCTAACTAGGGCGTTTGCGCGGTCAAATTCCGCCTTTGCTGCGTCGAAATCTTTTTGCGAAACGGCATGTTTGGCCAGCAAGGACTTCGCGCGCTCGTAGTTAGCCTCCGCGATCCAAAGCGCGGCCTTGGCTTGTTTTAGCTCGGCATCTATCCGCTCGATCTCCTCGGGGCGCTTGCCCGTGCTAAGGTCGGCTAGCTCGGCCTCTAGGGCGCTCACGTTAGATTTTGCGGCGTCTAAATTTGCTATCGCTTCGGCGCTCTCAAGCGCAAAAAGCGGCTCACCCTCTTGAACAGTGACGCCCTCTTTGACGCTCAAATTTACGATCCTGCCGCTAACGCTAGGCGCAACATAAAGATAATCTCCCTCGACGTAGCCGTTAAAAAACGCGCTCCCCTTCTCATCCGCGCAGCCTGCAAAAATCATGATAAAAAAGGCAAAAAACGCGTAAAATTTGCTCAAATTTAAACCCATTTCGCCTCCTTAAAGCCGCTATTTTAATAGCATTATACCCCGCTTTGGTTAAATTTGGCTACATTTTAGGACGCTGCGCGGTACTCGAAAAGGAAATATTTTCGGTGTGTAGGCTTCGGATAGTGCGGTAGAAGCGGCGGTTTTTTATCTTTTTTAGGAAAGAGTAATTTAAATTTGGAGCAAATTAGTGCGGCGATTATAGTATTTTTGCGCTTTAAATTTCTTAGATGTGTTTTATAAGTACTGCAAAAACGGCATTACTAATAAAAAAGGATAAAAAATATCCAATTTAAGCATTCTTTGAAGATAGGGGTTATATAATTCCCATTCTAATGATATTAGTTATTAGTCTTAATCTTAAGGAGAGTGTATGAAAAAAATTATTTCAGGTGCGCTTGTCACATCTATTTTGGCTGCTTCGGCATTTGCTTTTAGTGTAGATGGCAACCCTAGCGTCAAATTCGTTGGTTATAAGTTAGCTAACAAAACAGCCGTCGAGGGTACGTTTAAAGATCTTGGCTTTAAAAGCGCGGAAAATGCTAATTTCGCGGATTTTTTAAAAAGCTTTGAATTTAACATTGATCCAAAAAACATAAACACAAAGCTTCCCGACCGCGATAAACGTATCGGCATAATCTTTGACGGCAACGTAATCGCGGCTAAAATCGTATCGGCTAGCGGCGACGATAAGGCCGGCGAAATAGAAGTCGAAGTAAGCGTAAAAGGAAATAGCAAAACCTATAAAACGCAGTATACGGTTGAAGGCGGCACGCTAAAAGCTAAAATCGGCGTCGATCTTTTAGCCGATCTAAAACTAGACGAGACTTTCGCTAAATTTGCAACCTCGGCCAAGGCGTTTCACGGTGGCAAAAGCTATCCCGACGTAGAAATCTCGCTAGAAGCCAAAATAAAATAATCCTCAAATTCGGCGCTTAAAGATCTGCTTGCGCCGAATTTTCTACTTTATTATTATTTTTTATTCCGTAATGCCGAAAAATCGATAACTTAAGATATAATGAGCCGTAAAATTTAATTAAGGCGAAAAAATGACGACGAAAGAAAATAAAAAAGGGGCGGTAAGCGCGCTATTTTTGGCTATTGCGCTGTTTGCGGCGGGGTGCGCGGGGTATTTTTATTACGGCATAGGCGGAACGGGCATTTTTACGATGATCGTTGCCGTGATCTGCGCCGTTTTTTGCGTGAAAAAGATATTTCAGGTTAGCTTTTTGAGCATCGATGACGACGGATTTTTACTGCAAAAAGGCGGCAATAACGCCAAATTTTACTTTAAAGATATCGAAGAAATCGGCGTTCGCATGATTGACGCCAAACGCAAAATCGACGTTTTAAACGTGAGATTTAAAAGAGGCAAACTAGACCGCGACGCAGCTGATGGCCTCATGCAGACTATCGGCGACGACGATGCTGTGATATACGACAAATACGAGCTTTCAAAGCACGAAGTTTTTAAAATTTTAAAGCAGAAATTTGAAAAGCAAAGCTAGGACGCAAATTTATGCCTCTAAAATCGGCAAAAATCTTTTCGCAACGAGCGAGGCGATTTAATTTTATTATATTAAATCTTTATTTTAATTTTCGCTCAAGGTAACATTTTAAAGATTTTGTGATTTTGATTAATATTCATTTAATATTATTTAATGTAACATTATGCAAGTATTACTGAAATCTAAAATCTAGGGGACAAAATGAGGGGTCTTAAACGTCTATTTATCAAAAGATGCGCTATGGGCTGTATTATTTTCGTATCGTTTGTAGGCTGCGCGGCGGTAACCGGTCATCAAGACGGTATCGCGGCTTATTCTAAAAAATTTGCCGACGGAGTTTGCGACGTAACGGAACAAAAAAACAAGATCACAAAAAGCGATGATGCCGTACTTTCGGCAAATCAAGCAGGCGCATTGCTTAGACAGTGCGGAGACTTTAACGCTAGCGTTTATTATTTTGACGTAGCCGAGTCAAAATATAAAGAAGATATAGACGAAAAAGGCGCGCTATCTACGGTAGGAGCCGAGATAGGTTCGGCTTTAGTAAATGAAAATACGCTTGATTACGAGGGGTATTATTATGAGCGCGTTATGACTAATATTTATAAATCGTTAAACTTTATGTCTATGAAAGATTACGATAGCGCCAGAGTGGAGCTAAACAGAGCTATAGATAGACAAAGGCGAGCTAAAGATATGTATGCCAAGCAACTGCAAGAGGCTAAAGACGAACTGGAAAAAGACGCCAAAGTAGAGCAAAACGATCAAAAATCTCAAAACGACTCGCAAATTTCAGCGATACTATCCTCATACGAAAGTTCGATAGGCGAATTTAAAGCCTTGCCTAATTTTATAAATCCGTTTACTTCGTATTTAGCCGGTATATTTTTCTTTATGGACGGCAACTATGAAAAATCGCGAGATTTACTAAAAGAAACCCTGCTGATGGATAGTAAAAATCCGCAAGTTATAAAAGATATGGCGCTTATAGATAGCTACTTTTCTAAAAACGGACATAAAAATCTCTCTAAATACGTTTGGGTAATATACGAAAACGGCCAAACTATCGCTAGAAAAGAGCTCAGATACGACATACCGCTTTTTATCGCCACCATGCATGTGCCTCACGTAGGCATAGCCTTGCCGACGTTGGATCAAAGCGCTAGTTCGTATGAATTTATAAAAGTAAACGGCGAGCCTACGACCCGGATAGCCGATATGGACGCCGTGGTAAGAACCGAATTTAAAGAACAAATGCCCGTTCGCGTAACCAGAACCGTAGCAAGGGCGATAACCAAAGCCGCACTTAGCTACGGAGCTAGAGAAGCAGCCGGGGACATAGGAACGATAGCGGCCGGTTTATATTCGGCAATTACCAATAAATCGGACGTCAGATACTGGAGTACTCTGCCGCGCGACTTTCAAAGCCTAAGAGTCGAGAACAAAGGGCAAATTTTACAAATAGTAACAAACGACGCAAAGCCGGTTAAAAATATAACCCTAAAAGATGGACTAAATGCTATTATCTATATAAAATCTCTAACGCCGGGCAATATTAGCATAAACGAAATTTACTATGAAAGGAAATAAAATGAAAAAATTTACGCTTTTTGCGCTTAGCTTATTGCTCATAGGCTGCTCGTCAAAAGAGCCTAAAGCAAGCCCGCACCTAGATATCGAGGATAACTCGGTAAATAGCTTTTTATCGCTGCAAAGCCTAAACGACCGCTTCACTAACGGTGGCATGATGGAGGTCGAGGCTAGATTTAAAAACGAATCGTCTTTTAACAAAGACCTACTTTATAAGGTAGATTGGTTTGATAAAGACGGCTTTTTAATCACAAACATAACTACGAAATGGAAAAGAGTAGTCGTGCAGAGCAAAAGGGACTTTAACGTTAGAGCCGTTTCGCCTAGCGATAAAGCGGTTAATTACAAGCTACGCATAACGACCCCGGATAGCGACGATAAAGATATCAAGACCATAAATAGATACGAATTTAAGAACTAAGGAGTAAATAATGAAAAAAACTTTATTTTCCGTAGCCGTCATAGCTGCGATATTTAGCGGATGCGCTACGAGCGGCTATATGCAAAACGGCTCTAAAGTAAAAGATGCCGAGCCTATAACGATGGGTATAGATCATACCGACTTCGAAAAGGCCGCAAGTGACGCCGTGGAAAGCCTGCTATCTAGCGGATCTCTAGAAAGACCCGGCGGCGGACGTTACGTCGTAGCTATGGGCAAAGTTATAAACGATACGACCCAGCGCATCGATACGGCTTTACTAACCAAAAAAATCCGCATCGCTATGCTAAAAAGCGGTAAAGCCGTAATAACTACCGCAGTCGCCGCCGGAGGAGCAGAGGATACGATGTCTCACGACGTAAGAGAACTTAGAGAAAACGACGAATTTGCCCAAAATACTATAGCTAAAAAAGGCACTCTATTGGCCCCTGATATGAGCTTATCTGGCAAGATAATACAGCGAAATATAAAAACTACAGACAATAAACAGCTAGTAGAGTATTATTTTCAACTTACTTTAACTCAGTTGCAAACCGGTTTAGCATTCTGGGAAGACGAGATAAATATAAATAAAATCGGTTCAAATAAAAGCGTAAGCTGGTAACTAAAGGAAAAATATGAATATCAAATTTTTAAGTTTGGCGGTAGCTGCGGCTTTGACGTTAAATTTAAGTTATGCGCAAGAAGCAAATGAACAAAGCGAACAACTAGAAAGCATAGACGATCAAAAGATATCCCAAACGGTAAACGACGCACAAAAACCGAAAAAAGAAAATATGCAAAAGCTACTAAGCGATGCCGAAAAAGAACTAAAGCAAAAAGCTAAGAAAAACGGCATAAAAGCAACCGTCTACAAAGAAACGGCGTCTATAGACGTAGGAACCGACGACCCTCAGTATTATGATTATCTAACTAGCGCTTATAATCAAGCTATTTTAGAACTAAAAGCTCAGGTCGCGTTGTCAAAGGCCGGCAGTGTCGCCGTTAAAGAAGCTTATAGCTACTATAGAAAAACCGTACCGGATACGATTTTGCAAGATGAGTTAAAAAAGGAATCGGACGAAAGATTAACCCAAATGCAAGCCGAACAAGATATGGATGGGGTGTTTGGTATAGTAGCCAATATAATCTCTAAGGCCATACAAGATAAGCCGGAGGCGGAGAAAAAAAGACTAGAGGTCGAGGTAAGTAAAGATATATTTAACAAAGCTTATTCAGACGGCTTTGTTAAAAGCGGCTTTGATAGCATAGAAGGTCTTGTACCGTATGCAAATTTTATCGTTACTAAAGATAACGGCGAAATCGAAATAGGCGTATTAGCCTACACTACGGAAAAATCCATCCAATTAGCAAGGGATTTAAAACAAGGCAGACAATCCAAAAAGACGGAAAATAAAGAGCAATGTAAAGATCCTACGGATGTAGCCGATGCGCTTAGCGACGAAGAGCTTTTAAGCACCTTCGGATTGAAATATTTCTACAACGAAAACTGCCGCCCTAGTTTACTAGCTTACGGTATGGATTCGTTTATTAAAGAAGAAGGGATGAACGCAGACTACCGAAACGAAAGCAGCGAAAGAGCTCGCGGTATGGCGGATAAATTTATGTCTAATTTTTTAAATTCTAACGTCAATGTCTTTATCAATAACACTAATGTGCAGCAAAAAACCGTACAGGCCATGATGAAGGCTGCGAGAGAAAACGACGTTACGAACTATAATGCGCCGGAAAAGAAAAAAACAAATGCCATAATAAAAGAGATGTCGAAGGAATTTAGTAGTTCATCGTCTATGAATTTACGCGGTATAGAAGACGTAAGAAGTTGGAGCGTGGATAAAGACGACTACGAGGTCGTGGGCGTAATTAGATATTACTCAAGAGATAGTATTGAGGCGGCGAATGAAAAATTTAACCCAAAAACTCAAACTAACGAGAAAAAAAGTAACAAAAAAGCGACTCCCGGAGTCAAGAAAAGCAATAATCTAAGCACAGACGATTTTTAGGCGGCGGTCATGAAAAAGATAATTTTTGCTTTTACTCTTTTCGTATCTTTGCTAAATGCCGAGGTTATAACGAAAACCAATGTAAGCACCGCTAACGGCGAAGGTTACGGGGCCAGCTACGACGAGGCTTTAAGTAAAGCTCTAGCCGATGCCGTCGGTAGGATGAACGGCGTAAAGCTAAGCACTAGTACTTTTATGCTGACAAACTCGATACAAGACGGTAAAGATAGGGATTTTGAAAAAATTTATAGCGATCAAATTTCAAAGCAAACCGGCGGGAGATTCGACTCGTATGAGGTTTTAAAAAACGTAAGAACTCCGGACGGCTATAACGTTGCCGTAGAGATCAAAAAAACTAGCGTCTCAAAAAAATATAAAACCCCCGGCCTTGATCCGAATAATCGCCGCAGACTAGCGGTTATGCCGGGCTACGTATCGGATTTTTCGTTTGAGGTAAACGGCGAATACAAAAGCAGTATCCGAGTCGCGGACGACATAACTCGCTCTTTGGTAACGGCGATAACCAAGACGCGTAAATTTACGGTTTTAGACAGGGAAAACGGCGATGCGTATTACCGAGAAAAAGCCGTACTTAGCAGCGGTAATGCCGAAAAAGAGGAGCTTTTGAAGTTAGGAAACGTGCTAGGCGCGGACTATCTCTTGGTTTTTGATTTGGAGGAATTTAGCCTTAGCGAAGGCAAGGCAAGCACCATAACTACGGGCAAGGCAAGCGGCAAAAAGGCTAGCGCGCGTATCCACTACAGAGTGCTAGCTATGGCGACTAGACAGGTTAAATTTTCAAACGATATAGCCGCTAGTTTTAGCGTCAAAGGCGACCATGCCTACGCCCTAGCCGTCCAAGACATAGCAAAAGCCGTAACCGATGAAATCATAGCCAGCATCTACCCGCTAAAAATCTCTAGCGTCTCCGGCGATGAGATACTTATCGCGCAAAATTTAAGGCAAGGAGACGTTTATGAGGTGTATTCTCTAGGTCAAACGGTAATCGACCCGTACACCAAAGAAGTCGTCGGAAAAGAAGAGACCATGACCGCTAAGGCCGAGGTTACGCGCGTAACGCCTAAGATGAGCTATCTAAAGCTAGTCTCGGGCAGCGCTAAGGCCGGCGATATCTGCCGCCTAGTCCAAGGCTCTAATATCGGCTCGCCAAAGGTCGGCACCGATGCCGGCGGACGCGAAGATAACGTAGTTAAACAAACGGCGGGCGGAGGAGTAGTTTTGCCTTTTTAGATCAAATTCGGCCGGTTTTGCTCATTAACCGGCCTGCTTTGCAAGGATGCAAATTTATACATTTGCGCGGTCCGTAAAATTAGCGTTTTAAACGTAAAATTTAAAAAAGGCAAACTAGACCGCGAGCTAGCATACGGCCTTATGCAACCTACCGGTGACGATGATGCCGTGATATACGACAAATACGAGCTCTCAAAGCACGAAATTTTTAAAATTTTACAGCGGAAATTTGAGGCGCCAAACGCCAAAAAGCGCCCGAACTAAACCGCCTAACGTATTTATAACCCGCAGTTTTTCCAGCCGCCGTCCATGTCTTGCTGCTTTATCTACGAGCTAGCGTCCGTCCTTGCGTATGAGCAAAAAACGCCGCGCAAAACCGTAGTCGTCTTTGGCATAGACGTAAAATTTATTTTTCGTTTCGCTCTCAACGTCCGTTAGCTCGTATCCGCCGTAGGTGCCGCCGTTTGCTTGCGAAAACCATACGAACTCGCGGCGATAACCGCTACGCTTGGCGGGCGTGCAGTATCTAGCAAAGAGCTCATCAAGCATGCGCCTCACCTCGTCCTTATTTTCATCGCAAGCCTTGCGGGCGGCAAATTTCTCCCATTCGCTCATAGCCGCAAAAACTCCAAAAGCGCGCTTTGCGCCGTAGCGGCATCCTGCGGATCCGGCCTGTTTTTGCTACTTTGGAAATCCCTTTGCGCTTACTCAAATTTAGCGATCTGCTCCTTGCTGAAGCGTTCGCCGCCGATATGAAATAGGATTTTTGCGTCCGCTACGGCTAACAACCCGGCAAAACTAACGCGCGTATCTACGATGCGTAAAGATTTTAGGCTAGGGATTTGCGCGATCGCTTTTAATCCCTCGTCGGTAATGCCGACGTTTTGGATATCGATGTGCTTCAGCTTAGCGTGCCGCGCAAAGTATCTAAAGCCCTCGCCGCTTTTTTTCGCTATTTTCTAAAGATAAATACGAAAGCTTAGGCAAACGGGCTAAATACTCAAGCGACGCGTCCGTGATAGCCGTAGCCGCAAAGCCCATATTTACGAGGCCTTTTACCTCGCAGATGCGGCGCACCATCTCATCGCTTAGCGCGACATTTTTGTAGCGATAAGCCTTGCAGCATCGCGCGCTTACCGTATCTAGGGCTTCTTGCATCGTGGTTTGCTTCATATTTTCTCCTAAATTTAGCTTGGATTTTAACATACGGGCTTAAATTTGAGGATAAATTTACGGCAGATAAAAAAGCGAAATTTGACCTAGCCGGCGGCGTCAAATTTGATTTTTGGCTTTGGCGGCCCAAAATTTGCGAATTTGATTAAAATTTGAGTCAAATTTGCAAGGCTAAATTTATTTATTAAAATACGCAGCAAGCGCGCTTAGTACGACTAAAAAGATAACGAAGTTTTTGGAGTTTAAATTTTTCCTTTTGTTGTTATTTGAGTAGGTGCCAAGTTTGTGCGACTAGAGATTGGAAGCTTTAAATTTACTCAAATTCGCATTGATAAATTTTGCGCGATTATAGCTAAATTTAAACGCTTTTGGGTGCGGAATCTTGGAGTAAATTCGAGATAAAATTTAAAGCATAAATTTACTAGAAATTTAAATACGATAGGGTAAAGCGCGGTATTTTCCGCTTAGACGAAGCGAAATTTCTACTTCGCTTCGCTTGTAGCTGCAAGCAGAATATTTTTAAGCATAATCTAGACATTAAATTTGAATGCAATTAAAGATAAGGTGTGGTATTTTTTCGCTAGACGCGGCAAATTTTACCTTGCGAATGAGACGGGCTGTATGTCCCGTCGCAGTGAAGCAAGGTAAAATTTAACAAAGTATAGCGGAAAAAGACAAGCCTAAAAGCTAAATTTCATACCTCTCGCCAGGCTTCATCTCGATGATCTCCCACGGCAGACCCTGCTTATTTAGCTCGTCCATGAAAGGCTTGGCGTCGAAATTTTCCATATTAAAGACGCCTTTGCCGCTCCAGATACCTTTTGCGACCATCATCGAGCCGATCATCGCAGGTACGCCAGTCGTGTAGCTCACCGCCTGCGCGCCCGTCTCGGCGTAGCAAGCCTCATGATCGCAGACGTTGTAGATATAGACCTGGCGCTCTTTGCCATCTTTTAGACCGCGGATTACGCAGCCGATATTTGTTTTGCCTTTTGTGCGAGGGCCTAGCGACGCAGGATCAGGTAACAATGTCTTTAAAAATTGAATAGGCACGATCTTTACGCCGTTATGCTCGACCTCGTCGATGCGAAGCATGCCGACGTTTTCTAGGCATTTCATGTGGGTTAGGTAGCTCTGTCCGAATGTCATGAAAAAGCGGATTCGCTTCAGCCCTTTGATGTTTTTTACTAAGCTTTCAAGCTCCTCGTGGTAGAGCAGGTAGCTGTCCTTGACGCCTACTTTGGGGTAGTCCCATTTGAACATTATCTGCATCGGCTCGGTCTCTTTCCACTCGCCACGCTCCCAGTAGCGGCCTTTTGCACTCACTTCACGCAGGTTGATTTCTGGGTTGAAATTTGTCGCAAACGGATAGCCGTGATCGCCTGCGTTGCAGTCTAGGATGTCGATCTCATGGATCTCGTCAAATAAATTTTGCTGTGCGTAGGCGCAAAATACGTTCGTCACGCCTGGATCAAAGCCGCTTCCCAGCAGCGCCATCGTGTTTGCGGCTTTAAAATCGCCGT
>CAUSAR010000033.1:0-20100 GCA_963529735.1 uncultured Campylobacter sp.
GATAAATATCTAAGCTCAAATTTAGCTCGTCGATGACGCTAAGCATCTGCCTGACGTATCTTTGCTCGCGGCGAGCCTCGGCGATGTCTAGTTTATCAAAAAGCCGCCCCTCGAAAAAATTTCTCCTACTAAAGCAAAATAGGTAAAATTTATTATCCATAAAGGCCACGCTGGGCGATTTTAGCGTGTTTTTATAGGCTTTTAGTATATTTAGCTTGCCCATAAACGAGGGCGTGAGCAGATATCTCGCCTCCACCTTGTCGGTCGTAAAAACTCTAAAATTTTCATTAAATTTGACGTCGTCGAGCAGCTCTTTGTCGCCTAAAAATTTAGTATTAAAATCCTTGCTCACGGCGACCGTTTTTCCGCAAAATTTCTTATTAAATTCGCAAACCAGCACGCTACCTTTAAAGTCTGAATACTTATCAAACGCGTATTTTAGCAGGATGAAGGCGGCGACGTATTTGTTATTTACACGCGGATATTCGCGCTCGTGACTAATAATCTCGCACAAGTTAAATTTGATGCCTTTATAGACGCCGCGTACGCTATCCTCGCTGTAAAACGTGCTCGGTCTATAAATCCCGGCCGCATTAAATTCGCTCTGCGAGATACCGCCGTAAGCGCTATATGTAAAGTTCTCGTCGATCTCGCCGATGAGCGCACGAACGAAAACTTCTTTGTAAAATTCGTTGTACTCCTCTTTTGCTTTTTCTACTTTTTCGATGTGATTAAGTATTTTAAAAAGATAACGAGAAAAAACAAGCAAAAACACCATCATAAAGCCAAATGACGAGAGCTGATCGCTATCGAATCTATTTCCGAAGATAAGAAACAGCGCTATGACGCCGACGCCCAAAATAACGCTTGTTGGAGATACCGCGACTCTAGCTCGGCACTTTTTTTGTTTGTTTTTAGTTAATATAAATGCTTGCGAAAGGGTCATTTGCTCGCTTTTGATTAAAATTTACGTAAATTTTGACCGAGCGCGGCTTAAAATAAAGTAAATCGGGCGAGTAAATTTGAGCGAGGATTTTTTAAATTTGAGGTTTTTGGAGTCAAATTTGACCGAGCCTTGGCGCGACTCGTCAAATTTGCAGATCGCAGAGCTCGCCAAATCAAAGAGGCCCGCCAAAAGCTTACTACCACGCGCAGGCCACACAGACAAAAGCTCAAATTTAGAGATTTTCTATCACCCTTTTTGTTTCCAGCGCGATTTCTAGCTCCTCGTTAGTAGGCACGACGAGAGTTTTTACCGCTGCGTCAGGGGCGCTTAGATCGCGTATACCGCCGCTTGCGGCAAAATTTAGCTCGTGATCGATCTTTATACCCATATGCGTGAGATCGTTGCAGATTTTCTCGCGGCTATACGGGGCATTTTCGCCGATACCGCCGGTAAAAACGACCGCGTCCACTCGGCCCAAAACCGCGTAATACGCGCCGATATATTTTTTTATACGGTAGCAAAACATCTCAAAGGCTAGATGCGCGCGCTCGTCGCCGCCTTGCATCTTGACGACCACTTCGCGCATGTCGTTTGAGCCGCAGATGCCCAGTAGTCCGCTTTTTTTGTTTAAAAACGCGTCTATGCCCTCAGCCGTGAGCTCGCCTAAATTTAAAAGATAAGTAAGCACCGCAGGATCCATATCGCCGCTTCTAGTGCCCATTATCAGGCCTTCTAGCGGGCTTAGGCCCATCGAGGTATCGACGCTTTTGCCCCCTTGCACGGCGCAGGCGGAGGCTCCGTTGCCTAGATGCAGCGAGATAGCGTTAAATTTCTCGTACGGCACGCCTAGATACTCGGCGGCCTTTTTGGTCACGTAGTGGTGCGAAGTGCCGTGAAAGCCGTATCTGCGGATGTGTAGCCTCTTGCAAAGATCAAAGGGTAGGGCGTAGCGGTAGGCGTACTCGGGGATAGTTTGATGAAACACGGTATCAAAAACGACGACATGAGGCACCTTTTTACCACTCTCATGCATTGCATTTTTGATGCCGGCTAGGTGGCCCGGGTTGTGAAGGGGTGCTAGAACGGAGTTTTGCTCGATTTTGGCGATAACGTCTGGGGTAACTAGAGCCGAGTCGCTAAAGCTCTCGCCGCCATGCACGATGCGGTGTCCGATGCCGTCTAGCTCGCTAAAATCATGCAGGATATCTGAGCTAGCAAACAGCCGCCTCATCGCCTCAAGCCCCTCGTGGTGGTCTTTTAGCGGCGCGTGCTCCTCGTAAATTTTATCCGCGCTAACGTCTTTTAGCTTGGCGTAGGAGCTTGCTTCGCCGATCTTTTCGACTAGGCCGCTAGCGATGACGCGGTTACCTGCCATATCAAAAAGCTGAAATTTAACCGACGAGCTGCCTGAGTTTAAAACCAAAATTTTCACTATTTTCCTCCTTCGTTTGCGGCTTGTATCGTGCTGATTAGGACCGTATTTACGACGTCTCCCACGCCGCATCCGCGGCTTAGGTCGTTTACGGGCTTTTTTAGACCTTGCAAGATCGGTCCGACGGCTAGGCAGTTTGCGCTTCGTTGCGCGATTTTATAGCCGATGTTGCCCGCGTTTAAATTTGGAAATACAAAAACGTTCGCGCGGCCGGCTACGTCGCTATTTGGCAGCTTTTTGCGCGCTACGGCAGGATCTATGGCCGCATCGTACTGCACGGGAGCTTCGATTTTTAGGGCTGGGTCTAGTCCTCGCGCTATCTCGCCCGCACTCCTAACCAGGTCTATATCCGCTCCGCTGCCGCTATCTCCGCTAGAGTAGCTTAGCATCGCTACTCGCGGCTCCAGTCCGAACGCGCGTGCCGTATCCGCCGAGGCTAGGGCGATTTGCGCTAGTTGCCGAGTATCCGGGTTTGGATTTATCGCGCAGTCGGCGTAGATCAGGATCTCCTCCGCAAAGCACATTATAAACGAGCTTGAAACTAGCGGGCTATCAGGGCGGGTTTTGATGATCTGAAGAGCGGGGCGGATGGTGTGTGCCGTGGTCGTGTTTGCGCCGCTCACCATGGCATCGGCTAGTCCTTCTTGCACCATCATCGTAGCAAAATACGTCCTATCTCGCACGAGCTCGCGGGCTTGCTCTAGGCTTACGCCCTTGCTTTTGCGAGCTTCAAAAAGCGCGGCGGTTAGGCGCTGCGCGTACTCGTTTTTTTCTAAATTTATAAATCGCGCGCCGTTTAAATTTACCCCTAGCTTCTCCGCGTCAAATTTAACCTTGTTTTCGTCGCCCAAAAGGATCAAATTTACCGCGCCGCTTTTTAGTAAAATTTCGCTAGCTCTTAATATCCGCTCGTCTTCGCTTTCTGGCAAAACGACGGTTTTTTTATCTTTTGTGGCGAGTTTAAATAGCGAGTTTTCAAAGCGCAAAGGCGTGATGATATCTTGCTTTGCGTTTAAAATTTCATCCAAATTTCCGCTTACGATCAGCTTTGAGTTTCGCGTAAAAAAGCTCAAATTTTCGCGGCAAAAAACCGGAACGTTTAAATTTCTAGCGATCTGCAAATTTAGCTCTATTTCGCCGATATTTGCGATGCTTTTTGCAGGCTTAACGAGCACAAAATCAGCGCCCCCCGCTAGGCGGTCAAATTCATCTACCGCGCTTTTAAAAAACTCCCGCTCGCTGCCGTTTTCAAAAGCCTTCCGGGTATTTTCTAGTCCGTAAAAATCATTGACAGGGTCAAAAACGGCTACATTTTTAAATTTTGTTGATATAATTTCGTAAATTTCTTGAAAATTCGCGCCAAGCGCAAGGATAGAATCGGCCATAATTTTCCTTTTGGAACTTGATTTGCTTATTTTATCGTAAAATTTTCACTTTAAGGTAAAACGTGAGAAAAAATATTTACTTTTGCGCCCTTGCAGCAGCGTTTTTGAGCGGGTGTTTGCCCAGCGCCGACCCTCGCATAGATATGAAACCGCCCGTTTACGTCGAGCAGCTTCCCGCCAAGCAGGTCAATAACCAACCAAACGCGGGCAGCCTTTTTGGTCGCGGCGACAACCCGCTTTTTGCCGACCGCAAGGCGATGAACGTAAACGACATCGTAACCGTCGTCATCAGCGAGCGCGCCAACCAAAGCTCCAGCGGCAAGCACGACACGAGCAAAAACAGCACGATAAGCCTTGGCGGAGGGATATTTACCGCAGGCTCCGCGCCGCTATCTACGCTAGCCACTCAGCTAAACAAGGCCGGCGATATCGGCTTTAGCGCGGGTAATAAAAACGAATTTACGGGTGCGGGATCTAGCGTGCGCGCAGAGGCATTTACGACTACGATCTCAGCGCGCATCATCAAGGTGCTAGAAAACGGCAACTACTTTATCGAGGGCTCGCGCGAACTGCTCATAAACGGCGAAAAGCAGATCATGCAGCTTAGCGGCGTGATCCGTCCGTACGACATCTCAAACGCCAACGAGATCGACTCGCGCTACATCGCAGACGCAAAGATTTTGTATAAAACCGAAGGCGACGTGGATAGGGCAACGAGGAAGCCGTGGGGGACGAAGCTTATGGAGGCGATCTGGCCTTTTTAAGCTTTTTTATGCTTAGCTAGCTGGCTTGTCTTTTGAGTGCTTTTTGCGGATTTCGTTAAAATTTGACTCGATAGGCTATATGCCTTATCTTCGTCAAATTTTAACTTCAAAACCCCAAAAATCATCTCAAAATCCTGCGCCTTATCTTTTTCTATTCAAATTTGAAGTCAAATTTGTAAATTTTACCCACCGAGACCCACGCTCTGAAAATGCAAATTTAAACTCGCGACGCTTTGCGTCAGCAAAGCCATGTCGCTACATCTCACGTGCAGTGGGGTAGGTGGGGGTTTGGGGGCGGAAGGAGCGACGCTTCGTAAGTAGAAACCCCTTCCGCCTCCAAAGAAAAAAAAGAAAATTAGATACAAAAGCGAGCTTTTTGCTCTGCTAGGGACTGTAGCTGATAGTAAAGCGTAATTAAGCCCTTTTCGCCTTAGCAAGAAAGATTGATTTGCGCAAAAACCCTAACTAAATTTGATTAAACCAAATTTAGCATCGTAAAGACTCGGTCTCGGCGAGCAAAATTTAAAAACTATCCAAATTTGACTCTTTCTAAATTTCGCTCACAAATTTACTCAAATTTAAGCCCTTTCAAAGCACTGCCTAAATTCTAAGCCCGGTTTTACGCCTTTTTAAACCTTAAAGCTGTATAATCGGGGTCAAATTTATCAAAAGGCGATACAGATGATAAAAGGTATTTCTGGTTCGCGCATGGTTATGGAGGCCTTGCGCGAAGAGGGCGTAGATACGGTTTTTGGTTACCCCGGCGGCGCGGCGCTAAACATCTACGACGAGACGTATAAGCAGAGTTATTTTAGGCACGTTTTGACGCGTCACGAGCAAGCCGCCGTGCACGCAGCAGACGGCTACGCGCGCGCTAGCGGCAAGGTCGGAGTGGCGTTTGTGACGAGCGGCCCCGGTTTTACAAACGCGGTCACGGGTCTAGCCACCGCATACTCGGATAGCATTCCGCTTATATTAATCAGCGGCCAGGTTCCGACCTCGCTTATCGGCACGGACGCCTTTCAGGAGATCGACGCCGTGGGCATCTCTCGCCCGTGCGTGAAGCACAACTACCTCGTTCGCAGTATCGAGGAGCTACCCCGCATCCTAAAAGAGGCCTTTTATATCGCTCGCTCTGGACGTCCCGGCCCCGTTCACGTCGATATCCCAAAGGATATAACCGCGGCCGTGGGGGATTTTGATTACCCGACCGAGATAAAGATGCCGACGTACAAACCGACCTACAAAGGCAACGCAAAGCAGATCAAAAAGGCGCTCGAGGTCATCGCCGAGGCCAAACGCCCGCTACTTTATCTAGGAGGCGGCGTCGTAGCGGCGAATGCTAGCGCGCTCGTGCGTAAATTTAGCGCAAAGACGGGCATCCCAGCAGTCGAAACGCTGATGGGCCTTGGCGTCCTAGCGCACGAGGATAAAAATCTGCTCTCGATGGTCGGCATGCACGGCAGCTACGCAGCGAATATGGCGATGAGCGAGACCGATCTAATCATCGCGCTGGGCGTGCGGTTTGACGACCGCGTAACGGGCAAGCTAAGCGAATTTGCCAAACACGCCAAAATCATCCACGTCGATATCGACCCTAGCTCGATCTCAAAGATCGTAAACGCGCACTTCCCGATCGTAGGCGATCTAAACTGCGTCCTAGAAGAGATGGTGGAAAAAGTAAGCGTAAACGAGCAAAATTTGACCGCGTGGCGTGAGATCTTGGCTAGGTACGACGCGCTAAATCCGCTGGATTACAAAGACAGCGACGAGATCATAAAACCGCAGTGGGTCGTGCGCGAAACGGCTAAAATTTTAAAAGAATCTGGCAAAGACGCCGTGATCGCCACCGACGTCGGCCAGCACCAGATGTGGGTCGCGCAGTTTTATCCGTTTGATAGGCCGCGCCAGCTGATAACTAGCGGAGGCCAGGGGACTATGGGTTACGGTCTACCTGCAGCAGTCGGAGCAAAGATAGCAAAGCCTGAAGATATCGTCGTCAATTTCACCGGCGACGGCTCGATCCTCATGAATATCCAAGAGCTGATGACCGCCACCGAGATAGATAAGCCCGTCATCAACATCATCTTAAATAACAATTTCCTAGGCATGGTGCGCCAGTGGCAGACCTTTTTCTACGGCGAGCGCTACTCCTCGACCGACCTTAGCTTGCAGCCTGATTTTGCAAAGATCGCAGAGGGCTTTGGCGGAACGGGTTTCGTGTGCCGCACCAAGGACGAGTTTCGCTCCGCGCTAAAAGAGGCGATAGCCTGCGGCAAAACGGCGGTGCTAGACGTGCGCGTGGATAGATTTGAGGACGTACTGCCGATGGTTCCTGCGGGCGCAGCGATATATAATATGATCTTAAAAAGCAAGGAATAAAAATGAGCATAAGAAGAGTGATTTCAGTCATCGTGCTAAACGAGCACGGCGTTTTATCGCGCATTTCCGGGCTTTTTGCGGGGCGCGGATACAATATCGACACGCTCACGGTCGCACCGATCCCAGGCACCGAGCTTTCTCGTATCAGTATCGTCACTAGCGGCGACGAGCGCGTGCTAGAGCAGATCGTAAAGCAGCTACACAAGCTAATACCGACCTACAAAGTCATCGAAAGCGGCGAATTCGTCGAAAAAGAAATGGCGCTGGTAAAAATCCCGCTAAGCGAAAATTTCGGCGGACTGGACGCGATACTAAAGGCCTACAACGGCATCGTAGCCAACACTAACGAAAACTACATCGTCGTCATGGTCAGCGACGATGCGAGCAGGATAGAAAATTTCCTCAAAGCTATCAAAAAATTTAACCCCGCAGACGTCGTTCGCGGCGGCTCTGTGCTAATGGATCTGTGATGAAACTAAGCGAAATTTATAAAATTTTGAGGCTTGAGTTCAGCGGCGAGGAGCTAGAGATCACGGCTCTAAATTCGCTCTCAAACGCAGGTGCTAGCGAGCTAGGCTACTGCGACAGCGAGAAAAACGCTAAATTTATCAAGAACTCAAAGGCGGGCGCGATTTTAGTCGCGTCAAATTTAAAAGAGCTCGTCGGCGCGCAAAGTAGGGCGGTAGTGGTAGAAAACCCGCACCTTGCATTTGCTATATTAAGCGAATATTTTGCCAGAGAGCTTCTAGCCTCCAAGCCGCAGCCGGCGCAAATTTCGCCAAGCGCAAAGATAATGCCAAACGTCTACGTGGGCTCAGGCGCCGCGATCGGCGACAACACGCTCGTGATGGCTGGCGCCTACGTCGGCGATAACGTAAAAATCGGCGCAAACTGCGTCATCCACCCAAACGTCGTCATCTATAACGACACCGTTATCGGCAACGGCTGCCGCATCAACGCAAACGCCGTCATCGGTAGCGACGGCTTTGGCTACGCGCACACGAAAACGGGCGAACACGTGAAAATTTACCACAACGGCAACGTCGTTTTAGAGGACTTTGTCGAGATTGGCGCATGCACGACGATAGACCGCGGCGTGTTTGAAAGCACGGTCGTAAAAGCATACGCCAAGATCGACAACCTCGTGCAAATCGGCCACAACTGCGAGGTAGGCTACGGCTCGATACTGGTTTCGCAGGTGGGGATAGCAGGCTCAACCAAACTAGGACGCAACGTCGTGATGGGCGGACAAAGCGGCTCTGCAGGCCATGTCAGCGTCGGCGACTTTGCCCAGATAGCAGCGCGCGGCGGCGTGTCAAAAGATATCGCCGGCGGCAAAAAATACGCGGGCGCATATCCGATAATGGAGCTGGCCGATTTTTTCAAACTGCAAGCTAAGATCGCTAGGTTTTTTAAAAAGAACTAAAAATTTGACAGCTTTTCATAATCGCCGTCAAATTTGACTATCAAAGGCGTAAATTTGAACGCAAAATCCACAGAAAAAAGCAAAAGAAAAGAAATTTTAAAAGCTATAAAAGAAAAAGAGCTAGCCGAATTTAGGCAGAATTTGCCCATGTCCGAGGATAAATTTATACAGCTTTTTGAACTTTTGGATGCCGAGCTTCACGCGCGCGGCTGCGATCACGACCTAAAACTCACCGAGCAAATCCTTGTAAATTTGGGCCTAAAAGACGTTTTGAGCGTGCTCGCGTGGCTTGAAGAGCAGGGCGGATACTGTGACTGCGAAGTGATGATGAACGTTGAGCAGAAATTTGAGTATTTGGATTAAAGCTGCGATTTAAATTTGACGCTTGAGTTATCAAAAAAACCAAAGAAGTTAAATTTACAAAAACCCAAATTTGACGCCACAAATTTACTCGCCGCGTCAAATTTGAGTCAAATTTTAATTATCTTTTATAGCTTTTTACGAATTCGCCGATACGCTCGATACCTTTTTTGATACTATCTAGATCTGTCGCAAAAGACAGCCTAAAGTATCCGTCCATACCAAATCCCACGCCAGGCACCACGGCAACCTTGGCCTTTTCTAGCAGCTCTTTGCAAAATTTCATGCTATCAGGCTCGACCTCGGAGCAGTTTATAAAAAGATAAAACGCGCCGTCTGGTTTAAGCACACTAAGTCCCGGTATAGCGTTTATCATCTCTACGCCTAGGTCGCGACGCTTTTTAAACTCGCCCTTCATATACGCGATATCTTCGTCCGCCTTGCCCAGCAGCGCAGGGATGGCGCCGGCTTGCGTTAGGGAGTTTATGTTGCTCGTGCTTTGGCTTTGTAGCTTGTTTACGGCAGCATTTAGCTCCTTAAACGGGCTAGCCATGTAGCCAAATCTCCAACCCGGCATCGCGCCGCATTTACTTAGGCCGTTTATCGTGATCGTGCGGTTAAACATATCCTCGCTCACCGCCGCGGTCGCGACGAATTCGCCCTCGTAGTTTAGCTTTTCGTACATTTCGTCGCTAGCTACGATGATTTTCGTGCCTTTTAGCACTTCGCCCAGCGCCTCTAGCTCTTTGCGGCTATATATCGCGCCCGTCGGATTGCAAGGGCTGTTTAACACTAAAATTTTAGTTCTAGGAGTGATCGCCGCCTTTAGCTGCTCGGGAGTGATTTTAAAGCCGGTCTTTTCGCTAGTTTCGATAAAAACTGGCTTGCCGCCGCTAAATTTGACCATCTCCGGGTAGCTCACCCAGTAGGGGCTCGGTACGATGACCTCGTCGCCATGATCGATTAGCGCTTGAAATACGTTAAAAAGAGAGTGCTTGGCGCCTACGTTGGTGATGATTTGATTTGGCGCATAGTTTAGGCCGTTGTCACGCTTTAGCTTTGCGGCGACCGCTTCTCTTACTTCGGGCGTGCCGGCGACGGCTGTGTATTTGCCGCAGCCCTTATCCAGAGCGGCTTTTACTTCGTTTTTGATGATCTCGGGCGTGTCAAAGTCCGGTTCGCCCGCGCCAAAACTGATCACGTCCTCGCCGCGGGCTTTCATCTCTTTTGCCTTGGTGCTGATCTCGATAGTTAGACTCTCGCCTAGCACCTGAACTCTTTTTGATAGCATTTTTACTCCTTTTTTGTAAATTTAAGATATAGTTTTTAGATAGCCGTTATCGTTTAAAAACAGATACATTTCGCCTAAAATTTGCTTGCGCTGCGAGTCGGTTACGAGCTTTGACTTTTCTATGCGCTCGTTTAGGATGTCCTGTATCTCGTAGATGTCGTAGTCCAAATCCTCCATGATATCAAGGATAGACTGGCTTTCTAGCAGGTGCGAAACCTTAAATCCCTCTGCGTCTATCTCGATAGTAGCTTCGGTCGGGTGGGTAAAGAGATTGTGTTTCATACCCAGCACCTCTTGATACGCTCCGACTAGGAAAAATCCCAAAAAGTACTCTTCCTTTTCCACGTCCACGTCGTGTAAAAATAGAGGATTTTCCTCGTCGTCAAAGCCTATCTCGCCGTCACTATCGCACGTGATATCCCACAGCGACGCCGAGCGGGTAGGGCGCACGTCTAGGCGGTCAAGCGGCATGATAGGAAAATTTTGCTTTAAGCCCCAAAAATCAGGCAACGACTGAAATAACGAGAAGTTTACGAGATAGCGCTCCTGAGCTTCTTCTTGTAGCTTTAAAAGCTCGGCGTTGTGCTGCTTGGTACCTAGGATTTTAGCCGCTTTTTTGATGATCAGGTGGGTTAAAATTTCAGCATTCGAGCGGTCTTGCAGATCGACGTAGCCTAGGTCAAACAGCGTCAAAATGCTCTCCATATGATCGATACTATCGTGCAGATACTCTATCGCATTTGACGGTTTTATCGTGCTTAGCAGGTCGTTTAGCTCGGTGATTAGCTGAGGATTTTTCTTTTTTAGTACGAGCTTTTCCTCGGTGTAGTCCTGACTAAAGAGCTCCAAAACAGGCGCGACCAGCACCGCGTGCGAAGCCGATACGAAGCGGCCGCTCTCGATAAAGATATCCGGCTCCACCTCGTTTCGCTGCGTAGCCATCGTCTTTAGCAGATAGACCACGTCGTTGGCGTACTCGCTAAGCGTATAGTTTCGGCTCGAGTTTTCCTTAAACTGCGAGTACTCTATGGCTAGACCGCCGCCCAAATTTATGGCTTTTAGGTTTTTCGCGCCCATTTTTCGCAGCTCGGCGTAGATGTTTCCTGCTTCGATTAGAGCCTTTTTTAGCGGGTGGATTTCGGTGATTTGCGAACCGATATGAAAGTGGATCATATTAAATCGATCGAGCAAATTTGCCTCTTTTAGCAAATTTACCGCTTCGATTAGCTCGGTTGCTGTTAGGCCAAATTTGGAGTTTATGCCGCCGCTTTTAGCCCAGATACCAGATCCGCTGCTATGCAGCCTGATGCGCAGACCGATGTTTGGCTTTGGCGCGAAACGCTCTTTTGCGATTGCGATGATAGCCTCAAGCTCGTTTAGCCCCTCGATCGTTAGCGTGATGTTGTGCCCCATCTCGGCCGCGATAAAACCGATGTTTATCATCTCTTTATCTTTAAAGCCGTTTACGGTGATCGGCGCGCCTTCGTTATTATACGCCATCACTAGTAGTAGCTCGGCCTTTGAGCCTGCTTCCAGGCCGTATCCGTATTTTTGGCCGTGACGGACTAGATTTTTTACAAAGCCGGGATATTGGTTTACTTTTAGCGGATAGACGGCGTTAAAGCTACCTTTGTAACCAAATTCGTTTTTCGCGCTCTCAAAGCTTTTGTAAATTTGCGAAATCTGCTTGTGTATGAGGTGAGGGAAACGCAGCAGCAGCGGGCCTCGGTAGCCTTCGCTCCTGATGCTTTTTACGATGTCGATGATGGCAGGTTTTGAGCCGGTATTGACGCAAATTTTACCGTTTTCGACGATGAAGTTATTGTTTCCCCATAAATTTAAACCGTAATCATACATTTAAAATCCTTTTAAGTTCAGCCTCCAGATCCGCCAAATCAATCGTTTTTTCGGCTTTCTCGCTTAGATCTTTTAGCCAAATTTTACCCGATTTTAGCTCATCTTCGCCGACGCAAAGGCAGATCCTAGCATTTGCGTTATCCGCCGCATTTAGGTGCTTTTGCAGTTTTTTTGGCTCGTAGCTCACGATGACTGGGAGGTTTTTTCTTAAATTTATCGCTATTTTATAGATAGCATCCACCCCCTCCACGTCCATCGCGCCGATATATACGCCGCTTCTTTTGCTCTCGCTCTCGCGGCCGCCTAGAATTTCCATTATGCGCTCTATACCCATCGCAAAACCAACGCCGTAGCTAGCCTTGCCGCCTAGGTACTCGACCAGCCTGTCGTAGCGTCCGCCGCCCGCGACCGCGCTTTGTGCGCCGATCTCGTTTGAAACGAACTCAAACGCCGTTTTGCAGTAATAATCAAGCCCGCGCACGAGTTTTGGATCTATCTCAAACTCCACACCGTTGCCGCTTAAAATTTCTTGCAGCTTTTTAAACTCGCCCGCGCACTCGTCATTTAGACTGCCGATTATCAGCGGCGCGTTTTCGTAGATTTTTTGGCAACTTTCGACCTTGCAGTCTAGCACGCGGATAGGATTTGTTAGCTTTCTGCGCTTGCAGTCCTCGCAAATTTGACCTTCGTGCGCGTCTAAAAATTTAACCAGCTTTTCGCGGTATGCGCCCATACTAGCGGCGTCTCCGAGCGAATTTATAAGTAGCTTGGTTTTGATACCTAGGCGCGAGAAAATCTCGTTTATCATCAAAATAACGCTCGCATCCTCATAAACGCTAGGCTCGCCGAAGCACTCGCAGCCAAATTGATGAAACTCGCGCAAACGGCCTTTTTGCGGGCGCTCGTAGCGAAACATCGAACCGTGGTAAAAGTACCGTCTCACGCCGCCCGCTCGGTCAAATTTAGCCTCGATAAAGGCGCGCACTACTCCGGCCGTACCCTCAGGGCGCAGGCAAACGTCGTTACCGCCCTTGTCCTCAAACTGATACATCTCCTTGCCTACGATGTCGCTGCTTTCCCCGACGCTGCGGCGAAAAAGCGCCGTTTGCTCCAAGTGCGGAGCTAGCACGAACTCGTATCCGTAGTTTTTCGCGACCTCTTCGCAGATCTTGATTATCCTCTCGTAAAGTCCCGACTGAGGCGGCAAAACATCCTTCATTCCCCTTAATGCGCTAATCATTTATAAACTCCTTTATCAAATTCGTTATTTTTTCTTCGTCCCAGGCGGCGCCTATTGTGACGTAGCGGACGCCTAGTTTTTGTAAAATTTCCTCCATCGCGTCCTGAACTTTTAGCAAATAACCAAAGCCGCGAGCCTCTATGCCGTCCATCTGCGCGCGAGAGTTTAGGCGCGATCTTAGCGTGCTTTCGTCTGCTTTAAAAAATACTATTTTTTGCGGGAAATTTCCTTGCAAGGCGAATTTATTTAAGCTTAAAAGCTCTTCAAAGCTAAAATTTCCACCCGCCAGCGCGTAGGCCATGCCGGAAACAAAGCCCCTGTCGCTTAAAATCATTTTATCTAAATTTGGCTTTATTATTTTGCCGAAGTGCTCGGCTCTGTCGGCCAAAAATAGCAAAATTTCGGCCCTTTTATCCAGATCGTTTTCTTTTAGTAAAATCTCGCGTAAATTTTTGCCAAGCTTCGTACCGCCCGGCTCTTTAGTCACGATCGCTTGCGGGAAAATCGCCGCCAGCCGCGCTATCTGCGTGCTTTTGCCCGCGCCGTCGATACCTTCAAATAAAATATACAAATTTAGCCTTTCAAAGTTTCTAAAATTTCGCCCGGAACTAGCTTGCTAACGTCGCCGTCGTGACTAAGAACGGAGCGCACGATCGAGCTTGAGATAAAGGCGTTTTTGAGGCTCGGCATCAGATAGACGGTCTCAAGTTCCTCCCAAAGTGTGGCGTTTGCGTAGCCGATTTGTAGCTCGTACTCAAAGTCGCTAACCGCGCGAAGTCCACGGATTACGACGTTTACACCGCAATTTTTAGCAAAATCAACGAGCAGGTTATCAAAGCCCACGACCTCGACGTTTTTTAGGTCCGTCGTTGAGATTTTTACCATTTCTACGCGTCTAGCCAAGCTAAAATATGGCTGCTTGCTCTCGCTAGCCGCGACCGCGACGATGACTTTATCGAAAATTTTAGCCGCGCGCTTGATGACGTCTAGATGGCCGTTTGTGATGGGATCAAAGGTGCCGGGATAGATACAAGCTTTCATTTTTCGCCTTTAAATTTTAAAGGATGATTTTACTATTTTATGCCTAAAACAGGACTTTATCTTGCGGCTAGCGCAGCCGTTTTAGCTCCATCTTTTGTAAATTTGATGCTCGAGTCCAAGCAGATCAAGCCACTTGCCGATGATGAAATTTTCCATATCCCAAAGGCTATTTTGATCGGAATAATAACCCAAAACCGGCGGTGCTATAACAGCTCCCAGTGCAGAGAGCTTGGCAGCGTGCTCGAGCGCTAGCGTAGAAAACGGCATCTCTCTAACACCCAAAACCAGCCTTTTTCGCTCTTTTAGCGCGACTGCGGCGGCACGAGTTATCAGCGTGTCGGCAAAGCCTGCGTGGATTTTAGCTAGCGTGTTGATAGAGCAGGGCGCGACGATAGTAGCGTCTATGCCAAACGATCCCGAGCTCGGCGCTGCGGCGAGATCGGAGTCGTCGTGGATAACGGCGCATTTTTGCAAATCTTGCCAGATTTGATAAATTTCGTCTTTTTGAGCGCGGTTTTTATCAAATTCGCTTTTGTCTTGAAATTTACGGCTATCAAATTTGCCTACAATTTGAGCGTCTTGTCGCTCGTTTTTCTCGCTGCTATCAAATTTGCAAATTTGACCGTCTGCGTCGTCAAGAGCGCAGTTATCCAAAGTGTCAATTTTTATAACATTACCGCCCAAATCTTGTGCGTTATCAGCAAATTTGCCGTTTCCATTTTGCAGCTTGTCTCCGCATTCAAAGTCCAGCTCGCCTTGTGCGGAACTAAAATTTATGCTTTTTTTGTCTACGTCTCGGCGCGCCTGCGAGTCGTTTTTGTCGAAAGCATTTAAATTTTGCGCCGAAATTTGAAAATTTACGTCCGCAAGGTTTTTGTAGTCGTGATTTTTTTCAAATTTAGCCGCTACACCGTTTTTATAAAAAATATCAGTAAAATTTAGCTCTTTTTCTAGCACGTTCATCGCGTTTTTGCTCACGCACAGATGTAGCTCGCTTTTTTTTACTATCTCGCAGGCAAGCTTTAGCCCCAGATTTACGCCGCTTGCGCCGCTAATGCCTAGAAAAATTTTCACCTTATCATCACCTGTTTTTTTGAGACGATTTGAGCACTAAATACCTTTTTATCGTTGTTTTTGACCTTGATGGTCTCGCCTAGATTGCCGTTTTCTAGCGCGGTAACTTCGACTATGATACTGAGCGCCCCATCGTTAAGCACCGCATTTACGCGCTCGCCTTTTTTAATTAGCGGCAATGGCGTAAACTGCCGCAACCGTAGCACTTCGCCGCTTTTTATGTTTTGCTTTGTCGCTAGCCTCGCGTTTGGAGCTTCGCTCATCATGTCGGGGCTAAACTCTCCAAGCTCGACCCAGTCTTTTGCAAAGTCGTCTATACCTAGCATCTGGCGCGTCGCGAGTGGCTTAGTAGCCCGCAAAACCGGCATTTTCGCGCTAATTTCGTATCTAAAAAATACGCTTGGCTGCGAGCCGTTTGGCGTGACAAAACTAGCCCTAAAGCTACCTTTTGGATTGATTTTATTTACGTAAATTTTATCAAATTTGTATTCGTGGAAGTTTTTAGGAAGTTCGTTTTGGGGTTCGATAAGCGGAAATTTGACGAATTGCAGCCCCTTAAACTCGCCCGCAACCTCTTGTAAAAAGGCGCGCTGCACGAAAGCTAACGCGTCGCAGTTTTTCACAAATATCGTCTCTCCGCCGCTTTTGTCCTCAAGCTCTAGCCCGTGTTTTTTTAAAATTTCAGCTAAGTCTCGCGAATTTATTTTTGCAGCTTTGTTTTCGCCCAAATTTAAAATCTCGTCGCTTTTGTCCGTAAAGCCCAAGTCCGCAAGCGTTATTTTGCCATTTGAAACGCAATACATCGGCCAAAGCGCTAAATCTGAAGAAAATAAAAAAATGGGAAAAAATAGTAAGAAAAAAATGGAGCGGGAAACGAGATTCGAACTCGCGACCCCAACCTTGGCAAGGTTGTGCTCTACCCCTGAGCTATTCCCGCACCGTTTGAGAAGTCGCAATTTTAGCAAAAACGTTTTCATTTGTCAAGAAAATTTCAAAATTTTTACGATTTCGCCAGCTTTTAGCTCGCCAAGGTTTTCGCTTGTTACCAAAACGGCGTTACTTTTGATGAGCGGAGTTATCATGCCGGAACCGAATTTATTATTATCCGTCACGCTAAATTTGCCCCCCAAAAAGCTACCGAGCACGATGTTTTGACGTCCAGATTTTATTTTTACGTCTTGATTTAGGGCGGCGTCAAATTTTTTAAGCCGTGCGCCCTTTAAAAAAGGAACGACCAGCAAGAAGCACATCAAAAACGCAGCCATCGGATTTCCTGGCAGGATAAAGACGATTTTTTTATCTTTTACAAAAGCTTTGCTCGGTCGTCCGGGGCGGATATTTACGCCGTCGAAAAGCTCACTAAAGCCTAAATTTAAAAGCGCCGTTTTCATAAAATCAGCCTCGCCCTTACTCGCTCCGCCGCTTGTGATAATAACGTCAAATTCGGCCGCCCTAAGCGCATGCGTCGTGCTTTCTAGATCGTCCTTGATAATGCCCGCGTACGAGCTGGCAAAGCCGAAGCTTTGGAGCAAAGATGCGATGCCTGCGCCGTTTGCGTTGTAGATTTGCTCCTCGCTAGCGCTTTGCCACGGCTCAACCACTTCGTCGCCGCTTGAAAATATACCGATTCTTAGCTCGCGCTCCACGCAGACGCAGTAGATGCCCTGAGCAGCTAGCATCATTACTCTTGCGGGCGTTAAAATTTCGCCTTTTTTTAGCAAAATTTCGCCCGCCTTAACCTCTTCGCCCTTATATCTTAGGGCGTTAAATTTTTTGACTTTGCTTTGCAATGAGAGCTTGCCGTCCTGCAAAATCGCATCCTCAAAAGGCACGACGGTGTCGGCGTTTGTCGGCATTTTTGCGCCCGTCATTATCTTTACGCATTCGCCTTTTTTTAGCGCGATCTCAGCCTCATCGCCCGCCAGCACGGTTGCCGCGACGCTTAACGGCTCGTTAAAATCGTCAAAATTAAGCGCGTAGCCGTCCATTGCGGCATTGTCGAAGGAGGGCAAATTTTTAACGGCAACGACGTCCTGCGCTAAAATTTTGCCCGTCGCGCGCTCAAGGCTCGCAAACTCGCCGTAGCCGTCAAATTTAGCTTTTTCTAGGATCAAATTTTGAGCAAGCTCTAGCGTCATTTTACTCCTCCAGTCTGCGTATTTTTGCGCCCAGAGCCGCTAGCTTGCGCTCTAGCCCCTCGTAGCCTCTATCTAGGTGATAAATTCTGTGCACGCGGCTAGTTCCGTTTGCTGCAAGAGCCGCTAGCACTAGGGCAGAGCTTGCGCGCAGATCGGTAGCCATCACGTCTGCGGCGTTTATCTCGCCTCCGCCGTGGATCGTCGCGATGTGGCCGTTTAGACGGATATCCGCACCCATACGCGTGAGCTCGCTAACGTGCATAAAGCGGTTCTCAAAAAGCCTCTCGTCGATCGTGCTAACGCCGTTTGCCACGAGCGAGAGCGCCATAAACTGCGCCTGCATATCGGTCGGAAATCCCGGAAACTCAGTCGTCACGATCTCGACGGGATTCACGTTTTTAGCCGGCATTATGGTGATTTTGTCGCCGTCTACGACGGTTTCAAAGCCCATTTGGTTAAATTTAGTAAGCACGGCCCTAAGATGCGCGGCATTGGCGTTTGTTATAGTTACTTTCGAGTTTGTGATCGCTCCGGCGCAAAGATACGTCCCAGCCTCGATCCTATCGGGGATAACCGTTATCTCGCCAACATCCAGCAGGCGCCTATCCGTGCCCTCGATCACGAGCTCGTCCGTGCCTATACCCTCGATCTTTACGCCGCCTGCGGCCAAAACCTCGCAAAGCTGCACCACCTCGGGCTCTTTAGCGACGTTGATTAGATGAGTCGTGCCGTGAGCGAGCGCGGCGGCCATGACGATATTTTCGCTGCCAGTTACCGTGATCTTGTCAAACACGATCTGCGCGCCCTTTAGCCCGTAAGGCGCCGTAGCTACGACGTAGCCTTGCTTTATCTCGATGTTTGCGCCCATTTTTTCAAGCGCGCTTAGATGCAAATCTATCGGCCTTTGTCCGATCGCGCAGCCGCCGGGCAGACTCACCTCGCAGTGGCCAAACCTAGCTAGCAGCGGCCCAAGAACCAGGATAGAGGCGCGCATTTTACGCACTATGTCGTAGTTGGCCTTCGTAGAGATAACGTAATTTGAGTTGATCTTTAGCGTATGATCGTCCGTAAATTCGCATTTTGCGCCCAAATTTACGAGCAACTTTGCCAATGTTTTTATATCCGAGACGTTTGGCATATTTTTTAGCGTCACGTCGTTTTTTATGATTAGAGCCGCGGCTATGAGGGGCAGGGCAGCGTTTTTCGCACCGCTTACGGCGACCTCGCCGCCAAGTTTTGCGTTTCCTTCGATTTCTAGATAATACATATTCTTAAATCCTTGAATAAAACCCAAAGTATAGTGAAATTTAGCTTATAAATTTAAATTTATGCCGATATTTACCGATTTATTTATATAATCCTACTTTTAGGCGGCCAGTTTCCGGCGCTCAAATTTACCGCAAAACGTCGCCCTAGATAAAAAATAGGATAACAAAATGAAATTTACGATTTTTTTACCGCTTGCGTCGATTGCGGCTCTGATTTTTAGCGGATGCGCGAACAATACGCCCAAAATTTACCCGACCGATCAGAGCGGACAGATTTTAAACGCGAGATTTTTAAACTCGCAGCAAGACGTATTTAACGATCTAGGCGGCATAGCTCTTTCAAATTTTATGCAAGGCTTTTTAGGCAAAAAAGACGGCGGAGACTGCTCGGGCTTCGTCTCGCTCGTAAACAAAAACATAAATAACGTTTACTTTTCCGAGACGAATTTACTCAAATTTTACGGCGAACAAGGATCGAAATCGCAAGCTATTTATAATCTTTACAAAAAGCGAAATTTGATCTCGCAAACAAGCCCGAAGCTCGGAGATTTGGTGTTTTTTAACAACACCACAAGCCAAACCAAAGGCAAAAACAAGCAAATCATAACGCATCTTGGCATCATAGACCGCATAGAAGATGATGGAACTATAAGATTTATACATAATACTAGAGGCAAAAACAAAAGCGGATTTATAAATCTATTTCAAAAAAATAGCCACAAAATAGGCGGCAAAGAGGTAAACTCCTACATCGTAGCGTGCAAAGGCGGCGACGCTACCTGCCTAACGTCAAACAGATTCGCCGGCTTTGGCAAGGTTAGTTTTTAGCTAAATTTATGTCTAAATTTTATATGATAAAACCTTTAAAAAGGAGCCGTTTTTGAAAGCCACGATATCGCTCATCGCGCTAAATTGTCTAATATTTTTTGCCGTTTACTGCGGCATTTGCGGCACTAACGCGACGCTTGGGCTAAATATGTTTTTTATAGACGGGCTTTACGTTTGGCAGCCTGCGACTTCGATGTTTATGCATGCAAATTTGGCCCATCTGCTGATGAATATGGCGGTTTTGTATCAGTTTGGCTCACTTCTTGAGCGGCACTACGGTAGCGAAAAATTTGCCGTTATTTACTGCATCGGAGGCGTTTTGACCTCACTGCTTAGTTTTGTTTACATTTATGTTATGTTTAAAACCAACGGAACATTTATAAGTTTAGTCGGAGCTAGCGTCGCGATCAGCCTACTGCTAGGCATTTTAGCCTTTTTAGACGCTAGTAGCCGAAAGGGGCTAATCATCGCGATCTTGCTAATGAGCTTCGCGCCCGTAGCCATGGGCGTAAACGTCGCCTGGTACGCGCATATCATCGGCTTTGCGTTAGGATATTTCGGGGTAAAATTTAAGGTGATAAAATGAGATTTTTCGATCAAATTTGGGAGATTTTAGAGTGCGGCGACAAGGAGCTTAAATTTGACAAATTTAAACGATTTTACGCCGA
>CAUSAR010000034.1:0-19553 GCA_963529735.1 uncultured Campylobacter sp.
AGATCCAGGCGAAGGAAATCTTGCGCATGAAAGAAATTTTAAACGCGATCCTAGCCAAAAACACGGGTCAAAAACTAGCTAAAATCCAAAAAGATACCGACAGGGACTTTTTCATGAGCTCTGCCGAAGCCAAAGAGTACGGGCTTATAGATAAAGTTTTGGAGAAAAGCTTTAAGTAAAGAGTAGAATTTGATAAAGTTAGACAACAAAAAAAGCGAAAACGTAGCGGCAAATAGCGCACCTACTCAAAAAGTAGGCGCAAAAGCCAAAAAGGACGAGTTTAACATTTACGGTTTTTCCGAGGCGATTATAAAAGAACTTACCGAGGAAAATATCCCCTCGATCCCGAAAAACTACACCGTTTTTTTTGAAAAGATGCTCGAAAAGCAGTCTGATGATTTTAAGAAAAAGGTCGGCGAAATCATAAAGATCGAAGACGAGATCGGCAAACTCGAGGACGATAGACAAATCAATATCGAGCGCGAGGTCAAAAATAGCTTTATGCAGATAAAAAGTATGCTTCAGGCCGTTGCGCTCATCTATAAAAATTTGGGAGTTTTAAAAACTATCATCAAAAAACGCTCGGAAAGCCTAGATCCAAATGTAAATTTGATCACGATACAAAGCGTCTTTAACTCTTTTAATGAAGACTTAAATAAGCTAAATTCGCTAATGGACAAGCATATCGAAGTTATCAAAACGAGCTACGAAGAGATTAGTAAGGTTTTTAAGCTGGTTGAAGAACAGTCTATATATGATGAAAAATTTGACGTATATAATAGAAAATTTTTCCTCAAGACGCTCGGTATCGAGTCTGAAAATATAAAAAAATACGACTATAAATCCTCCGTAATGTTACTAAAACCAAAGGATAGTGCGCTGGACGGTATTGGGTCAAAAGGTAAGCTGGCTGTTTTAAAAAATATCTCTCGCATGTTGCTTCGTACATCGAGACGTAGTGATATCTTGTCGCATTACGGTGGCGGATGTTTTGCTATGCTGATGAAACATACCGACATAAGCGGCGCACAAAAAGCCTGCAAACGTATAACCGATATGTTTTACGACACCTCTTTCATGCTAAATGGAGAGAAATACGAGTTTGATATGGAAGTGGTCACTTTTGATCTAAACATGACAAAAACTATCGAGGAGATGCTTTCTTTGGCTCTTGATTCGCTTGTAAACACCGGCAGAGACGGCGAACACTTTTTGGTACTAGAGGACAAGACTGAAAAATGATACTAGAAATCCTAACCTATCCGAACAAAAAACTTTTCGTCAAATCGCTTGAAGTTAAAGCTTTTGATGAAAATTTGCATAAATTTTTAGACGATATGTATGAGACCATGATCGCTAAAAACGGTATAGGACTAGCCGCCATCCAAACGGGCGAGGCTAAGCGAATTTTGATCATAAATTTAGTCGACGAAGAGGGTAAAGAGCAGCGCAAAGAGGATCTGCTAGAAATCATAAATCCTAAAATTTTACGCAAAGAGGGCGAGATAATCTATCAAGAAGGCTGCCTGAGCGTACCTGGATATTACGAGGACGTAAAAAGAGCCGAGTTTATAACGCTAGAGTATCAAGACCGCTTTGGACAGCGCCAACAGCTCGAGGCCGACGGGCTTTTGTCGGTTGCGATCCAGCACGAGATGGATCATCTCGACGGACACCTTTTTATCGAGCGTATCGGCTACAACAAACGCAAAAAATTCGACAAAGAGTATAAAAAGCAAAAAAACGCATGAAAGCCCTAAAATGCGCCACTTATAATGACGAATTGCGGCTTGTGGATGTCGAGTCCAGCTTTAACCGCGGTTTGCCCGCACTTAATATCGTTGGCCTTGCGGGCGCCTCGATCAAAGAGAGTGCCGAGCGCGTAAAATCAGCGCTTTTGTCGTTAAATTTCTCCTTCCCCGCGCAAAAAATCATCATAAATTTATCCCCGTCCGATATGCCAAAATCCGGTAGCCACTTCGACCTACCCATCGCGCTTTTAATCGCTTTGCAAAAAGAGCGCGATTTTGAGCCTATTTTTGCGTTCGGCGAGCTTGGGCTTGACGGCGGAGTCAAAAGTACGGCGAGCCTGTTTTCTATCCTGCTTTTTTTGAGCGCGAAAGCGCCCGGCTCTCGCGTGCTGATCCCGCAAGAGATAGCGCAAAAAGCGGGCGCGATACCGAATTTAGAAATTTACGCCGTTTCAAATTTGGCCGAGGCGATCAAATTTTTCCTAGAGCCCGAATTTGCCGTCTCGCGCAGAGTCGGCACCGTTCATCCGCTTTTTTCAAATTTAATCAAAATCGGCGAAAAAAGCTTCGTAAAAAATCAAAATTTCGAGCTAAATTTTAGCGATGTCAAAGGCCAGAGTAGGGCAAAAAGAGCCTGCCTGGTGGCCGCTTGCGGTATGCATAACATTATCTTTGAGGGAAGTCCCGGGTGCGGCAAGAGTATGAGCGCCAAGCGACTGCGATACATTTTGCCGCCGCAAAGTTTGGATGAGATTTTGCTCAGCTGCGCTTACAGCTCGCTAAATCAGCAGGAGAGCGAATTTTCCGCCCTTCGCGCCTTTCGTTCGCCCCATCATACGAGCACGCGCAGCTCGATATTTGGCGGCGGATCGAGCTCGGCTAGGATCGGCGAGGTCGGGCTGGCTAACGGCGGGATTTTATTTTTTGACGAGCTTCCGCACTTTGCGCCGCAAATTTTAGAGAGTCTGCGCGAGCCGCTGGAGGACTATAAAATCAACATCTCGCGCGTAAATTCAAAGGTCACGTATGAGACCAAATTTATGTTCGTAGCCGCGATGAACCCGTGTCCGTGCGGCAATCTACTCTCAAAAAATCTAGAGTGCAAATGCTCGGAGCTTGAAATCAAGCGCTATAAATCGCGCATCTCGGCACCCGTGCTTGACCGCATCGACCTTCACGTACAGATGGACGAGGTGGCCGCAAGCGACAAAAGCGACGTCACGAGCGAAGCGATGTGGCAGACCGTGCTTCGCGTGTTTGAGACGCAAATCTCGCGCTCTCAAAGCGAGCTAAACGGCAAGCTTAGCGACGAAGAGATAGCCAAATTTTGCATTTGCGACGACGAGGCGAGCGGCGTGCTAGATTTTGCAACGCAGAGGTTTTCGCTCAGCCGCCGCGCTATTAATAAAACCCTAAAAGTCGCTCGCACGATCGCTGACATCGAGGGTTCGCGCATCATCAAAAAGCCACATATTTTGGAGGCTTTGAGCTACCGAGTGAAGCAGGAGGGCGCATGAAAAAGCTATTTTGGGATACGGCGGAGCTTGACGCTAGAGCCGTGAGCGAGTTTGGGCTTAACACCGAAGTTTTGATGCAAAACGCCGCTAACGCGTTAGCTAACGTCGTGCGAACTAGGTTTAAAAAATCCTCAAAAAAACGACGCAAAATTTTAGGTGTCATCGGTAGCGGAAATAACGGCGCAGACGTGCTCGCCGCACTTCGGCTTTTGGGCGGCAAATTTGATTGCTATGCTTTTTTGGCAAGCGACAAACAAAACGAAACTTCAAAAATAGAACTAACCAGGGCGCTAAAATGCGGCGTAAATTTGATCTCAAATTTGACGAAAAGCGGCGAATCTGACTGCATCATCGATGGGATATTCGGTACGGGCCTTAGCCGCGAGCTAGACGAACGAACGATAAATTTGATAAATCTACTAAACGCAAAACCCGCCTACAAGCTCGCCTGCGACATCCCGAGCGGGCTCGATAAAAACGGCGTGCCGCAAGGCGCGGTCTTTAAGGCCGATACGACCGTGACGATGGGTGCGCTAAAACTCGCGCTTTATAGCGACCTCGCAAAGGATTTCGTCGGGCGCGTAAAAGTCGCAAATTTGGGTCTTTCGCGCGAGCTTTACGAGACGCAGACGAGCTTTTATAAGCTTGGCAGGAGCGATTTAAATTTGCCGTTTCGCGTAAAGCAAAACGCTAACAAGGGCGACTTTGGACACGTGTTTGTCGTTAGCGGCGAAAAGGGCGGAGCGGCACGTATCGCAGGCCTTGCCGCGCTAACTATCGGTGCGGGACTCGTTAGCGTCGTGGGTGAAAATTTAAACATTGAGCCCATTTTAATGCAAAGCGCGCGCATAACGCCAAAAATGCGAGTCGGAGCCGTCGGGATGGGACTTGGCGAGCTTAATGAGGCGCAAAAGAATGAACTTTTTAGCGAGCTAAAAACAAAAGAGGCGCTCGTTATCGACGCCGATCTTTGCTGCGAGCCGCGCACGCTTGAGCTTTTAAATAATAAAAACGTCGTGATAACGCCGCATCCAAAGGAGTTTGCGAGCCTGCTGGAGCTTGCGAATCTAGGTAAATTCGACGCCGGCGCAGTGCAAAGAAAACGCTTCAAACTCGCTCAAATTTTTAGCCGAAATTTTAAATGCGTGCTTGTGTTAAAGGGCGCAAATACGCTAATCGCGCAAGGCGGCGAGGTCTACGTCATGACGCACGGCAGCGCCGCGCTCGCAAAAGGCGGCAGCGGAGACGCGCTAAGCGGTATCGTCGCGGGACTGCTCGCGCAGGGTTACGACCCGCTAAACGCCGCGATCAGCGGGACGCTGGCTCACGCTCTAGCCGCTCGTGAAATCAAAATCAACGACTACGCGCTAACGGCTGCGTACGTCATTAAAGGACTCAAATGCTTACGAAAAAAATAGCGGTTTTATTTAGCGGCGGCGGCTCAAATTTGGAGGCGATTTTGCAGAGGCTGCACGGCAAAGTTTTTGGCGAAGCTAGGATCGAAGTCGCGCTAACGCTAACAAATAAAGCTAACGCAGGCGGCATAGCAAAGGCCGCAAAATACGGCCTGCAAAGCGTCGTTACCGAGCACGTTAATTTTGCCTCGCGTGAGGAATTCGACGCCGAAGTCGTAGCGCAGATAAAGCGCGCCAACGTCGATTTAACGGTTCTTGCGGGCTTTATGCGCATCCTTACGCCCGTTTTTACGAGGCAGATTCGCGCGATAAATTTGCACCCATCGCTGCTGCCGCTTTTTAAAGGCGCGCATGCCATAAAAGAGAGCTTTGATAGCGATATGAAGGTGGGCGGCGTGAGCGTGCACTGGGTCAGCGAGGAGCTAGACGGCGGCAAGATCATCACTCAGCGCGCGTTTGAAAAGGGAGCGGGAATGAGCTTTGAAGATTACGAGGCCAAAATCCACGAGATAGAGCATGAAATTTTGCCCGAAACTATCGTGCAAATTTTGACGGGTAAAGAGTAAAATTTAACGAAATCTAGGGCGGCGTTGTCGTTTCTTTCCAAATTTTGCTAATTTCTAGGTTGCAAATTTAAAAGTTTAAAACGTAAATTTGCGGCAATATGATTCATAGCGCCACTTGCCAAAACCGTATGGCCGAGCTAAATTTGAAGCGGTAAATTTGCAAATTTGGCAAAACGTACAGACTGGATAGTGCGATGCGAATTTGACAGCTTTGCCTATAGCTCAAATTTGAAACAAATTTACGTCTTTAAATACAAATTTATCTCTTAGTAATATCTGAAAATTTAAAGTCGAAAAGCAAAATAAGTTACGACAATAAACGAGCTAAATATTTAAATTTGCACGCAAGATCGCGTCAAATCTAAATCCAAGAAATAAAAATACCACAGAATCAATCGAGTAAAATTTAAAAGAAAGAGGCGGAAAGCTCCGCCAAAAAGTAAAATTATTCGGCTTTAAATCCGCCGCCAAATGCCTTGTAAACATCCACGACCGAGTCGATGAGGTTTAAATTTGCCGCGATGTCTTGGAGTCTAACCGAGAGTAGGTTGCGTTGTGCGTCTAGTAGCTCCAGGTGCCCCGTGTAGCCTTCTTCAAACTGATCCTTGGCTAGCTTATAGATTTTTTCTTGCGAGTTTAGGAGTTCTTTGACCTGATTTAGCGTTAGTTTGGCGTTTTTACGGTTGTTTAGCGCGTCTCTAACCTCGCCCAGAGCCTTTTTGACCGCCGCTTCGTAGGCTACGGCCGCGATTTGCTCGTTGGTTTCGGCGATGCGGACATTGTTTTTGGTTCTACCGTAGTCGAAAATTTTCTGCACCAAAGTGCCGCCTATGCTCCACGTGTTGGCGTTACTGATAAAGATATTTTCAAAATCCACGCTAGAAAATCCAAAAAGTCCCGTTAGCGAGATGGACGGTAGATAGTCGGCTTTTGCGACGCCGATTAGCGCGTTAGTGGCGTTTAGATAGGCGTAGGCTTTAGCTACGTCGCTCCTTCGTAGCAGTATATCCGCGCTCACGCCTGCACTCACCTCTGGCTCTTTTGGTAGCATTTTAGCGCTCTGCACGGCTCCGTTTAGGATTTCGTCGTTTGATTTACCCGTTAGTATCGCTACTGACGTTAGAGCCTGAGATAGCGAGGTTTGCACTTCTAATAGGCTTACTTTTGCGCTTTCGACGGCGGCTTTGCTTTGTAGATAGGTCGTCTCGTTTATGCCGCCTAGATCAAGCTGCGTTTTGCGAAGCGCTAGCGTCTCCTCGTAGGTTTTTAGCGTATCTTTTAACACGGCTTCGCGCATATTTAGAGCCACGAGCGTGAAGTAGCTTTTAGCCACGCTAGAGCTTATGCTAAGGCGCGCGGTAGCGTAGTCGAGCTTGGTCGCGTTTAGGCTGGCTTTGGCAGACTCGACGCTGTTTCGCACTCTGCCCCACAGATCTATCTCGTAACTGAGGCCCAAATTTACCTGCGAGGTTCGGTAGCGCGTCTGAGGCTGCTTGGTGTAGGTCTCGCCGCTACTTTTCGCTTTGGTGTAGCCGACGTTTAAATTTATGCTAGGAAAAAGATCTGCTTCCGAGATGCCTAGGCTTGCGGCCGCTTTTTGTAAATTTAAATAAGCCGTGCGAAGGTCGGTGTTTTTCTCTAGCGCGCTAGCTACGAGGGCGTTTAGATTTTCGTCGCCAAACTCCTTCCACCACTCGTCTCTGATGTCGCTAGTTTCAAATTTATACGTAGATTCAAATTTCGTATCGACCTCGGGGATCTCGGGTCTAAACGAGCAGCCCGCTAAAAATAGCGCCGCGGCTAAAGTTAAAATTTTATACATTTTTAATCTCCTGTGCTCCGCTTGGTTTTTTGTCCCAGACTTTGTTGTTTAGCTTTTCTAGCAGATAGTAAAACATCGGTATGAAAAATATCGCTATCGTAGTGGCCGCTATCATGCCGCCGACCACGCCCGTGCCTAGCGAGTGGCGAGACGCAGCGCCCGCGCCCGTGCTGATAACCATCGGGAAAACGCCCAATGTAAACGCGAGTGAGGTCATGACGATCGGACGGAAGCGAAGTTTGGCTGCATTAACGGCCGCGTCAAACACGCTCTTGCCTGCCTGCCTTTCTTGCATCGCAAATTCGACGATAAGGATCGCGTTTTTAGCCGATAGACCGATGAGAAGCAGTAGTCCGATCTGGAAGTAGATATCGTTTGTTAGCCCTCTAGCCCAAACGGCGACTAGCGAACCGAAAACCGCGAACGGAACGGCCGTGATAACGGCTAGCGGGATGAGCCAGCGCTCATACTGCGCCGCTAGGATCAAAAATACGAAAATCATACCGAATATAAACGCCGTCGCACCCGTACCTTGCGAGCTAACCTCCTGATACGCCGTGCCCGCCCAGCTGATGGCGTACTCTTCCGTATTTAGCGTCTGCTCAACTACTTCTTGTATCGCTTTTATCGCATCTCCCGATGTGTAACCCGGTTTTGGGTCGCCTTGGATCTTAGCCGCCGGGAAAAGGTTAAATCTATCCACGATATCGGGACCCAAAATTCTGGTTAGGGTGGCGACGGAGTTTAGTGGTATCATCTCGCCGCCTTTTGAGCGGACGTAAATTTTACGCAAGTCTTCGGGGTTGTTTCTAAAGCCCTCTTCGCCTCTAGCGTAAACGCGGTAGGATTTGCCGAAAAGGTTGAAGTCGTTGACGTAATACGAGCCGAAGGTCGAACCTATCGCGCTAAAAATTTCGCTCTCGCTCACGCCAAACATCTGGGCTTTTTGTCTATCGACGTCGATTTTAAACTGGCGGTAGTTGGTTTCTAGCGTCGAGCGCACGCTGGTTAGATCCGGGTGAGCGCTTGCGGCGGCGACTACTTTTTTTACGTCCTCTTCGATCTGGGAGTAGCTTTTGCCGCTTTTGTTTTGTAGATACATCTCAAAGCCGCCGGTCATAGATAAACCCATGATAGGCGGGACGTTTACGACAAAGCTCATCGACTCCTTCGAGCCCCAAAGCATACCGTTAAAAGGCCCGGTTAGCGCGTCTGCTTGACTATCCGGCGTTTTTCTCTGGCTCCAGTCTTTTAGCTTGATAAAGCTGATGGCAGAGTTTTCTTTAAGCGCGCCCGCAAGCATATCGTATCCGGCAAAACCCATCGTAAATTCGACGTTTGGGTTGCTTAGAACCATGTTGCTGATAGTTTTTACCTCTTCTTTGGTTTTTAGCATATTGCTTGACGGCGGTAACGAAGTGATAACCATTAACGCGCCCTTATCTTCGGACGGTACGAGGCCGCTAGGAACTTTTTTAAACAGCTCGTAAGTCGCAAAACCCATGACGCCTATCAAAATAAGGCTGATTATCACGTGACGAAGCACTTTTGCAACGCCCGCGGTAAAAATTTTCGTACTCCAGTCGAAAAAGTCGTTAAATTTCTGCACGAACCAAAACGGCTTACTCTCTTGTTTTTTTATCATAACGCCGCAAAGTGCCGGAGTAAGCGTAAGTGCGACAAAGCCCGAAATACAAACCGAAGTAACCAGAGTGAGCGCAAACTGGCGCTGGATCACGCCGACAAAACCCTCCATAAAAGAAACCGGAACAAAAACGGCGGATAAAACCAGCACGATCGAGATGACGGGGGTTTGTACCTCCTCCATTGCTTTATATGTCGCTTCTTTGACGGTGATGTCTTTTTCCTCGTGTAAAATTCTCTCCACGTTTTCGATAACGATGATGGCGTCGTCCACGACGATACCGATAGCAAGGATAAGCGCAAAAAGAGTGATTAAATTTATACTAAATCCCATCGCGTACAGTCCGCCAAAGGTGCCGATGATGGACACGGGAACGGCTAGCATCGGGATGACGGTAGCGCGGAAGCTCTTTAAAAACATATACATAACGATGAGAACTAAGATCATCGCCTCGATAAAGGTTTTTACGACCTCATGGATAGAGACTTCGATAAATTCGGTCGGATTATACGCGATCGTGTGCGTAAATCCCTCGGGAAAATTTTTACTTAGCTCGTCTAGCTTTGCGTTTACTGCTTGTGCCGTGGCTAGGGCGTTAGCGTCGTTTTGCATAAAGATTAAAAGCGGCACGGCGTCTTTACCATTTAGCATCGCGTCGTTAGCGTAGCTAGCCGCTCCTAACTCCACTGTCGCTACGTCTTTTAGCTTTAGCGTCGCGCCGTCCGCGCTTTTGATGATTATATCGCCAAACTGTGCGGCATTTTTGAGTCGTCCGCCCGTGCGAACGGAATAAACGTAAGGATTATCGCCGTCTGAGGGCTGTTCGCCTATTTTACCCGCGGCGTATTGGCTATTTTGGATTTTTACTTGGGCGATTACGTCGCTAGGAGTTAGCTTGTAGTAAGCGAGCAAATCGGGCTTTAGCCAAATTCGTATCGAGTACTCTTTACTGCCGATTAGCACGGTATCGCCTACGCCGTTAACCCTTTTGATCTCGTCTGCTATGTTTAAATTTACGTAGTTATACATCTCGATGGAGTTCATTTTCGGACTAGTAAAGCCTATAGCCTCTAGGATCGAGCTGCTGCGTTCGCGCACGGTTACACCCATGTTTTGCACCTCTTGAGGCAGTCTTGAGAGTGCGGCTTGGACGCGGTTGTTTACGTCGATCGTGGCTTGCTTAGCCGAGGTGCCGATTTTAAAATAAACGTTGATATTTAGCGAGCCGCTCGAGCTTGAGGTGCTTTGCATATAGAGCATGTTTTCTACACCGTTTATCTGATCCTCGATCGCGCTGGCTACGGAGTCGGAGATGGTTTGAGCGTCGGCGCCCGTATAGACGGCGCTAACGGAAATTTGAGGCGGAGTTAGCTTAGGATACTCCTCGATAGGAAGCCCCTTTATCGCCATCGCGCCCGCGATAACTATGATGATAGATACGACGGTGGCAAATATCGGGCGGTCAATGAAAAATTTAGAAAACATCACTTGGCCTTTTCTTGCTCGGCCTTAGGCTCTAAATTTACGCCCTTGCCAAAGCTTTCGGTTAGATCCTTATCTATCTCTACGGGTGCGCCTACGCGGATTTTTAGGAAGTTATTTAAGATGATTTTATCATTTTCGTTTAGCCCCTGGCTAACGACCGCGGCGTCTTTCGTCTGGTAGGTTACCTTTACGTCTTTTGAGGTTACCTTGCCGTCCTCTACGACTAGTACGTAGGTCTTGACGTCGGTTTGCTGGAGCGCTAGTTGAGGGATTTTAAAGCCGTCTTTTTGATAAAATCCTCCCATCGTCACGTGGCCGAACATGCCAGGTAGCAGCTTGCCCTCGTCGTTGTTAAATTCGGCCTTGGCTAAAACGCTGCCCATGTTCGTATTTACGACGTTATCGATGAAATTTACCTTGCCGTTAAACTCTCCCGGACCTACTTTTAGTACGGCGTCCGAGTTTGTTTGCGCCCAGAGGCCGCTTTCTTGCATTTTGACGCGGTTTAGGTTATCGACGTCGGAGATGTGAAAGTGCGCCTCGATCGGGTTGATTTTGGTTAGGCGTACTAGCTGAGTCGTGTTTGCTACGACTAGTGAACCCACGTCTACTAGATTATCGCCCAAAACGCCGTCAAAAGGCGCGGTTATACTCGTGTAACCTAGATCTATTTTCGCACTTTTGGCGCTGGCTTTGGAGCTTAGTAAATTTGCATTTGCGATTTCAAGCGCCGAAACTGCCGCGTCGTACTCTTTTTGCGAAACGGCGTTTTTCTTATATAAATTTGAGATTCTGTTAAATTCGGTTTGAGCGTTTTTTAAATTTGCGTTTGCTACGCCGATGGCGGCTTCAAGCGCATCGTAGCTTGCTTGGTATTTTTCGGGATCTATCAAAAACAGCTTATCGCCTGCTTTTACGTTATCTCCCGGTTTGAAAAATTGCTTGATTATCGTGCCGCTTACTTTAGGATAGATGATTACGTCTTGCTGGCTCGTTAGAGTCGCGGCGTAGTCAAAGCTGATCGGCACGTCTGATTTTTTAGCTACGAATATGTCAACCTTTGAGGGCGGCATTTGTCGTTGTTGCCCGGCTGCGGCCGCGCCTTTTTTATCGTTACCATCAAAGCATGCCGTAAAAAGTAGCGATGCTAATAATAAAACCGAGATATTTTTAAAATTTCTCATAAATTTGCCTTTTGTTTCGGAGATTATTTAAATTTAGCGTTTGTAATTATGTTACAAATCAAGTAGATGATTTTACTCTTATTTTCTTAACAAGTCAAATTTAGGTCGTTAAATTTAGTGCTTTTTGATACCGTGTAAAAATATATTTATGCTCGTTTTTACGTGCTCTTCGCGTTCTTTTTCGTTTAGCGTTATATCCTCGTTTAGCAAAATCGCATTATAATGATAAGGCTCCCTGACGACTGCGGCAAACGCCTTAGCCGCTACGTAAGGCGAGATGTCGGGATTTAGCTGTTTTTTTATGTCTTCGCGCTCGAAAAAATCTATCAAAACTTTATCGAATTTACTTAAAATTTGCTCCAAAAACGCCTTGCCGAGCATACCGTCGTTTTTCGCGCCCTCGCTCATCATAACTCTTGAAATTAGCGTCGTTTCTTTGTCGCAGATTATGTCGAAAAATATAGAGGCGAATTTGATTAAAAAATCCTCCAATTTATGCGATAAACTCAGGTCGATTTTCTCGTCTATCTGCGTTCTAAAGTCGTCAAATCCGCGTTCTACGATAGCGCGAAAAAGACCTTCCTTGTTTTCAAAAAATTTATAAACGCTAGCCAGCGACCCGCCGCTTTTTTTGATTATATCCGTTAGACTCGTGTTTTCATAGCCTTTTTCTAGGAAAATTTCCATACCGGCTTGGATAAATTTTTCTTTTCTTTCGGCGCTTCTTTGCGTGATTTTCCCGTTCATTGCATACCTTTAAAAAATTAAAATTATAATTTAAGGATTATACAATAAAAATATGATTTTTAGTCCCTCGGGTATGCAAAAATAGTCTCTCTTGTGATGTTGATTTTCTCTTTTTCGTCTGCGGCATAGGCGCGTATAGTTATCTTTGCATTTGCGTTTTTGCCGGGTCTAGCGGCATTTTTAGGAGCCGTTAATACGACTACGATTTTCTTCTTTTCGCCCGCGTTTAAGGCAATGTCACTTTTTGGGCGTTTTATTTTGATATCGGCATCGTTTGCGCTAACGTCAAAGTAAAACTCGTGCGCGTGCGCGTCGGTGTTTTCAAACAAAAACACGTAAGCGTTTTCGATCTGGCCGTCTTTGTTTACCTTATATAGCTCGCTCGTGCGGTTGATGTTTAGCAGCATGCTCTCTTTTTTGGCGCTCATTAGCGCGAGTGCTGCGGCGGTTATAGCGATGGCGGCGCAGTAGCCGACGGTTTTAAAGCGCAAATACCGCACCTTTTGCTTGGTTCTTAGCGAATTTGAGCTCGTCCAGCTAATTAGACTAGGCAAATTTAGCCCCGACATCGTTTTTGTGCACGCATCTACGCACTCTAGGCAGTTTATGCACTCTAGCTGCATGCCTTTTCTGATGTCGATGTGCGTCGGGCAAATTTTCACGCAGGCTTCGCAGCCGGTGCACTCGTTTTGCGGTTCAGGAGGCTTTTTCCAGAGTTTGGTTTGTCCCTCAAAAATTTTACCGCCGCGCGCCTCGTCGTATATGACCTGCATGCTGTCGTTATCTATCATCACGGACTGCACTCTAGCGTACGGACAGACGTAAATGCAAAAATTTTCGCCCAAAAATGCTACGTCAAATATCAAAAACGCCGCGATAACGATCCAAGCTCCGAGTAAAATTTTATGCTCGGCGGGGTCTAAAATTTGAGCCAAAAAATCCTGCGGCGGGACGAAAAACCAGAGAAAATTCGCTGCCGCGACAAAGGCTAAAATGCTCCAGATCGCCACTGCGAGCGCATTTTTGACGCCGCTTTCGGCCTGCGTTTGCTTATTTGAAACGCTCTTGCGGATCTTTAAAATTTTAGTTTGTATAAGGTCGCGGTAAATCACGCGAAATATCGTCTGTGGGCAGCTCCAGCCGCACCAGATGCGGCCGCCCAAATTCGTCATAAAAAATATAAAAATAAAAAAAATGATGAGCACGAAAGGCATCAAAAACAGCTCTTGGACGTTAAATTTGGCAAAAAACAGATGCAGCTCGCTGCGCTCAAAGCTTAAAAGAAAAAATTGATTTCCGCCGATAGATATAAACGGTAAAATCAGCGCGGTACAGGTTATCAGGATGTAGGCGATATAGCGTTTGCTGGCAAATTTGAAATATTTTTTATACTCTTCTTTGGTCATTATTTTTCCTAATTGCAAAATAGCGAGATTATAAGATTAATGCCTTAATCGCGTATTAAAATCCTTAATTACATATTTTCTCTAATCCGCATTTTTGATGGCTGGCAAAGCTTAAATTTATCAAATTTAAACTATAATCGCCGTCTATTTTAATTGAAAGGTGGTGAGGACGTTGCCTGGTATTAAGGTACATCCTAACGAGTCTTTTGACGAAGCTTACAGAAAGTTCAAAAAGCAAACCGACAGGAACCTTGTCGTGACTGAAGTTCGCGCAAGACGCTTTTTCGAGCCTATGACCGAGATCCGCAAAAAACAAAAAATCGCGGCTCGCAAAAAAATGCTTAAACGTCTATATATGCTTAGACGCTACGAGTCAAAGCTCTAATCAAAAGGGTCGCTTCGGCGGCCTTTTCTTTTTTAAACTCCCGTTTAACTCGCATCAAAGCCAAAATTTGCCATAATCTACGCCAAATTTAACGATCAAAGGAAAAATATGTCCAAAGTGCCCGTGAGCGAGGCCGCGGAAATCTTAGGCGTAACCAAAGAAGCCGTCTACAACCGCATTCGTCGCGGAACGCTAAAGACCTTTGAAAAAGACGGCGTAAAATACGTGGTTTTGGACGGCTACGAGCCCGGTACTGCGGCAAATTTAGCGCCAAATCAGCCGCTAAAAACATCTACCGAAAAATCAGCCAAAAGCGCGAAATCTAAAAAATCAAAGACAGGCGAATTTGACGTGAATGAATTTCTACTCTCGCAAATTAGCGAACTAAAAGAACAAAATCAAAATTTGCAAGCCGATAAAGAGAGGCTTTTTCGCGAAAAAGAGCAAATTTTGCTAAATAATAAATCCGAAATCGCTCAAATTTACCGTGAAAGAGACGAGAAGCTAAGGGGATTTTTAAGCATGCTCGAGCGACCGCTGCTAGCGCGTCAAAACGGCGAGTACGTAGCGCCCATCGACGTCGAATTTGTTGAGAGCAAGCCTGAAAACGAGGGCAAATGGACGAGCCTGGCCGAGTTTTTAAAATCGCAAAATTTAAGCGGCAAGAGCCTCAAAAAAACGCAAAATAAAATCATAAAAAACATCGGAAAATCAAAATTTATCAAATTTAAAAAAGGCGTGATAATGGTCAAAAGCAAGAAAATTTCAAAGGAGCTAGATAAAAAATGAGAGTTTTTAAGCATATCAAAAAAGTAGCCAGCTACGCTGCCGTGGGCGGCTTTGGCGCGGTGGTAGCGGCCGGGCTGGCCGGTTGCGGTAGCAGCGATAACGGCGGCGAAAGTAGCGCGCTAAACGAAGCGGCGCAAAAAACGGGAGCGTTCGTCATTATCGAGGAAACCGCTCCGGGCAAATATAAAGTCCTAGAGGAGTATCCAAGCAGCGAAACGCGCGTCGTGCTAAAGGACATCAACGGCACCGAGCGCGTGCTGAGCAAAGAGGAGATGGATAAGCTAATCGCCGAGGAAAACGCTAAAATCGACGCCGGAACATCAAATTTGACGAGTCCAAATGCTCAAAATGCGCAACTTTCAAGCGGCGGTATGAGCCTTGGCGAGACGCTTTTAGCATCGGCTGCGGGCGCGATCATCGGTAGCTGGATTGGCAACAAGCTATTTAACAACCCAGGCTATCAGTCGCAGCGCCAAAGTGCGTATAAAAACCCAAGTGCGTATTCAAGGAGCGTCGATAGCTTTAACAAAGCAAAAGCTACGAGCTCGGCGGGCAAATCAAGCGGCGGAAAGAGCGGATTTTTCGGCGGGTCTAGTAGCTCGAGCTCAAGTTTTGGAGGCTGAGAATGATAAATTTAAAAAAAATCAACCCGTTAAATAACGAATTTTTAGGCGAGATCGGCTTTACGTGGCACACGGACCCAGACGGCAGCGATTACGTAGCAGACGAGCTAGTAGAGGTTAGCGAGGCGCAGGCTGAGGCGTATTATAACGCCGTAAACGAGCTATACGATATGTTCGTCGCAGCCGCCCAGCACATCATCGACAACAACCTCTATCACGAGGTCGGCATCCCGTTTAATCTAGTTGATCTCGTGCGCGAAAGCTGGGAAAACGACGTGCACTGGCACCTCTACGGTAGATTTGACCTGGCAGGCGGGCTGGATGGCAAACCGATAAAACTGATCGAATTTAACGCCGACACGCCGACTGCCGTGTTTGAGACGGCGATCATCCAGTGGGCGGCGCTTAAGTTTAACCGCATGGATGAGAGTGCGCAGTTTAACGACCTTTATGACGCGCTAAAGCAAAACTTCAAGCGCCTCGTGACGCTAGATGAGGAGACCGAGAGCTTTAACGAGCACTACGAGGGCTGGAAAATTTTATTTAGCTCGGTGGCCGGTAGCAGCGAGGACGAGCAGACCGTGAAGCTACTGCAATATATCGCCGAGGAGGCGGGCTTTCACACGGCGTTTGCCTATGTCGATGAGGTCGTATTTAACGACGAGGAGGGCGTATTTTTCGACGGCGAAAACTACGAGTACTGGTTCAAGCTCGTGCCGTGGGAGGACATCGCCATAGAGGAAGGCGAGCTAGCTATCATCCTAAAAAACATCGTCCAAAATCAAAAAGCCATCATCCTAAATCCCGCATACACGCTGCTTTTCCAAAGCAAAGGCATCTTGAAAATTTTATGGGATCTATATCCGAATCACCCGCTTTTGCTGCAGGCTAGCGACAAGCCGATCGCGGGCAAAAAATGCGTGAAAAAGCCGGTTTTCGGACGAGAAGGCGCGAACGTGAGCGTGATCGAGGCCGACGGCAGCATTAGCTCGCAAAACGGCGGTGACTACGGTCAAAACCGCGCGATCTATCAGGAATTTTACGAATTTAACAAAGACGCCGCCAACAACATCTACCAAGCGGGCGTGTTTTTCGCCTACGAGGCGTGCGCGCTAGGATACCGCAGAGGCGGCGAAATTTTAGATAACTACTCCAAATTCGTGGGGCACTTTATAAAATAAGGACGCAAAATGAAAATAGTCTGCCTCGATGCCGCGACGCTTGGAAGCGACGTAAATTTGGATGTTTTTGGGCAGTTTGGCGAGTTTGTTAGCTTTGAGACGACCGCTGCAGACGAGCGCATAGAGCGGCTAAAGGGCGCGGACGTCGTCATCACGAACAAAGTCATAATCGACAAAGAGACGATGGACGCGTCAAATTTAAAGCTAATCTGCATAAGTGCGACGGGTATGAACAACGTCGATCTCGCCTACGCCGCAGTAAAAGGCATCGCGGTAAAAAACGTCGCCGGGTATTCCACCGCTAGCGTCGTGCAGCATACGTTTGCTTGCCTTTTTGCGCTGACGAATCGCATCAAATTTTACGATAACTACGCGCAAAGCGGCGAGTGGGCGAAGAGCGAAATTTTTACGAATCTAGACCGCAGTATCGGCGAGATAGCGGGCAAGAGCCTTGGCGTCATCGGACTTGGCGAGATCGGTAGAGGCGTGGCGCGCATAGCGGCGGCATTTGGCGCGAACGTGAGCTACTACTCCACTAGCGGCGCAAACGCAAACGCCGAGTTTAAAAGGCTAAATTTAGATGAGCTTTTAAGCGGCTGCGACATCGTGAGCATCCATGCTCCGCTAAATGAAAAAACGCGAAATTTGATCGGCGAGCGGGAGTTAAATTTAATGAAAGAGGGCGCGATTTTGATGAACTTCGGACGCGGCGGCATCGTGGACGAAAACGCCGTAGCCCGCGCGATAGATGGACGAAATTTGCGCTTTGCCTCGGATGTGCTAGAGACCGAGCCTATGCGCGCGGATCATCCGCTGCTTTGTATCAAAAACAAGGAAAATTTGATACTTACTCCGCACGTAGCATGGGCGAGTTTTGAGGCTAGGCAGCGGCTAGTAGCGATGATCGTAGAAAATATAAAAGAATTTTTGAAAGGATAAAAATGGCAACTGAGCATAGTTTTGATATAAGCGCGGCGGTCGATATGATGGAGGTCAAAAACGCGCTGGAGACGGCAAAAAAAGAGATCGCGGCGAGATATGATTTTAAGGGGCTTGCGGCCGAGGTGGAGCTAAACGAAAAGGAAAAAATCATCACGCTTCTTAGCTCTAGCGATAACAAAATCGACGCGCTAAAAGACATCGTGATCTCAAAGCTCATCAAGCGAAACATCCCGCCGGTAGCCGTGTCTGAAAGCAAACGCGAGAGCGCGAGCGGCGGAAACATCAAAGCGACGCTAAAGCTAAACGACACCCTAGATAGCGAAAACGCGAAGAAAATCACCAAAGCGATCAAAGACGCAAAGCTAAAAGTAACTGCGGCGATCCGCGGCGAAGAGGTGCGCGTAAGCGGCAAAAGCATCGACGATCTGCAAGAATGCATTAGGCTCGTGAAGGGGTTAAATTTGGAGTTGCCGATTAGCTTTAAAAATTTAAAATAGCAGCCATTTTCGCTTCATTATGCGTCGTTGATTTAAATTTTTGCTCGGCATTACCCACTCGGTAACTCCCGTCGCAAAAATTTAAATCGCCTCGCCTAATTTTGCGAAACAGTCGCTTAATTTTTGTATTCAAAATTTGGTGGATTTATGGATCAAATTTTGCCCTATCTTCTTGTATTCAAATTTGATTCATCTAAATTTAAAAAGTAAGGATAAAAAATGGGCTTTTTTAAGAAAATTTTCGGCAAACAAGTGGATCTTGGCGAGCAAATGCCGATTTATTTCGCAAGCAACGAAGAGGACTATATGCAGCGCGCATTCGAGCAGGCGCGCGAGAGTTTTAGGTATTTTTGGCGCGAGCTCTACTGGGAGCGCCACAGGGTTGTGCCGGGGCTTGATTTTGCGATGGTTAAAATTTGCTTCTTAGACGTCGTGGATGGCGAGGAAGTGGGCGAGCACATGTGGATAAACGACGTGGATTTTGACGGCGAGACTATCTCGGGTACGCTCGTAAACGAGCCTGACGCCGTGCAAAACGTAAAAAACGGCGACCGCGTAAACGCAAAGATAGATGAGATGAGCGACTGGCTCTTTGCCATTGGTGGGCGTGCATACGGCGGATTTAGCGTGCAGGCGATGCGCTCACGAATGCAAAAGAAAGAGCTAAAAGAGCACGATAAAGCGTGGGGGCTTGATTTTGGCGATTTTAACGATATTTTAGTCGTTTACGAGCAAAAAGAACACCCGGAAAATTTGATTGAGCACCCGATGTGTAAAAACGTGCGCGAGAAATTTGAGCAATACGTTAAAGAGAATCCAGGTATCCTCACGGACGCCGATGAGCTCGGATTTACGCAGCTGCACCACGAGGCGCTCGCGGGCAATCTAGCGCTCGTAAACGTGCTGCTAGCAAACGGTGCGGACAAAAATGCGCGCACGAAAAGCGGTAAAACTGCGGCTGATTTAGCCGAGCTTTTAGGCTGGGAGCATATCGTTAAAGCGCTTGCTTAATCAACTTTTAGGCCAAATTTGACGCTTAGCTAAATTTGGCCTAAATTTAAGAATTCTTGAAATTTATCTTTACGTAGTTGTTTTAGGCTACGCAGTGCCGAAATTTAAAACAACGGCTTCGTTTAAAGCTACACGAACGCTCAAGATCGATCAAACCGTGTTGGATAAAACTTATTTTTTGAGCTGCCTTGGGATAAAATTTAACGCAGTCTATATAGAAAGATATATAAGCGCAACCGTAAATTTCTACACTGAAATTTACGTTAAATTTATTTAAATAGGTTAGACTAGGCCCTTAAAATTTTATTTTAAGCAAAACCTAAGTAAAATACGCGATAAAAATTAAAAAGAGGAATTAATTGTGGGATTTAAGAATATTATAGAAAAATTTGCAGTAAATTACGCTCATAATTCTATTCAAAAATCACTATACAACGAATTTAACATAGATATTTTAACCACAACTTACACCAAAACTCCAAAAAAAGACAAAAAGTACATGCTCTACGCCCACGTGCCCTTTTGTCACACGTTTTGCCCGTATTGCTCGTTTCACAAGTACCACTACGAGCAGGAGCTTGCGAAAA
>CAUSAR010000035.1:0-19371 GCA_963529735.1 uncultured Campylobacter sp.
TCGGTCTTTTGCGAGATGCTGGTTTTTGATCACGTCAAAAGCACGCTAAAAGGCAAAGAAAAAACCGCCCTACTCGCAGGAAAGATCGAGGATATCTTCGCTACGCTTTACCGCCAGATAAACTTCACGACCTTTGAGCGCCGAGTTCACGCGCATGATGGCGAGATCAGCGCCGAGGAGCTAAATAAAATTTGGCTCGAAGAAAGTGCCAAAATGTTCGGCAAAAGCGTCGCGCTAAACGACTACTACAAAATTTGGTGGAGTTACATCCCGCACTTTATCCACACGCCGTTTTACTGCTACGCCTACTCCTACGCGCAGCTTTTGGTGCTGGCGATTTTTGGGCTTTATAAAAGCGGCAAATGCGAAAATTTCGTGCAAATTTACACCGAGTTTTTAAGCTCGGGCGGCTCGCGCTCGCCAAAAGAGCTAGTCGGGATGTTTGGCTTTGATATCGAGGACGCTGCGTTTTGGCAAATCGGCATAAACGAGGTTAGAAAACTAGTCGAGGAGTTTTGTCAGGAAGCATAGAGGGCACAAATTTGACGCGCTTTGGGGAGCAAATTTAAAAGCGCGGCCAAATTTGACTAGCCGAACCGAGTATAAGGCGACAAATTTGACGCCAAATTTTGCGTTTATTTGAAGCTAAATTCGGCGCGGCGACGGGCGGTAAATTTGAGAAAATATACAAAAGGAGGCAAAATGCTTGATGAAATTTTAGACGACGAGAAATTTGCGGCGATGATGAAGGAGCACGTTTTTGAGTGCGTGGAGTATCTGCTAAAAAACGACCACTCCTTTTCGGCGATGGCCAACCTTGATCTGGTTAAATTTAACCCCGAGCTGCCGGAGTACATTAGGAGTACCTTTACGGCGCCCATGATCGTCTTTACGCTTGCTGGCTACACCTTTAGCAGTGCCAAACTCACGCCAGAGGAGCTGAGCTTCGAGGCGGGTTTTGGTAAGGAAAATTTCGCCAGTGTCGTTAGCTTTCCGCTTGGAGCGATCGTTCAAATTTTAGTAGAAAACAGCCCGATTTTGGTAAATTTTTCCATCTACAAATCCCAAAAAAATCAGCTTGAAAAGTCGATGTCGGCGCTAATGTCAAACCCGAATAATAAAGATTTATTTAAAAAGTGAGCAAAATTTTATCCGCCGTTTTGCTCACGCTGTTTTTATAGATTTATTTTATGCGCATTTCCTTGATTTGAGCCGTGCGGTATTAGTTTTGTCGGAGTAGACGGCTTTATGGGGCTTACTGCACTTTGCGTTTGCTTTTTGACAGATACAGGCTTCATCTTAAATTTGCTAAATTTGCTTAAGCAAAATATTATCCTATTTGCACCGGTTTTACTAACAGCGACCCTTTTATTTCTTAATATAAAAAATTGATTTATAATTTTTAAATTAAATTCCAATCTTTTAATCAAACTCTAAACAAATATTTATTATCATTTCGCCTTTATAGCAAATGAATATCAGAACTAGTGTTAATAAGGACGGAAATGAATCATCTTAAATTTTCTCTTGCCACTTTGCTTATTTTGTCAAATTTAAATGCAAAAGAGGCTGAAGTCGAGCTAAAGGAAGTAACGGTTAGTGGCGAAGCGGAGGCGCAAAGCGATCCGCTACAAAAAAAGGTCGGCCAAAGCGTAAAAAGCTCCAAAGAACTGACTAAAACGCAAGTTTCCGATAATAGAGACCTCGTGCGATACGAAACGGGCGTAACGACCGTAGAGGCCGGGCGTTTCGGCCAGAGCGGCTACGCGATAAGAGGCGTGGAAGAAAACCGAGTAGCTATCACGGTAGACGGCCTGCATCAAGCCCAAACGCTAAGCTCGCAAGGCTTTAAGGAGCTATTTGAAGGATACGGAAACTTTAACAACACCCGCAACGGCGTAGAGTTTGAAACGCTAAAACAAGCCACTATTTCAAAAGGCGCAGACTCCGTTCGTACGGGCTCTGGCTCTCTAGGCGGCTCCGTGATGTTTGAAACAAAAGACGCAAGGGATCTTTTGCTAGATAAGGACTACTTCTACGGCTACAAAGGCGGCTACAATACCGCCGATAATCAAACCATGCACTCGCATACCTTAGCCGGTAGGTTTAAGTGGTTTGATATCCTAGCCGTACAAACTAAGCGCAGGCACCACGAGACGGAAAACTACGGTTACAAGGGTTATGACGATAGCGTGCTAGGTAGAACCAGAGAAAAGGCCGACCCGTACTACATCAAAAAAACAAGTAGTCTCATCAAGCTAGGTTTCCAGCCTCACGAGGAGCATAGATTTACCTTTATGTCAGATACCTACAAAAACCGATCTCAAGGCAAAGACCTATCATACACGCTTACGCTTTCTAGCAACAGGGACGAGATCATAGATACTGGTCTAAGATACAACGACGATATGATGGATAGGAAAAATCGCGCTTTTGCCTATGAAAATTTTAGCGAAACTCCGTTGTGGGATACGATGAAATTTACATACTCCAACCAAAAAATCAAATCCCGCGCCAGAACCGAGGAATACTGCCAAACAGGAGAAAACTGCGCTGAAATTTCAAATCCTATCGGACTTCAGGTTAAAAACAACAAGGTTGTCGATAAGTACGGCGGCGAAGTAACTTTGCAACGAACACAGGAAATCGACCCCCAGTACGGCGGACTAACGTGGGTAAACAGACTCGTAGATAGCCAAGGAGCCGTCCATGATCAGAATAAATTTAGCATCAATCAAAACGTAAGCAACACTTGGCTTGACTGCTCGGTATTTGACTGCTCCAAGCCAAATATCGACGTGCTAAAATACGACTACGCCACCGACCAGTACGTCAAATCAACCGTTCCACTAGATAAAAGCTATACCGACGCAAGCACGGGCAAGACCTTTAAACAAAGCTCGCAGAGCGGATACCTAATCACTCCATACGGCAAGGGCTACTTAAGCCGCGACTGGAAAGAGCGCGATCTGGATACTAACACCAAGCAGTTTAACCTAGACTTTAACAAATACGCCAAAACGGGCGACCTCGAGCACGATATCGCATACGGACTAAGCTTTGCTAGAACCGAAAAATCTATGACGAACAAGCAAGGCTACGACGCTACGAGCAGCAGGTGGTGGGCGCCTAAGACGCTAGGCACGGATTTTTCGGGTACGCCCTATACTTGTGAAAATGCGCCGCTAACGCTACTTTACGCGCTTTGCCCTAGAACCGAGCCGCTCACGTCTTTTTTAATCCCGGTTAAAACAAAAGAAGGCGCTTTGTATCTAAACGACGATATGCGCGTAAACGACTGGCTGGGGATAAATTTAGGCTACCGCTACGACAAGATAAAATATAAACCAAACTACGTCCCGGGCTCTACGCCTAAAATCCCCGACGATATGGTGTTAGGTCTTTTCGTACCGTATAATCCTAGCCCGGAGCCAAAATGGTGGGACTATGCAGATAGAGACGAGTGGAAAAGAGCGCATGATGCATGGAAGCAAGAAGCGCCTAACAACGCGCTAGCTAACATAAAATACATCGCTAGGGATAAAAAATTTACAAATAGCTCTTATGCCATCGGGGCCGACATCGATCCGCTAGATTATTTTAGGGTGCAGCTAAAATACTCTAAAGGCTTTAGAGCGCCCACTTCGGACGAGCTATATTTGGCGTTTAAGCATCCTGATTTTACCATCCAACCAAATCCGGATCTAAAGCCCGAAATAGCTAAGACAAAAGAGCTTGCATTGATGCTGCACGAGGGAAAAAGCTTTATAACTACTAGCTTTTTTGAGACCAAATACGATAACTTTATAGATCTAATCTCGCTTGGTACCAAAAGCTATGCCACGGGCGGCGGCGGCAACACTATACCTTTTGCGCTATACGGTAACGTAAACCGCAGCAAGGCTACCGTGCGCGGTCTTGAGATAAACTCTATGCTTCATTTTGGTCAAATTTCAGACGCGCTAGAGGGCTTTCACGCTAGCTACAAACTAACGCTGCAAAAAGGTAGAGTACAAACGGATAACGACGGTAAAGTGCCGATGAACGCCATCCAGCCGACCACTGCGATCTACGGTCTAGGCTACGCAAGCGCTGCGGATAAATTCGGCGCCGACATCTACGTCACTAGCGTCGCATCCAAAAAAGAAAAAGACACCTATAATATGTTCTGGCGCCTAGATACCGACCCGTACGGCAATCCATACAATACAAACAGCCATTCAAAATGGCGAAGCAACGCCTACACGCTAGTAGACGTCGTAACCTACGTACGCCCAATTAAAAATTTGACATTTAGGCTAGGCGTTTATAATCTAACTAACGAAAAATACATCACTTGGGACGCCGCGCGCTCCATTAGGCCTTTTGGTACAATGAACATGATCGATAGAACCACGGGACTAGGTATCAACCGCTTCTACTCTGCGGGCAGAAATTTCAGGCTAAACTGGGAATTTACGTTTTAAGCCGCATTCTTATTCGGACGGGCTCTTGCCCGTCTCTTGCTTTTGCTCTTACTTATTTTTCACTTTTAAAAAATGATAAATTTACAGTCAAATTTTACGGCTTAGTTTTAAAAATTTGAAATTATAAAAATCGCCAAATCGAGATTGCTCCCGATTTGGCTTTACGCGAGAGTATTTTAAAATTTGCGCAGCGCAAAGACCGATTTTGGTCAAATTTGGCGCCCGAGCTAAAGCGAATTAAAAATTAAAACTTGTCTTAATCTTTAAAAATTTATGAAGCGCTTCCTCGTTTTCTTTTAATGCGGCGGCATAGACCGAGCGAGTGAGCTTAAATTTAGAGATGTTTATCTCAAACAGCCTACCGTTTTTTAGCTCGTTTTCGATCAAAAATCTCGGTAAAAACGCCACGTACGTATCGGCATGGTTCGACGCCAACGCGCGGCAGACCATTATCGAACCGTCTAGCGAATACGCCACGTCAAGCGCATGCGCGTCCACGCCGTGCTTATGTAAGATATCATCCAGATAAGTTCGCGTCCTATCTTTGATAAATTTAAATTTGACGAGCTCCTCAGGCTTCACGCTCTCGGCGATTTTTTTATTTGAAACCAAAATCAGCTCGTAGTCAAATAGCTTTTTAACGAGCAAGCTGCTATCAAGCGACTGCTCCAGAATGATGGCGATGTCGCTGCGGCGGTCTTTTAGGTAGTTTATGAGCTCGTTTTGCTCCTTTATCCTGATATCTAGCTCGCTGCCTACGCTTTGCGAGATTTTATCCAGCAGTATCGAGATGACCGCCTCGGCGATGAGCTGGGTGGTTGCGATGACTAGCGGTACTTTATCGGTTTTTATACGCGACAGTTCGTCTTTAAAGCGAAACATCGCGCTTTCAAACTGAGTACATAGCTTGTAAAATTTTTCGCCCTCGTGAGTTAGGACGATTCCGTTTTTCTTGCGCATTATTAGCGTGGTTTGCAGCATCTCCTCGAGCTTTTTCATCTGCAAAGTAACTGCTGGCTGCGAGATGCCTAGAGCTCTTGAGGCTTTTGAGAAACTTCTTTCTTTCACTATCTCCATAAAGGTATAAAATTTACTAAAATCATTGATCATATCGGGCTCCTTATTATTATATCAGCTTATAAAATCATCTTTTTAATATTGTATTGATTTATATCTAAAAACGCTCTTAATCAGACCCAAATTTAAATCAGCGGCGATTTTTAAGCTTATTTTGTTAGAATTTAATCATTTTAATAAATAAAGCAGGAAATTTAATGCCCGATTTACTAGACGAACTAAACGAAAGCCAGCGCGAGGCGGCCTCGCACACCGACGGAGCGATGCTGATTTTAGCCGGGGCCGGCAGCGGAAAAACCAAAACCATCACCACTCGCCTAGCCTATCTCATAAGCGAGCTAGGCATCCCGCCGTCAAATACCCTAACGCTAACCTTCACCAACAAAGCCGCAAGCGAAATGCGAACCCGCGCGCTAAAAATGCTGGGTGACGCAGGTAAAAATTTCACTCCGCTACTTTGCACTTTCCACAAATTCGGGCTTTTGTTTTTGAAATTTTACATCGACCGCTTAAAGCGTAAAAACAACTTCGTCATCATCGACACGGACGATAAAAAACGCATTTTAAAAGGCTTTGAGGGCGATATCCCGACCTCGGTGCTAGCTAGCGAGATCTCAAATTTTAAAAACTCGCTTTTAAGCGTAGAGGAGGTGCTAAATCACGGCGGTATGTTTGCAAACGGGCACAATTTCAAAGACGGCTACCACGCAAAGCTCGCAAATATCTACAAGCTTTACGAGGAGTACTTAGCGGCGAACAACCTCGTGGATTTTGATGACCTGCTCTGCCTTAGCTATAAAATTTTAGACGAGGACGAAGCTCTAGCTCGCGAGATCTCGCGCAGGTACGCCTACGTGATGGTGGACGAGTATCAAGACACCAACGACCTTCAGTATAAACTCCTGCGCAAACTCTGCTTAACGCACGAAAATATCGCAGTCGTGGGCGACGACGACCAGAGCATCTACGGCTGGCGCGGCGCAAAAATCGAAAATATATTAAATTTCAAAGATCAGTTTAAAGACGCCAAAATCATAAGGCTAGAGCAAAACTACCGCTCGACGAGTCAAATTTTACGCGCGGCAAACGAGCTCATCGACCACAACAGAAACCGCCTCGGCAAGGAGCTAAAAAGCACCAAAGAAGGCGGCGAGGACGTCGCGCTAATGGAATCAGACGACGAAACAATGGAGAGCCTAAAGGTAGCCAAACGCATCAAAAAGCTGCTTGATAGCGGCGCGCAGGCTAGCGATATTGCAATCTTGTACCGCATAAACGCCCTCTCCCGCTCGCTCGAAGAAGGACTAACCAAAGAAAAAATCCCATACAAAATGGTCGGCGGAGTTAAATTCTACGAGCGTGCCGAGGTCAAGGACGTCATCAGCTACCTAAGGCTAGTCGCAAACGAAAACGACGACTTCTCGCTAAAGCGCGTCATCAACCGCCCAAAGCGCGGCCTAGGCAAAGTAAGCCTCGCAAAGATCGAAAAAATCGCCTTCGAGCATAAATTTTCGCTATTTGAAGCGATATCAAGCCTAGACGAAAACGACAAAGATCTAAGCAAAAAAATCGTCTCGAGTCTTGGCGAATTTGCGGCAAATTTAAGAGAGCTAAAAGAGTGTGACTCGCCGTACGAGCTGGTGGATAAACTAGAAGCGAAATTTGGCATCAAAAAATACTACGAGAGCTTGCCTGACGGCTCTGAGCGCGTGGCGAACATCGACGAGTTTTACGCTACGATTAAGGATCAAATCAAGCAAAATCCAAGCTTTTCTATCGAGGAGTTTTTAAACGAGATCGCGCTACAAAGCGAGCAGGACAACATCGGCGGCGAGGCGATCTCAATCATGAGTATCCACGCTAGCAAGGGGCTTGAGTTCGAGCACCTTTTCGTGATCGGGCTCGAGGAAGGGTTCTTCCCGCTTCTTGGCGACGGCAGCGACATCGAGGAGGAGCGACGACTAGCCTACGTTGCCATAACCCGCGCCAAAAAAACACTAACGCTAAGCTTTGTAAATTCGCGCTTTTATAAAGGCCAGAGAACGAGGCTGGAAAAGAGCAGATTTTTAAGCGAAGCAGGTGTTTGCAGCGGTAGCCTCATCATCCAGACGCAAACGCAGACCGCGGGCGAATACAAAAAAGGCGATCTCGTCAAGCATAAAATTTTTGGCATCGGGCGCGTGACGGCGGTAACGAAGATCAAAAAAGAGCTAAAACTAACGATAAATTTCGGCGGAATCAGCCGCGAGATAATGTCTAGCTTCGTCGAAAAAGCGGTGTGAAAATGGGCAAATTTGAGGCTAGTCGCGCCAAAAGTGGCGTCAAATTTGATCAAATTTATGCGCTCAAATTTGAGGCTCGCGGATCAAATTTGAAAAATGCCGTAAATTTAATACAGCCTACAAAGGGCAAATTTAAATGAACGCGCTTTTTGTCGCAAATAAGCCAGCAGGCATCAGTTCAAATCATTTTTTAAGCAGGCTAAAGCGCAAATACGGCGTCAAAAAGGCGGGCTTTTCGGGCACGCTTGATCCCTTTGCCAGCGGTTGCCTCATCATAGCTCTAGGCAATCACACGCGGCTTTTTAACTACATAGATAAAATGCCAAAAATCTATGAAGCGACCATGTGGCTGGGTGCGACGAGCGCTAGTCTGGATAACGAAAATATCGAGGAAATCCTGCTTTGTCCGCCGTTAAATTTAGCAGGCGTAAAGGCCGCGCTAGCCGAGCTAAAAGGCGAGATCGTCTACGTACCGCCCAAATTTAGCGCCAAGCACGTGGATGGCAAACGCGCCTATGAGCTAGCAAGAGCGGGCAAAGAGTTTGAGCTAAAAAGCCAAACGATGAGCGTTTTTGACGTAAATTTGACTGCGTATATGCATCCTTTTTTGAGTTTTCGCATTAGCGTTAGCGAGGGCTCATACGTGCGCTCGTACGCTCAAATTTTAGCCGAAAAGCTTGGCGTAAAAGCAACCCTAAGCGCGCTAAAACGCGCAAGCGAGGGTAAATTTGTTTACGAAAACGAGAGGTTTTTAAATCCGCTTGATTTTATCTCATTGCCGCGAAACGAATATCTAGGCGATCCCGCGGACGTGATGCTGGGCAAAAAACTGGACGCCGCGAAGCTAAAATTTGGCGCCGAGGGGCTATATTTAATAAACTTTGATGAATTTTTTAGTATCATTGAAATCAAAGACGAAACCGTAACATATAAACTAAATAAGGTCGAAAAATGCTAATACTCGCAAGAAAAGAAGACGAAAGCATAATGCTGGGAAACGATATCAAAATCACGGTCGTGGGCATCTCAAAAGGCGGCGTAAAAATCGGCATCGACGCGCCTAAAAATATGATGATCCTGCGCTCAGAGCTAGTAGAAGACGTAGCGGCGGAAAACAAACAAGCCCTAAACGGCGCGGGCGAAGCGAGCCTAAAAGAACTCAGCGATAAAATCGTAAAATAATGAAAAGCTACGCGAAAATCAACTCCTTTTTAAAGATCGTCGGCACTCGCGGCAACTACCACGAAATCGTCTCTCGCTTTGTTTTGCGGCGCGAGATTTACGACGAAATTTTCTTTGAAAAATCTAGCGGCTTTGCGCTTGAGTGCGATAACGAAAATATCGAAAATAATATCGTTTTAAAGGCTAAATTTGAGCTTGAAAAAGCGGGCTTTAAAAACAAGCTGGACGAGTTTTTCGCCTCACATAAAATCGTGATAAAAAAGCAAATCCCGCTAGGCGCGGGTCTGGGCGGAGGCAGCTCAAACGCGGCTACGTTTTTAAAGATGGCGAACGAGGAGTTAAATTTAAAACTAACTCGCGAAAATTTGATGAAAATAGGCGCAAATATCGGCGCGGACGTGGCGTTTTTCGCTAGCGGATTTGACGCGGCAAACGTCAGCGGAATCGGCGAGATAATAAGCGAATTTAACGACGAAGTGCCAGAGGTAAAAATTTTAACGCCCGGTGTCTTTTGCTCGACACCTGCCGTTTACGGCGAATTTAGAGCAAATTTTATGGATAGTATCGATGTAAATTTGGCAGCAAAAATGCGCGAGATGACGACTGCGCAGCTGCTAGAGCGATACGAAAATCGCAAACTAAACGATCTTTTTGCGCCGTGCTTTAAAATTTATCCGCAGATGGATAAATTTAAGGATTTTTTCCTAAGCGGTAGCGGCGCGAGCGTGTTTTTTTAAAGTAAAAAGGTAAAAAATGGGTAAGGATTTGGCCAAAAATAAAAAGGCGCTGTTTGACTTTAGCATTATCGAAACCTTTGAGGCAGGCATCGTGCTAAAAGGCAGCGAGGTAAAGGCTCTACGGGCGGGCCGAGCAAATCTAAAAGATAGCTTCGCGCGCGTGATAAAGGGCGAGCTGTTTTTGCTAAACGCGCACATCAGCCATCTAAACACGACGCACTCGGCATTTCGTCCCGACGAAAGAGCTCCGAGAAAACTACTGATGCACCGCAAGCAAATAGATAAAATTTTCGGTCAAGTCACGCAAGAGGGTCTCACGCTAGTCGTTTTAGCACTCTATCTAAACGACAAAAACATCGTAAAGGCGCGGGTTGCGCTGGCAAAAGGTAAAAACCTGCACGATAAGCGCGAGACGATAAAGCGCAAAGAAGCCGACAAAGAAGCGCGCGCGGCGATGAAAAAATACGCTTAAGGAAAACCGATGCCCTACGTAAATATAAAAATCACAAAAGAAAAAGAGGCTGTAACCGCCGAGCAAAAGCGTGCGCTCATAGCTGGCGTAACGAAACTGCTGGGCGATACGCTAAAGCGCGACGCGAGCAGAACCGTCGTCGTGATAGAAGAAGTTAGCACCGACGACTACGGCTTTGGCGGCGAAAGTATAACCGAGCTAAGATCAAAACAAGGAAAATAATATGAAAAAAACCATGAAGGCGATTTTTGCGGCTTTGGCCTGCGCGATATTTCTAGCAGGCTGCGGCGAGGACGAGACGGCAAAGGCTCCCGCAAAGATAGAAGGCTATAAAACGGGCGAGGAGATCGCGCTAAAGAGCGTATTTGGCAAAGACCTCACGCTAAAGCGCGTCGAGGGCGGCTTTGTCATCAAGGGCGAGGAAGATAAAATTTTAATGTTTGATATATTCGGCACGTTTTGTCCGCCGTGTCAAAAAGAAGCTCCCGATCTCACTAAATTTCAGATCGACAATCTAAACGATTTTACGATCGTGGGGCTAACGCACTTTGAAAACGTCACGAACGAGTACGTAGTAGAAAATTTCGCGCAAAAGTACAACGCCTTTTACTTTATCTCAAACGACATAAAGACAAATGATAAGCTTTCGGCTCAAATTTTAGAGGATATAAAATACGAGCGGCTTGAGAGCGTGCCGATAAAAATGGTGCTAAAAGGCGGCGTATATCAGGAGCTAACCGACGTAGATAGCGGAAAATTTGGCGTGAAATACTATCTAGGCGGCATCCATCTAGACGCGATGACGAAAGATTACGAGAGAATAAAAAATGCCCGCTAAAACCGCCACCGAGCGGGAGCGAGACGTCGCGCTAAAGGAAAAACCCGAATTTCCACGTAAATTTAAGGTTATTTTGCTAAACGACGACGTTACGAGTATGGATTTTGTCGTGAGCGTGCTAGTAGAGATTTTTAATCGCGATATGCAAAGCGCGGTAGCCGTGATGCTAAAAATACACAACGAAGGCAGCGGGGTGGCAGGCATCTATACAAAAGAGATCGCCCAAACCAAACAAAACCAAACGCTAAAAGCCGCAGCCGCAGCGGGCTATCCGCTAAAGGCCGTCGTCGAGGAAGAGTAGCCCGCAAAAACGGGCGCGCAAAAGGCGCAAAAGAGGAGGAAATAATGTTTGACTCGGATTTAAGCTATCTTTTAGAAAAGGCCGGGCAGTTTGCCTACTCGAATTTTCACGAGTATCTAACAAGCGAGCACGTGCTTTTCGTGCTGGTAAATTTAAACGAAGAGACTAGAGATATCCTAGCCGACGCGGGGCTCACCGACGTCGAGGGGCTAAAAAGCGATCTAAAAAACTATCTTTTGCAAACCAACGAGCAAGTCCCGCACCACAAACAGCCGCGCATGACGGTGCTTTTGGAGCAAATTTTTAAAGAGCTAAACACCGAGCTAAAGGATAAAAACGTCGGCATCAGGGATTTGCTTTTTAAAATCGCGGCCAGAGGCGACACGTACGGGGCTAAAATTTTAGAATTTTACGACGTCGATCCGCAAAAGATCAAACACCACGCAAAAGACGACAAGCAGGCTCGCGCTAAAAGCTTCCAAAACCTCGCCAAATACTCGTCAAATTTAACCAAACTAGCCGCCGAGGGCAAGATCGATCCGATCATCGGGCGCGAAAACGAGCTAACAAGGCTAATGCAAACGCTAAGCCGCCGTAAGAAAAACAATCCAATCCTAGTAGGCGAAGCGGGCGTGGGCAAAACCGCCGTAGTCGAGGGGCTCGCGCTAAAAATCGCAAGCGGCGAGGTGCCGCAGCGGCTAAAGCAGGCGCAAATTTTCGCCCTAGATATCGGCGCGATGATAGCTGGCACGAAGTACCGCGGCGACTTTGAAAAACGCCTAAAAGACGTGATGGACGAGGTAGCCGAGCAGGAGGATGCGATAGTTTTTATCGACGAGATCCACACGATCGTGGGCGCGGGAGCCACGAACGGCGGCGGGCTTGATATGTCAAATTTACTAAAGCCCGCGCTTGCTAACGGCTCGCTTCGCTGCATCGGAGCGACTACGTATGCGGAGTATCGCAGCTTTTTTGAAAAAGAAAAAGCCCTCTCGCGCAGATTTGCTAAAGTCGACGTCGTAGAGCCTAGCACAGACGAGAGCGTCGAGATACTAAAAGGGCTTCGCGCCAAATACGAGAGCTTTCACGGAGTCAAATTTAGCGACGAAATTTTAGCCAAAAGCGTAGAGCTAGCCAAAAAATATCTAAACGATAGATTTTTGCCAGATAGTGCCATCGATCTCATCGACGAGGTCGGCGCGGCTCTAGCCCTGCAAAACAGAAGCAAAACCGTAAAAATGTCCGATCTAAGCGCGGTTTTAAGCAAGATGGCAAATATCCCCGATACCAATCTAAAATCAGACGCTGCGGCAAATTTGAAAAATCTAGCCCAAAGGTTAAAGTCTGAAATCTTCGGTCAAGACGATGCTGTCGATACGCTAGTAGCGGCGATCAAGCGTTCGTATGCGGGACTAAAGCAGCCAAATGCGCCAGTCGGTGTGTTTTTATTTACAGGCTCAAGCGGCGTAGGCAAAAGCGAGCTAAGCGCGGCTCTAGCGCGAAATTTGGGCGTGCATTTCGAGCGGTTTGATATGAGCGAATACATGGAAAAACACAGCGTCTCGCGTCTCATCGGCGCGCCTCCGGGATATGTCGGGTTTGAAGAGGGCGGCATACTTACAAACGCCGTTAAAAAGCACCCTTATAGCGTGATTTTGTTTGACGAGATCGAAAAGGCCAGCGACGAGATGATAAACGTCTTTTTGCAAATTTTTGACGGCGCTAGCCTCACCGATAACACTGGCGCAAAGAGCGATTTTCGCAACGCCGTCATCATAATGAGCTCAAATTTGGGCTCAAAAGAGGCTCCGACGATGGGCTTTAGCAAAGACGAAAGCGGTAAAGCGGACTCTGCGGTAAAGGGGTTTTTCAGCCCCGAGTTTCGCAACCGCATCGATAAAATCGTACATTTTAACGACCTTAGCGAGGACGCGCTAGGCCTCATCGCGCAAAAGATCATCAACGAAATAAACTCAAGCCTCGCCGAGAAAAAAGTCGTCATAAAAGCCTCCGCCGAAGCCAAAAAATACCTCTGGCAAAAGGGCTATAGTAAGGAATTTGGCGCGCGAAATTTAAAACGCCTGGTCCAAGACGAGATCTCGACCAAACTTAGCGACGAGATACTTTTCGGCGCGCTAAAAAACGGCGGCGTAGCAAATATCGCGCTAAAAAACGGCGAGCTGGCGTTTAAATTTGAAGCCACAAAATAAGCGGTCGCGGGGTCAAATTTGGAAAAAATTTATAACTTCCCAGACCCCGCAAAAGCCCCAGCAAACTCCCCTCTAGCCGTCGGCGGCGATCTAAGCGCGCAGGCTCTTTTACAGGCTTACGACAAAGGCATTTTCCCCTGGTTTTTACCCGGCGAGCCCATATACTGGTGGTCGCCCGATCCTCGCGCAGTGCTGATTCCAAGCGAAGCAAGGGTGCAAAAAAGCATAAAATCCGCGCTTAAAAAATTTGAAGTGCAGTTTGATTACGACTTTGAAAATTTCCTAAAAATCTGCAAAAGCGAGCGCGAAAAACGCGAACCCACATGGCTATCTGGAGACATCGTACGCGCCTACGTAAATTTGCATCGTCTAGGCGTCTCGCACAGCGTAGAGGTATACGAAGACGGCGAGCTAGTGGGTGGGCTTTACGGGCAAATTTTTGGCAAGGTTTTTTGCGGCGAAAGCATGATCAGCCTAAAAACCGGCGCGTCAAAGGTTGCTCTCATCGCGCTTTGCCGAGCTTTAGAGCCGTTTGATTTTCTAATCGACTGCCAGGTCATGAACGATCATCTAAAATTTATGGGTGCAAAAGCGATGAGGCGAAGCGAATTTTTAACCAAATTTAACGAGCTAAAAAATCAGCCGAGCGGGTTTAGCGAATTTAAAAATTTAATAGATAAAAAATAATAAAAGGAGAACAAAATGTCCGAACTAGCAAGCGAACAACAAAAGCTTTTTGGTAAATTCATTAAAATACTTAAAGATGAAAAATCAGTAAAGTTGCTAAATAATTTTTTCCAAAAAATAGAGGATAATAGTCTTGAAACCGCACTCACAAACTGCAACCATATATCAATCATATATAATGGTGACGAAAATTCTGAATCATTAAGCGAAATAAGAAAAGACATTGAAATCAGCCAAAAGCATATCAATGAAATTTATTATGAAATTTTTGATAAAGAAAATGGGGAAAATGAAAGAAATTCAAGCACTGCACTAGATGAAATAAAAAGAGCAAAAGAGTTAGCAAGTAAATTACGAACAGACTACCAAAAATTCTACGGCACAAAGGATACTGAAGGAAATATAACAAAAGGAATATTAACTAAACTAGATGAAGCTTGCGATCAAATAGAAAATAGCCAAGAAAAACTTGATGAACTTGACGAGTACTATGATAAAATTTTTAATGGAACAGATAACAATAAGCCTCTACAAGAGCATTTGCAAATTCTAGATAAACAATTACAAGATTTATCAAAAAAATACGAACAAGATTTTACTAATCTTTACCAAGATAAAAAAGAGCTAATAGAAACACTAATGCCAAGCGCAGCGAGTGTCGGACTAGCTAGTGCGTATCAAAAAGAAAAAGATAAAATTCAAGAAAGTATTAAATCATGGAATAGTGTCTTTAAGAGTTCTGTAGTTATTTTTATTCTAGTTTTTGCCTTGTATTTTTGGTTGAGCTTTGATGAAAAATTCTCTTACGTTAGTTTTTTAAAATCACTACCACTTTGGATTTTTAGTGGATTTTTTAGTTTTTATGCAACTAAGCAAATCGGCGAATACAAAAGATTGGCAAGCGAATATGCACATAAAGAAACCTTGAACACAACATACACAGCATATAAAAACGAAATAGGCAATCAAGATAATGACGATTTAAAAGAGAAATTACAGCGAATTATGCTTGAAAGTGCTAAATTTAATCCGAGCACCACGCTAAATAGCAACAATGGAGAGATTCCAAGCGCAACTTTTTTGGAAAAAATTCTAGAAAATTTACCGCCGGATAGTCTCAACAAGTTACAAGAAAAAATTGGTAGTATAATTTCAAAAATAGAAAAGCAAAAGTAGTTTGGAACGTCTTTTGCTTATTATCTCGTAAAATTTAGATAAAAAAGGCAAGAAAATGTTCGCAGGTATCCAAACCTCAAAATCAAAACCGCTCGTAGAAAGCGCACTGGCAAGCAGAAATTTACGCCAGCAGATGATTTCTAGCAACATAGCAAACATCGATACGCCTTTTTATAAAGCCCGCGACATCGCGTTTGAAGCGGCCTTGTCACAAACAGCGCAAGAAATCTACGGCAAAGACGAAAATAAAATTTTAAAACTCGCGCAAACAGACGGCGCGCACTTTCCTCGCGTGGATTTCCCTGCATCAAACGGGGCGACGATATTTTTACGCGACGGACACATGGCACGAAACGACGCAAACACCGTCGATCTAGACGTGGAAACAACTGAGCTTAGCAAAAACGGGATAATGGTAACCGCACTTGATCGCGCCATGAGACAAAGCGGCCAGATATTTAAAAACGTGATCGACGCTAGCAGCAAAATTTAAGGATAGACTATGAGTAATTATTTAAGCGACTTTGATATCAGCGGATACGGACTAAGCGCTCAGCGCTTTAGGATGAACGTCATCAGCTCCAACATCGCCAACGCAAACACCGTGCGAACGGCGGAAGGCGGCCCATATAGACGCCGCGAGGTGATATTTAAGGCGGTTGATTTTGATAGCGTGCTAAACGACGAAGTGGCGAAAAAACATAACTTGCTCGAATACGAGAACCCACTAGACGATAAATTCTATACAAAAGACGCAAAACCTGCTATAATGAGCGTCGTGGTTGACAAGATAGTGCGCGACGATAAGGATTTTAAGCTAAAATACGATCCGTCTCACCCAGACGCCGACGCGAGGGGCTACGTAGCGTACCCAAACATCAATCCCGTCATCGAAATGGCGGATCTAATCGAAGCCACGCGAGCCTATCAGGCAAACGTTTCGGCATTTCAGTCGGCTAAAACGATCGCTCAAAGCGCGTTAGAATTATTACAAGGTTAAATTTTATGACGAATATAGATAAAATCGGCTCGGTCGCTTCACCGTTTGAAAAAAAAGAAGCAAAGACTCTGCAAAATCAAAAAGGCGAGTTAAATTTCGGCGACATGCTCGATAACTCGCTAAAAGAGCTAAACGAGATACAAATCAATGCAGACAAAGCCATCGCCGATCTAGCTACGGGCGAGGTAAAAGATCTGCATCAAGCCGCCATCGCCATCGGCAAGGCTGACACGTCGATGAAACTCATGCTAGAGATCCGAAATAAGGCCCTAAGCGCATACAAAGAAATCTCAAGAACGCAAATTTAAACCTTGAATCAGCGAAAATCAAAAACAATCGCTTTATTTGCGTTTATTCTGTTTTTTATCTGCATATTTTTGGCAGTTATCTTTTACCGCGCAAATATCGAAAGACGACTGCCAAAACTAGAAACTAGCGATATAAACACGGCCCTTCGCGGCAACATAATAACAAAAGACGGCTTTAGTATCACCGGCAGCCAAAAGCTCTACAAGGTGATGGTGGACACTAGAAACATCGATCCGGATAAAAAAGATCTATTTATCAAGCTTTACTGTATATATAGCGGCGACGATATCAAGCGCGTAACTAAAATCATCAACAGCCAAAAAGGCGCCGTTACGCTCTCCTATAAGATCGACGCCAAAGGTGCGGCGTATCTGCAAGAGCTATCAAAAAAGCTGTATAGAAAGAAAATCTTTATCCCGTACGAAGACCCAAGCACCGGAGCTGCGATACTGCGTAATATGAGCATAATAGAAAGTGGCGAAAGCAGGCAATATGTCGCTGCCGACGCGCTCACGCCTATGATAGGCTACGTAAAAAAGGTCGAAAAAGACGGTATCACCAAAACAGAGGGCGTAAAAGGCGTAGAAAAAGCCTACGAATACTACATCTCCTCGATCCAAGACGCAAAACTGCTAGGCCCAAAAGATATCGGAAACAACATTATCTTAACCAGCGATTCAAATTTAGCCAACCGCGTGGACGGATACGACATCATCCTAAACGCCTCGCTTAAACTACAAACCAAACTAGAGCAAATCATCGACGAAAAGAAAGAATTTCTAAACGCAAAAGAGATAATCGTAGGCATCATGGACTCAAAAACGGGCGGCCTACTAGCGCTTGCCAGTACCTCTCGTTACAGTCCGTCTAACATCAGAAAACAAGACTATAAATCGCTAAACTCCTCGGCAACCGAGTATGCATACGAGGTCGGTTCGGTATTTAAACCGTTTATTTTCGCCATTCTTTTAGCAAATGATAAAATCAATCCACTCGAGCGAATAAACACCTACAACGGCGTCTACCAGCTAGGCAAACGCACGATAAAAGACACTCACCCAGAGCCATTTCTCACGGCTGAGGATATCATCGTATACAGCTCAAATATCGGCATGATACAGATCGCCCAGCGTCTAGACGGTTCTCAAATTTACTCAGGGCTTTTAAATTTCGGCTTCACGCAAAAAACAGGCATCGACATGCCGTATGAGCAGGTCGGAAATATGCCGCCGGTAGCCAAGCTAAATTCGCAAATTTACAAAGCTACGATCAGCTACGGATACGGCTTGCAAGCGACTTTTATCCAGCTTTTAAAGGCGTATAACGTATTTAATAACAAAGGCGTAATGGTGACGCCAAAGGTCGTGGACTCGCTCTATAAAGACGGCAAATTTTTTGTCGTAAACGACCCAAAACCCGTCGAAGCCATAAGCCAAGAAGCAGCCGAGAGGATGAAGCGCATCCTGATAAAAACCGTCGAGATCGGCACCGGCAAAAGAGCGAAGGTAGAAGGCCTAGAAATCGGCGGCAAAACAGGTACCGCGCATATCGCCACTACCGGCGGCTACGCAAATACCTATAACGGCTCGTTTTTCGGATTCGTCAACGACTCGCAGGGCAATAGCTATACGATAGGGGTTTTAGCCAGAGAGCCGAAGAAGCCGTATTATTATTTCGGCGCACAGAGCGCGCTACCGACGTTTAGGGCGGCCGTGGAGCTGATGGTCGAAGAGGGATTTTTAAAGCCTGATCAAAATTTGACTGCACCGGAGCAAACTGCGCCGACAGCCGAAAATACAGAGAAAAAAACCACAAACTCAAATTATAAAAGCAAGCAAAAAAAGAATTAACTCTCAATCACTCATATACAATATTAAATTAGACTCAACGAAACTTAATTTAAACATAAGAAATATTAAGTTACTATGAAAAACATGAGAACTAAGTGTACAATCCGTTCAAGAATTTCTAAGATAAATTTAGATAAATCTTATAGTATTTTTATCTGATATAGAAGCTCTAAAATAGCATAATTTACCAAAGTCTCAGAAAAACAGTCAATAAAATAAGCAAATTGAGAAACTTCTGCAGTATCGGTATTAGTTCATCAACAGAGCAGCTCATGACTATTTGGTATAAACTTTGCCGTCCATTTTAAACATACCGTTCCGATTGGAGTAACGAGCGAAGCGAAGTAGTAAAAGCGGCTTTCCCACTCTCAAAGCAAAGCTTCTAGGCGGGCTTGGAAATCTCACCGCAAGATTTACCTATTTTTTACTTCTATATATCTTCGGCAAAATACTTGAGAATTTATCTAAATTTCTTCTCAGAAAATCGCGAACAGTAGATATATTTGTTTTCATCTACAAAATCATAGTTCTTGTGCTTGCACACTCTTTGAGAAAAATTCCTTTAAAAATTTTTAACTTATCTTGAGTCTAAAAAGCATAAAACCTAGCTTAACACACCCAAGTTGGATACTCAGCCAACTACACTAAAAACTCTCTATGAAATAAAGGCAAAAATGCTAAACAAAAATAAGATAACGGTTTGAGCTATTAATTATAGTTTCTTAATAAAATCCCAGACAATGCAATCCACCCAAACCTAAACATATTTCACATTTCATAAGAC
>CAUSAR010000036.1:0-19333 GCA_963529735.1 uncultured Campylobacter sp.
TTAAAGGAATGAAAATATGGCACTAAGCGATATGAAGGTATTTTCCGAATACCTAGCAGGTACTACGATCGAGACGCTAAGTCAAGACATCGAGAAATTCAACGCGGCTAGCGGCGGCACGATAGTTTTAAACGCGCAGGGCATAGACGGCGATTTTATGCAGGAGAGCTTTTTTAGAGGCATCCACTCCGCACAGCGCAGGGTAGATAGATACGCGACCAACGCGGCGGCTACGGCTACAACCCTAAGACAAGAGCAAGATAACGCCGTAAAGATAGCTGGAGGATTTGGCCCCGTTGTATTTGAGCCGGGGCAGCTAACGTGGATAAAAAAAGACCCGTCCGTAGCTCTTGAAGTGATTTCAAGAAATATGAGCGAGGCGATGATAAGCGATATGTTAAATGCGGCTATTTCGGCTTTGGTCGGGGCTATCGGCAATAACGCGGGCACAGTAAACGACGTAAGCGCGAGCGGCGGCATAAACCAAGCCAACCTAAACAACGCCTATGCAAAATTTGGCGATAGAAGCTCGGCGATAGCGGCTAATATAATGAGAGGCGCGGTATTCCATAAGCTAATCGGCCAAAATTTAACTAACGCCGCACAGCTATTTAAAGCCGAAAACGTGCTTGTCGTTGAGATTTTGGGTCGCCGCGTAGTAGTTACCGACGCGCCGGCACTGTATAAAGCGGGAACGCCGAATAAAGACTACGTTTTAGGCTTAACAGCTGGTGCTGCGATAGTAAGCGACGCGGGCGATCTAATCACGAATATCCAAACCAACAACGGCAAAGAGCGCATAGAAACGACCTATCAAGCCGACTATACGTTTGGGTTGTCGCTCAAGGGCTATTCTTGGGACACGGCAAACGGCGGCAAAAGCCCTGATAACGCAAAGATAGGCACCGGCACGAATTGGGATAAGATCGTAGCTAGCGATAAAGATACCGCAGGCGTCTTACTAATAGGCGACGCGGCTAAAAACTAGGAGGCTGTAAATGTCTAAAATTTGGTATGTAGAATTCCCAACGTTTCAGTACAACGAGGATGTTAAAGCCTTAGCCAAAGAGCGAGGGCTGACTATTATAGACGCTAAATTTGACGATGGTGACGGCGTGAAAGACCCGCCCGAGCTGACGTTAAAGGGTGATGAAGCAAAGCCGAAAAAGACAAAGAAAGACGATAAGGGCGACTAATGCTAATCGTCGAAGACGGCACCGGGCTATCTAATGCCAATGCCTACGTTTCGGTAGAGTTTGCCGATGAGTATTTTTCGGCACGCGGCAACCAAACGTGGGCGGGGCTAGGTAGCGCGGACAAAGAGGCGGCTATTATCAAGGCGACGGATTATTTGGAAGCGGTGTATTTTGATAAATGGCAAGGCGAGAAATTAAAAAGCGATCAGGCTTTGAGTTTCCCGCGCTCGCCGTTTGGTATGCCCGCTAAGTTTAAATCCGCCGTGTGTGAGCTGGCTATAAGGGCAAACGCGGGCGAGCTGATGAGCGACATTGAGCGGCTAACTACCAAAGAAAAAGTAGGCAGTATCGAGGTGGAATATGCGCAAAACGCAGACCCAGCCACAAAATACGCTTATGTAGCTAGCCTTTTAAAGCCGTTTTTAAAGCCGAATAGCGCAATGGTAATGAGGCTAGAGCGATGCTAAACGAAAAGGCCAAAAATACGGCGTTTAAATTGCTTGAAAAATTTGGCAAAGTAGGCACGTATAAGCGCAAAGGCGGTCAAATTTACGACCCCGAAACGGGCGGAATGACCGAGCAGACAAGCGAATACAAAGTAAAGGCATATATCGATAGCGCGAAAAGCTACTCAAATTTAATAGAAAAAAGCTTATTAAACGAGGGTGATAACGTGATTTTGATAGCCGCCAAATCTCTGCCTTTTATGCCGCAAAACAACGACGTTATAGAGTTCCCTTACTGTGTCTATACTATCAAATACAACGACGCAGTATGGGGCGGCGAGGATGTGGCGCTACATCAGCTAATCGGAGTTGCAAAATGATTGATAGGCAGATAGAGAACTTTAGCGCAAAGGCTCAAGAAAAAGTGCTAAAAATCTTTAAAAAATCAGTCGTCGATCTAACCTCGGACATCATCAGCGACACTCCGGTGGATACTGGCAGGCTTAAAAATAATTGGTTTCCTGGCGTGGGCGCGGCTAGCGAGCAGACGACTGAAGCGACCGCAAACGAGGCGAGCGATCGAGCGGAAAAATGCGCGCAAAACGAGCTAACGCTAGATAAAACCTTTTATTTTACAAACAATTTGCCTTACGCTTTGCGTATAGAATTTGAGGGTTGGAGTAAGGTAAAAGCCCCGCAAGGTATGGTAAGGTGCAATGCTATCCGTTGGAAGCAAATCGTAAAAAAGGCGGCGCGTGCTTAGAATTCGTCAAGCTTTGGAAAAAGCGGTTTTAGCGGTTACGCCCGCTATCGATACGGCTTTTGAGAATACTACGTTTAGCCCAAAAGCCGGCAAGCCTTATCAGCAACTTTATTTTTTACCCGCCAAACCAGAGGCGGCCGTAATTGATGATAGTATTTCAGAAGTATTGGGTGTGTTTCAGATAACTTTACGCTACCCAGCAGGCGAGGGCGTTAAAAATGTTCTTGAGAGGGCGAGGCTTTATGAAAAAGCCTTTAGTGTGGGGGCAAAATTTGAACACGCAGGCGTTAAGACGTATATTTACAGCCCTACGGAAGTAAAGATACTAGGCGTTGACGGCGATCGCTACGGCGTGGCCGTTTCTATTTATTTTAAATCTTACAAGGAGTGAAAATGGCAGCAAATCTTGAAGTCACCGACAGTCAGGGCACCAAATTTTATATTTGCGACACAGGCGTCGATTTAGGCGATGCAACGAAGATTAAAACGGCGCTAGCTACTAGTGGGCAAACAAAACGTATAGCGTATTTAGAGGACTTGGGCGACTTTACGAAAACCCGTGAAACCACTGAATACAAATGTATAGACGAGGACGCGGTCGCAGTATCGCAAGGCTCTGTAAGCTACGGCGAAACCGAACTGAAGCTTTTTTATAAAGCAGGCCAAGATAACGGCGTAAACGAACTTAGCGAGATGTTTGACAAAAAACAGCGCAAGCAGTTTATCGTCGTGGGCGACGACGAACCAGCAACTGGAGCAAATAAGCATCCGTCATACATCACGGGCGAATTTATCAACACAAAAGCAGGTATAACGATCAATAAAGGCGACGTCATACGCGTGCCTGCCGTTATCAAAATAACTCGTCTTGATAAAATAATCCCTGCTTCGGCGTAAAAGGTAAAAAATGGATTTAAAAAATTTTGATATTTCAGCGGGTGAAACGGGCGTTGAGCTAACTATACTTGATCTTGACAACAAGCCGACCGATATTAAGATCAAAGTGTTAAGCTTTCATAGCAGAAAAGGGCGCGAGGTGTTTCTTGAAGCCCTTAAAAAGACCAATGCGGACGGCACTCTAGCCAAATCTCAAAGCGAGATACTAGCAGGGCTCACTGTGGGCTGGAAAGGTATCAGCGAGGGCGAAAAAGAGCTAAAATTTAGTCGCGAGGAAGCCGTGCGCTTATATGAAACCTACCCGATCATAGCAAATCAAGTCGAGCGCTTCACGGAGGACGCTAAGAATTTTTTAAAAAAGTAGAGGACGAGCTGTCGCTATGGGTGCGGCAGTTTGCCTTTTACAGCACGACGCCCGACGATGCCAAAGAGTGTCGCGGGGCGAAGTGCGAGCAAATTTATCCGCCTCTAACTTGGGGCGAACATCTTATAAATGCCCTATCGGAGTTAAATTTCGCTAGAAGCGGCGGGTATGGTGCCGTGCCGATAGATTACGGCGAGATAAAAGCCTACTGCGATCTAACGGGGGCTAAATTTAGTCCGTGGGAGATAGTGACGCTACAAAAACTAAGCACCGTTTATTGCGGAGAGCGAAACAACACCGACAAGCACGCATACGCGCCTTATATGGGCGAGTTTAGTCCGAAAAGCTTTAAAACTATACTTGATAAATTTGCGAAGTAGTCTTTCTGGTATTGCCCGTTTACTAAATAGGGCAATACTTTAATATAATTTAATTTAACATTCAGGTTGCTTTTTGTAAAATTAAAGACTTTAAATATTAAAAAACATCTAATAATAATTTAAGTTCTTTAAAAGTAAACCACGAATTTTAAGCCTTAAGCAAGACGAAATATAATAAAATTCTTTTTAGATTTTCAAAATATGGGGATATGTATAATATGCTAAAAAGTGCAACCGAAAAAGATCTCAATAGTCTACTTAACAATTGGCTCAAGATATGTGAGGGCCAGGGTGACGAAGGGGCAGTTTTTGCCCAAGATATTGAGGATAAAATAAAAGGACTTATTAAGGATATCCAGAAAGAAGAGTTTTTTGCTTATATTTTATCTGATGAAGAAGGTAAAGAATACGTTGCTTTGCTTGATATTATTCGCGCTCTTCCGCATTCGGATGTTGGGTGGCTAAAAATATTTGATATGACGATAACGCCAAGATGTACTTTAAACGGCGGTGATTATGGAGAAATAGCGAATGCCTTGCAAAGCGTTTTTATGGAGTCCTTAAAACTCCTTCTGAATGGAAAATATAAAGATATAAAAGAAATAAAAATATTTGCCAGGAACGAAATAACAAAAAAATTATTTGAAGATATAGTAAATGATGTTAAGCTAATGGAAGAATTGAACAACAGCAATGTGGTAATGTTTTTTAAAGCAAAATGGCTTACTTTGAGAAAAAAGAATTAGTACCAAACCAATTAAGGAGATAAAATGAATAAAGAACAGGAACAAAAAGTAAAGTTGGCTTTTAAAAAAGCCATAGAACATGCTTTAGATAAGCATTTAGCGAGTTGGTCTATAAAAACTCTTGACTTCGCAAATGCAAGCCAAGGAACTACAGACTTTTATATAGCGCTTGAGAGCAAAAGACTACAAATAGCGTAACCAAATACAAAGGGACGAAAACTCGTCCCTTTGTATAATGCTTAATCTCAAAAACACTCTAAACCAACGCCCCCTTAAATTTCATATACAATTTGCCCTAGATTAAAAAAGGGGCAAATAATGACTGAAACCGCAAGCTTGATCGTTAGCGCTAAAGTTGAGGGCGCGGACAAGCTAAAAAGCGATTTAAATAGCATAGGAAGCGAAGCGAAAAAAGCCGAGAAATCGGCTTCGCAGCTGTCTGGCGCATTTACTACGTTAAAAACTGCTATGGCGGCAGTCGCCGGCTCTATGATAGTGCGCGAATTCGTGCAAATTTCGGACGAAATGAGCTTGATGAACTCGCGCCTAAAAAAGGCGACGGACTCAATGGCAGAGTTTACGGCGCAGCAAAAAGCTATGCACGCCATCGCCCGCGATACTCACGCTGATATAAAAGACACTACCGACCTATACGTTAAGCTTGCCCCGGCGTTAAAAGACCTCGGAAAAAGCACAGACGAAATAAATAAAGTTACTTCAAGTTTCACAAAAGCCCTGCAATTAGGCGGAGCTAGCGCAGAGGAAGCCGCAGCTGCGATAAAGCAATTCGGGCAAGCTATGGGTAGCGGTGCGCTAAAAGGTGACGAGTTTAACTCAATCGCCGAAGCTTCGCCGACCCTTATGAGATATTTTGCCGACGGTCTAGGTGTGCCTATCGGAAAGTTAAAAGAGCTTGCCAGCCAAGGCAAACTAACCGCTGAAGCAGTATCGGGCGCGCTCTTAAAAATGAATGAACAGATCGATAAAGACTTCACTCAAATGCCCGTAACCGTGGGCAAGGCGTTTACTGATCTAAAGACTGAAATATCGCTTTTGGTGGCAGAGTTTAATGAAGCCGCGGGCGCGACGGGTGGAATGTCGCAGGGCTTAGAAAAAATAGCCGATTGGATAAAGGATAACCGCAGCGACATTGTCGAGTTTGGGCTTGATGTATATCGTAGCTTCCAACTTATGGGAACGGCGGTCATCTGGCTAGGGCTTGCCGTAGATAATGTATTTACCGCAATACCTGCCGCGATAACTTTAGCCATCGATACTGCCACTACCACGCTATCTAACGGGCTAAATTCTATGATTGCCGAGGCGGAGAAAACGTATAACTCGATAGCTTCCCTGTGGGGCGGCGAGACTAGATTTGGGCGCATAGATATTTCTACTAATACATCTGACGGGCTTATGAAGCACCGCAAAGAGCTAGATGAGCAAATCAGCCTAACCCAAGAAACAATGAAAGGACTGCTAAAAGACATAGCCGAGGACACTATGTCAAGTGCCGCCCCAAAGATTGATGAGAAATTCGAGCGCATAGAAAAAGTCGTAAAAAAGACCGGCACGCAAGCCGGCAAGACAAAAGAGCAAATTAGCGCCCTAAATCGCGCGCTGTCTGAAATGGCGCAGGCGGGGATGGATGAGTACGAAAAGAAAATCTACGCCATCAAACAAAAAACCGAGCAATGGGTAAAAGCAGGCGTAAACGCAAAAGATGCGTTAAGGGTTCAAAAAGAGCTGCTAGATAAGCTACAAACCGAACAGGCTAACAACGATCTAAAGGCCTACCAAGACGAGCTTAGCAAAAAAGAGGAGAAGTATCAGAAATTTCTCGAGGATTTGGGCGAATATGAGGAAGCCTGGAAAATAGAGCGTCAAAAAATAAACAAAGACTATCTGGACTACGTCGAGAAATACGGGGAAGAAAAAGCCAAGAAGTGGCTAAATACGTACAAGAGCAACTACCTAGGCAAATTTAACAAACACACAAAAGCCGCCTTTAAAGACATCAAAAACAGCTGGGCGGACACCGTTTCAAGTATGCAAAAGACCGTCGATGACGGTTTCTTTAACTTTTTCATAGGAAAAACGAAAAGCCTAAAAACAGCCCTCAAAGACATCGGCACAAACCTGATGCGCGATCTGATTTCTCCATACGCGCGCGTCTTGTCACAAGGCATTTCAGGCGGCTTTGGGGCATTGCTTGGCGGCGGGTCAAATCTCGCATCCATCGCTTCAAATCTCGGCCTGGCCAAAAACGATAGAGGCGGCTGGGACGGCACTATCGGCGGCACTACGGTAGAGCTTAGCAGCACGGGACAAATTTTAAGGGGCGCGGACGCTTTGGACAAAAGCACGACTAGCCTGCTAAGTTCGGTTTCAAATTTGCAAAGCGCGTATTCGCTGCTAACCAGCGGATATACGGGCTTTATATCTAGTTTTACCAGCACGCCGGCATTAAATGCGGCTTCTTGGCTCTCTATGCACGGATACGCGGGACTAGGCCAAGGCGTATACGGTTTCGGAACGGGCGTAAAAGGCGCTTTGACGGCTACGCAGTTTAGCTCGGCGGGTACGGCTCCGTATATGGCGGGTTCGGCATTCGGCGGAGCGGCGCTTGGATACGGTATAGGCTATCTTGGCGACAAGCTTTTTAAAGCCAACACTTATGCCAGCACGGGCGGAGCTTTAGGCGGCGCAGCAGGCGGTTTGGTGGCAGGTATGAAAGCGGGATCGTCTATGGGTCCTTGGGGTGCGGTTATCGGCGCGGTAGCGGGCGCGCTAATAGGCGGAGCGTTTGGAAAGAAAAAAGCGACCGGCAGCGGCATATCGGTACTTCAAGACATAACCGCCGGCGACGCGCTAAGCAACCAAAACATCCGCTCGTACGTGGATATGCAGAAAAAGGGCTGGTTCTCAAAGAAAAGCTGGACCGAAATGAGCGATCTGGACGATGCCTCTATGCGCGAGATAGGCGCGCAGCTTCGCGCTATGAACAGAATGGCTAGCCGCGCGGGCGCTCTGGCATCGCTCACTCTAAAAACGGGCAAGTATAGCGGCGAAAGTTTGGCAAATGAGGGCTTTGCAAAAGCGATACTTCGCTCTATGACCGGACAATCCGAACAGATGTGGGCAGAGGTAACCTAGAGCGGCGGCAAGAAACGCAAAGGCCTGCTAGGAAAAATAGGCGGAGTATTTGAAAAGGCTATGAAATTTAGTCCGTCCTCGATCATCAACCGCATAACCAAACCGCTTGACGACGCCGTAAGCAAAACGATGAATAAAGCAGGCCTTGGCGCGATAGATAATATGGCGCGAGGTATGAGAGACGAATTTGGCAAGGCTAGCGACGGAAATATCTTTGGGCTCAAAAGCTCGCGAAAGATAGACGACCTGCTAAATTTGAGCAAAGACGAGACCAACAAAAACCAAAGGTTGGTGGACAATCCCGAGTTTTCCCGTATGTGGAAAGACTGGGAGGAGCAGGCAAAAAAGGCCAACAAAAAAGTAATTGAATTAATGAGCGAGAGCCTAGGAGCGATCGCCGACTCATATAAAAGCCTTGAGCTTTTGACCGTGAGAAACCCTATCAAGCAGGTAGAAATCTCTATGCGTCAAGCCTTTGAGAGCTTCACGGACGCAGCCGAAGCCTTGAAGCTTGACATACCAAAAGAGATGGGAAGTATCGCCGATCTTTCGGTAGAGCGTATGGCGCAGGCATACCGCAAAGCCATAGCGTCTGATTTTACGAAATCAAACGTAGATAGCCTAAACTCTCTCGTCAAAGCCTACGAGGCGGCGAAAAAGGCGCAGGATGAATACACGAAAGCGGTGGTAAATTTCACCCAAAGCATAGCAAGCACGCAGGGCGGTTTTTATCAAGCGCTGGGCTTTGATACGAATTTCTTAACCTTGCAAAACGTCTACACCCGCCTAAGAAACGTCGCGGGCGCCCTAGAGAGCGATTTGGGCGAAAAAGAGAAGAAAGATATAAACAAAATCGGCAGTACGAACGACCCGCGCGCGTGGGCTACGTATTTTCACAATATGAGCGCGGCGCAGATGCAGGAGTTTTTGGCGCGCGGTAACGCCGAAATGCGGGCGGAGCTTGTAAAGCTAATTAGCGAGTATAAAAATTTCACTAATCAAAACGGCGGTCGCGAGGTATGGCTAAAAAGCTTTAGCGACATCGAGGCCATAAGCAAGCAAATAGCCGCCCTAAAGCTCGCCGAAGCCGCACAAAACACCCTAAATTTGCAACGCGAACAGCTAAATTTACTAAACAAGCAAAAAAGCGTCCTTGAAAAAGTAGCCCAAACCGCGCAGAGGCTAAGAGATAGCGTCATAGACGAAAACACGAGCGGGTTAAACTATCGTTTTGCCCTAGAGCGCGCAAGAATCGCCTACAACGCCAAAGACTACGACAGCAAGGCGTATGAAAATTTAAACACGGCCGTAGCAAAGCAGGAGCAATACCTAAAGCAAACCGCAGGTAGCTATGCCGAATATAAGCTATCCATCCTAAAAATGGCAAGCGAGATAGAGGGTATAACCGGATCGGCTAGCCTTGATGACATCAATCGCCAAATCAAACGGCTAGAGGGGCTGCTAAATAGTAGTTCGAATTCACAGCTAAGCGCGCTTGAAGCGCAAAAAGAAGCCCTGATAAAGGGCGCAAACGACCAAATAAACGCTATGGAGCTACTGCTTGGCGTCGATAGTCCGATCGTAAGATACTTAAAAGAGGCGCTAGGCTCGCTAAAAGAGGGTAAAGCTCCGGGCGAATACAAAGGAAGCGTCGCAAACGTAAATAACGGCGTCCTAACCGCAAACGGAGCGACGATAAACTCGCAGCTAGACCGCGATATAAATGCTATCTACAAAGACGTGCTAGGCCGCAGCGTAGAACAAGGCGGGCTGGATGCTTGGAAACGCAAAGCCCAGCTAGAAGGCCTTTCAAAAGAACAGCTAAGGGCGCAGATAGAAGCTACGGCAAGAGCGATCACGGGCGGCAATTCAAAACAAGACTTCATCGAGTGGAGCAAGCGCCAAAGGCTAAAGCCGTACGCAGAGGGCGGCATAGTGACTCGTCCTACACGCGCTCTAATAGGCGAAGCAGGGGCAGAGGCGGTAATACCACTCAAAAACGGCGCGGTAAGGGCGCAGATAGTAGGCGGCGATAATAGCGAGCTAGTAAGCCTAATGCGCGAGGGCGTGTATCTGATGAAAGAGATCAACAAAAACACGAGGGAGGGAACTATGGTATTAAAAGACGTAACAAACGGCACTGAATTTTTGGTAAAGGCCGTGTAATGACTTTAGTTGAAAGAGTAAGATACGTAGTAACGGCGAATAATGCGCCTGCGGAGGCTACTCCGACGTGGCAGGCGGGGCAAAACTATCTGCCCGACGACAAAAGAGTTTACGGGGATAGGATTTACGTCTGCGCTAAAGCCAACAAAGGCGAGAAAAACCCGACGCAGACGGTGGACGAGTGGGTAGATACTGGCGCGATAAACCCAAAAAGATTTGAGGACGAGTACGTAAATACCCAGACAAGAAGCACTGCGGCGCTAAATTTGACCCTAAATATCCCAAACGGCTTTGTAAATTCATTCGCGTTTTTCAACACGGACGGCAGAAAAATAACCGTGCGAGATAGAAACGACGCCGTGATATTTGAAAAGCAGCTAACGGTACGCGACGTCGTAACCAACTGGTGGCAGTACTTTTTCGGCGGTAGCTTTTCGTTTCGCAACGACGTGTGGTACGTGGGCGACGTAGACTACGGCGGACAAATCAAAATCGAGATAGAACCCAACGAAAAAGGCGCAAATTTGGGGCATCTAGTCGTCGGCAAAAAGGTTTTTCTAGGCAGAACCCTTTGGGAGCCCGAAGTCTCAAACCTCGACTACTCAAAGAAAATAACCGACGACTGGGGCAATACCAAAATAAGAAAAGGCAAGACCGCAAAATACGTGTCGGCCAAAATCGTACTGCCTAGCTCGCAGGTGGACTTCGTGAACAAAACATTGCAAAAAGCCGCGGGCGAACTAAATCTTTTCATCGGCGACGAGAGAGAGGACGGGTACGAGAGCCTAAGCGTATTCGGCGCGGCAAAAGACGCGAGCATAACGATAATGAACCTAGAAACTAGCGAGCTAAATTTAAACATAGAAGGAGTAATCTAATGGCGAAACAAATTTCGGCGCTACCTACCGCGCCAAGTACGCAAAGGCCGGCGACATTTAACGCCGAGGCCGACGCATTCGTAGCGGCTTTGCCTACTTTCGTGAGCGAAGCAAACGCTTTGGCTACCGAAGCGGCGACAAACGCAAGCAAGAGCGAGGACGCAAATACCGCAGCCCAAAGCGCAAAAGACGCCGCGCAAGCGTCTGCGCAAACGGCAGGCGAGGCAAAAACGGCGGCTATTCAAGGTGCAAACAGTGCCGAAAGTAGCGCGCAAACGGCAGCTCAAATCAAAGAACAGACGCAAGCATTCGCGGACGCAGCCCAGAGCAGCGCACAGGCCGCAAAACAAAGCGAGCAAGCCGCAGAGCAAACAAAAACAGAGCTACAAACGGCAACAAATACGCTAGAGCAAATGAAAAGCATCGTAAAAGACGGCTTCATCGACGACACCGCCCAAAGCGAGAACAAGACGTATTCAAGCAAAAAAATATCCGAACTAAACGAGACATTGAGCGCAGACGTAACTCAAAAACTAGACCAAGCAAGCAAAGAGATAAGAACTGCGGCTATGAGCGGAGCTATGCCGTCTGCTTACGAGAGCGACCTTGCGATGTGGGATTATATGGAGCAAGCGAAAGCCGCTTTTTCAAATTACAAGGCACGGTTTTTTAAAGACTGGGCATTAGGCGTAGACAGCGCCATTAGATTTTACGCAGCTTACCCAAATTTGAACAATAGGATAAAAAACAACTATTACGTTTCTAGCACCGATAGAATTACGGCTATTTTAGACGGCGAAGTAATAGCCGCCATAGCACAAAACGGCACCATATACAAACAAGACGGCACTACGACATATTTAAATACTACCAACCCTGACGGCGTAAGTATAAACACAAGCAACAAAGTTGATAGCGTCGCTGGCAAATTCGTACTTTATCAATTAGGCGGCGATAACGTAGCGGTATTTGGGCTTAGCGGCGACGATAAAGTCCTGAAATATCTTTACAAGACGAGCGTTGCGGATATTAGCAGCGGCTATGTATTCCACGACGTTTTAGTAATCAACAAAAGCCAAGCTCCGCAAAAAACGTATAAAATCACGAATACCGGCATTAGTGAAATATCGGGCGTTGAGTTACCTGCGAGTACTCCTCGATACCCAACCTCAGAATTTTATATGCCTTTTTACAAGGATTTTCTGCCCTCCAAAAACGCGCTTATCAAAGCAGACGGCACAGTCAAAACTATTCGTATTTGCGGAGAAGTTTTAGGATTTTTGGGCGGCACGCCCTACTTATTGCAGCGCATTGTGCCACTTAGCGGCGTCTACGCCCATGGCGGCACACCAAAAAAGTATCTATACGCTATTTTCGACGTAGATAGCGGCAATAGATGCGTTTTATTGCCGCTTGATAAAGAGCCCCTAAGTGCTTATTTAGAGGGCGGATACGCGTATATCGTTTTTGGTGACGGCGTTACAAAAATTCCCGCCAAATATCTAACCGGCGCAAATTACAAAGGAGAATAAGATGAAAGAGTATTTAAAAACTGACGCTAAGCAGTTTGCGTTTAGGCCAAAAACCTTTAGCGCGAAACAGCAAACCGTAAGAATAAGAAACGTATCTCAAAAACAGTTTTATGGGGCGGCTAAGGACTGGCTAATAGTAAAGCTAGACGAAAACAGAGCCATAGTCCACCCAAAAGGCGGTGGCGGGTATATGGACGGGCAAAACGCCAATATCTGGTTAATAAATCTAAAAGAAAAAACGCTAAATTTGGTAAAACCTCCCAAAACATATCCTAGCGGGCAAGAAGGAACGGCCAAGATCACCCCCGTGAACCTAGGCTTTTGCAAGTTAGAAAACGAGATATTGGCCTTTTGCGGTTTCAGCACCATTTCCGTCTGCGTTTTAAAAGGCGACAGGTGGGAATTTATTACGCCCAATATCTCATTTGCCCCTAGTGCGGGGTGCTATTACGGCGGGCTAGCGGCAGGGAATGTCTTTTACGATTATGCCGACGGGAGCCTAAAATATAACAGCGATAGTTCGTCTAATCTTGTCACCGTAAAAACCGCGCCTATAAGAAAGGCGCTCGTAAATGTCTCGCCAATTATTGCGGGTAGCGGCGAGACAAATTTAAGGGTTTTTAACAAAACGGGCGTCCAGGGGCTATTTTGCCCAGTCGATCTTGAAACGGGCTGGGTAGAGGACAATACTCACTACGCGTTTGACGGCGAAAACCTTGTTATTACGGAGTTTATACAAGACAACGTCATCGAGATAAAGGGGTAGCCCGTGGGATTTCTAAACGTGAAATTTCTAATATCAGTTGGCGTCGTGATGCTGATAGCTCTAGGCGGCGCAGGGCTTGAAATTTGGCGCTTAAACGGTGCGCTAAGTAGCGCAAAAGCCGAAACGCAAAACGCCAAAGACAAGCTGGAAAAAGCGGAAATGCAACTAGCTTTGAAAGAAGCGGCTATCCAAGTATCAGTGGCAAATTTGGGGGAGTGCAATACGCGTATAGATTTTCAAAACGAGAAAATCAAGGCGCTAACCGTAAAGCCGCCCGACGTCGTAAAGACGCAGGAGCGCGTAGTAACGAAATTTAAAAAAATAGAAGTACCCGTTAAGGACGCGCAGTGTGAAAAGAAACTCAAATTTTACGAGGAGCTGGTAAATGAAGCAGGCAAATAAGGCAACTGTCAAATTTTGTTTGACAGTTGCAGCGGTTTTATCTTTCGGCGGGTGCGCCAAAGAACCGCAAATCATCACAAAAACCGTATATCAAGAAGTGAGAACGCCCGTTGCGTGCCTTGCGAAAATGCCCCAAAAGCCAAAACTAGAGGCAAATGACCCGCAAAGCGCACGCGAGCTAATGGAGTATTTCAAAACCTGCGAGGAGCTTTTAAAGGGGTGCGTAGATGGACGAGCTGGTAATTAAAGCTAGAAAATTTTGGCTCAGCAAAAAGGCTATTGTAGAGATTATCTTGTCGATCTTGCTTATGTGGCTAGTCACAATGTGAGGCGCGGGATGGATAATATATTAGAGGAGATAGGGCTTTATTTTTGGGTCGTTTTGGTTGGGCTAGTAGGCGGGCTGCTGAATATGGCAAATAGCGGCAAAAAGGGCGCGCAAAGGCTCATAAATTTAGTCGTAGGCACGGCTAGTTCGATGTTTGTATGTTGGCTAGCGTATGAAACAACGTTTTATTTTACGCAGGCGCCAAAGTTTTCGCTAGCAGTCGGTGGGTTTTTCGCTTGGAGAGGCGCGGAGTGGGCTACTGCGATGATCGACAAAGCCGTAGAAAAAAAGATAGAAGGGCTAAACGGCAATAGCTACGACTACGACGACTACGGCGGAAGTTTTAGGCACGAGGAGTGGAAAGATGACAAATAGCGAGATATTGCAGGCGGTACAGGCACAGCGCACAAAATGCGTGGTATACAGCCGGGTAATGGGCTACCACAGACCCGTCGAGGGCTTTAACATCGGCAAAAAAGGTGAGCATAAAGAGCGCGTATTTTTTGAGCAAAATTTTAACACGTCAGAAAAATGCGTAAAAAAATCTAAAAAAATTTAACACAAGGAGCGAAAAATGGCAAATTTTAACGAAGCTTTTCAAATTTTGATGAGGCTTGAGTTTTCTCGCCCCGAGGATGCGCTTGATAAAAATCCGACCGAGGATGGCTGGACGTTTATGGGGATATACCAAGCCGCGCACCCTCACTGGGCTGGCTGGGACGAGATACTAGGCACGGTAGCTCTTGGCGGCGACATCGAGAAAATATCTCGCGCGCTTTACGGCAGAGAGAATTTGCGCGCGCAGGTGCGAGCATTTTACAAAGAAGCGTATTGGGATAGGATGCGGCTCGATGAAATTTCAAGCCAGATAAAGGCAAACGAGATGTTTATCTTTGGCGTCAATGTCGGCGTAAAGCCCGCCGTGAGAGTTGCACAGCAGTTGGTGGGGGTTGTTAATGACGGCATAGTTGGCGATCAAACGGTAGCGGCGATAAACCGATATGACGAGGAGCGATTTGACAAGCAATTCGACCGGGCGGAGCTAGAGTATTACAACAAGCTGATCGAGAAAAATCCGCGGCTAAAAATTTACGCCAACGGCTGGAGAAATAGAGCTTTGGCGGTTTAGCGCGGCTAATTACTTTTATAAATCCGTTTAAAACAGACTTGTAAAAACAATTTGAGTGTGCCCTAACGGCAAAAAGATATTGTTGATTGGTCTTGAAAATAGGCGGTTTTGGTGTGCCCCAAACTGTGCCCTATCTTTTGTCAAAACCTTGACGATTTGACAAATTTAAAGCTTTTTATGCTTAACCGCTTTGTGTATTTTGTGGTTGATGAAATCTCGTATTTTAGGGGGTTTTGAGAGGTTTTTCGTTGGTGTCACGGGGGAGACTTGAACTCCCGACCTCCGGCTTATGAGGAATTATTTTAAATCCTTGCAAAGCACTGATACTACGCTATTTTAAGTCCTTTTGACTTTAAGGCATCGGCAAGGTGTTCCACTTTTGTTACACCGCTTTATGACGCATATTAAAAATCGCAACGGAACATACTACTATAGGAGTGTTCTGCCTCTTAGTACGAGGAAAATCTTCGGCGTTCAAAGAGAAATTTGCTTTACGCTAAGCACAAACTCCATGCTAAAAGCTAAAAAATCTGCTAGAATTTACGATAGATACATTTATCTAATAACCAAGGCGGTAGATATGAATTTGGACGGCAAGATAATCGGCTCTCTCGTGGATAGCTTCATGCAGGCAAAGGTCGATAAAAGTATAAAAGAGCACTCTTTATACGATAAAAAGATAGACGTCGACTTTGCCGATGCTCTAAATAGGCATTTTAAAGAAGCCTTGCAAGATAATCAAATACCCAAACTTCTAGAGCCTAGCGTGGAAATTTTAGAAAAAGATATCGGCCCGATCGATGATGAGGATAGGGCTACGGTAGCCCACGCTTTGCTCGAGAAAAATATCCTTTCGCTAAACTACCTCATAGCAAAACTTGAGAAAAACACAAACCTTACGGCCAAAAGATTAAAATTTTTAAGCGAGCAAGATAGTAGCCGTAAATTTGAAAATAAAGAAATACGAAGCTTTCAAGACGAAATCGGCGTTCTTGACGAAATCGGCGGATTGCCGCTTAATAGACAAGGGGTCAAAGATCTTATAGATACTTTCGCTCACGCTATAGTCGTGGCTACCCAAAAAGAACACGGACTAAATACGGAGCTAGGGCTGGTAAAAACTAAGGCCGATGAAAGAGAGACAAAAGATATTATGCTCGGTAAAAAGCAAAATATTATTCAGTCTATACGCGCAGGCAAAGAAACTTTTGGTGTAGGAACTCTAGGTAATAATATAGTAGAACGATACGAGATAGTCCCGCTTGCTAGCCAAATACCAACCGGGTCGCAAAACAATATAATATTGCGCGTTGCATTCGATACCTTCATACAAAATACAAGTAGAAACGAAAAATGGTCTAAAAGCACGTTAGAGCTAGTAAATAGCGTCAAAAATTTGCTCTTTAAATTCTTCGGCGAGGAAAGGAGCGTATCTCTTATATCAAGAGATGATTTATTAAAATTTCGCGATATTTTATTTCAAATGCCAACTAAGCTAAATCAAAAAAACAAGTATAAGGGTAAAAATTTAGAGCAGATACTGCATCTGGGTAAAAACGATAGCAAGCTGTCGGAAGTAACCGTGCAAAAATATATGATAAGGGTGGCTCAATTTTTTAATTACAGTTACGATAGCGGCTATATAGGTAAAAGCATTACGAATAATATTAACGTAAAAATAGAAATAGACCCCACGGATCGCAAGGTATTGCCTTACAGTAAAAAAGAAGCGCAAACTATCTTTAAGATAGTTCAGGATTTTAAAAATGCCAATAGATCTCCAAGCAAGCGAATAAACGCTAACGATCTTTATTATATTACGATGATAGCAGCATATAGCGGGATGAGGATAAACGAAATAACTCAGCTAAGATACAAAGATATAGTAAAGCGTAACGGAATACTTTGCTTTAATATAAACAGAGAAGAGGGTAAAACCACTAAAAATACTAATTCTATAAGGGTGGTGCCCATTCATTCCAAGCTGCTTGAGCTTGGCTTAATAGAATTTATTGATACTAGAAAAAACGGCGAGACGATATTTAGCGTAAATAATAAAATCTTTTCTGAAATTTTTAGAAACCAAATTCAGCGCAAACGTATTTGTAAGGATAAAGAAAAAACTTTTTATTCGTTTAGGCACTATTTTATAGATTACTTAGTGCAGCGAGAGGTTGAGACAAACGTTATAGCCCAAATAGTAGGCCACGAAAAGCAGTATAAAATTTTACTTAACGCTTACGCTAAGCCGATCAACCCGGATATATTAAAAGCTAAGATCGAAATGGTTGAATATGGGGTTAAAAATGACCCACATACTTAGAAAGATAAAATTTCTCAGAAACTATAAAGTATATAGTATAGATATATTTAAGAACGAAGAAAAAGATTTGGCCAGAAAGTATCTAAACAAATCCGCCAAAGGGGGCGAAATAATCAAGATAAGCAAGGAGAAATTTTATAAAAGGGCATTAAAGGATCGAAATAGGCCGGCTCCTAAAATAACAAACCATCCCAAAGATAAAGAGGCTTTAAGAAAAAACGAACTTTGCACGTATAAGTATCCGCTGTTTAAATACCGTTTTTGGAGCAACCCAGGCGGCTCTATACCCTTAACCAACTATATAGCTGCGCTAATGGATAATGATTCTCCTATGAATTTGGTCTACCTGCGCAAACTTTTCGGCGATGCTAAGGTGTTTGAAGTATATCTTAACGAGTTTTATCAAAAAGGCGAGAGACTGCCTTTGGTAGAGGATTTTTTAGGAATATGAGCCAAAATTTATATCCTAGAGTAGTCGCACTACTTGAATATATCGCTGGCGGCAATGATTTAAACGGCTTTGTTCTGGTTGGCGGTATGGCTATAACGCTTTATGAGCTTCACAGGCAGCCTCAAGACCTATATTTTTTTGTAAATGAAGAAGAGCTAAGTACCCAGTCGTTATCAAAAATAGAAGCTTTAATCTCAAAGTTAAAAAATGTATACGAGATTAAATTCGTCAAAGGAGACAAAGCGCGGGTATTTTATAAATTTGACGGCGTGAGCGTTAAATTTATAGCTTATCCGATTGAGATTTTAAGCGATGCTAGGAAATACAAAAATATAAACGTAGCCTCATTCAAAAAACTAGCCTACATCAAACTAGACGCTATACTAAGGCATCGCCGCAAGGCAAGGGATTTTTACGATTTAAAATACCTTATGTTAAAATTTAACCTAAAACTAGAAGATATTTTAGACGTCTGTTGCTATCACGTAAAACTTATGGGTATTGCAGAAAACGCTATGGCGCACTTGCTTTTAAAACATAAGCTTATAGATAAAGAAGGCATAATAGAAGCTAAATTTGATACCGATATAAAGACTATTCGCGAGTTTTTAAAAAACGAAGTAAAAAGGCTAAGCGAAGAAAAGGCGGAAATATTTAACTTTTCTACCAACGAAATAAAGGCTAATATAAACAAAAAATACGGACTAAACAGAAACTCTTTGCTTATGGAGCTTTATCTGATAAAAATGGAGCAAAAACTATACAAAATCGACCTTTTAGAGGCCAAGGCCGACTTGGGTTACGAAAATTTTAACAAATGCAACATATTTTACTATGCTTTGAGCGATACTAAATTTCTAGATTATCTGCTGCTTTACACCTCAAGTACGCCAAAAGACCTTAAGAACAAGGCTCAACGCTTTAGCGGAACGTTAGGGCTCGTAAAAAGGCACGAGCTAATAAATGATTGTCTAAATAAAAGCGAGGATGAGATTAAAGAATTTATAAAAAGAAAAAACATTCAAAATCTAAGATTTATAAAGCTCGTAAAAAAGAAAAGGGAAATTTTAAGTGGCTGAGTATGCGGGCAGAGCGGCATTTTGCCCGACCCAGACTTTGTAAAATTTAAACCAGCTCGTCTTATTTTAAAACCTAAAAACTAGGTTAATTTTACCCGACCCGTTTCCTAACTTACTAAAACCCTTGTTTTACAGTTTTCAATTTTATAAAATTGCGGATAAAGAAAAATGTGTGCATACTGATTCCAAAAATAAAATTTTATATAAGATAAAGATGGAAAACAAAAAACGCGAAATCACTAAGAACATAATCAAAAAACTAAGACTAACCGATGCCGAATGGTCGGCTATTGAAAAGAAGCTAAAAGAAACAGGGATGACCTTTTCAAAA
>CAUSAR010000037.1:0-19280 GCA_963529735.1 uncultured Campylobacter sp.
TTGAAGCGGCGTAGTCTTTGATGATCCACTCGCTCATTAGCTTGCTTCGGCCGTAGGGATTTATCGGATTTGCCGCGGTTTGCTCATCAACCTCGCCGATCTCGGGCTCGCCGTAAACCGCCGCCGTGGAGCTAAAGATAAATTTATTTACGCCGTACTGCTTACAATAGGTCAAAATTTTGGCTACGTTTGCGGTGTTGTTTAGGTAGTATTTTAGCGGATATTGAGTGCTTTCAAAAACCTCGATAAATGCGGCAAAATGGATAATCGCGTCAAATTTGCCCTCCGCAAAAATCCCGCCTAGATCATCCTCTAAATTTGCCTTTATAAATTTAAAATTTCCTATCTTTTGGAGTGCCTCAAGTGCTTTTTGCGAGCCCTTGCAGAGATTGTCGATGATAGTTATCTCATCGCTGCCTTGCTTTAAAAGTGCTTTTACTACGTGGCTGCCGATGTATCCAGCTCCACCTGTTACTAAAATCTTCAAGTTTAAGCCTTTCATAAAAAAGTAGTTAATTTTATCAAAAATAGAGTAAAGCAAAAGTAAAGTAAGGTTAATTTTTAAATTTTGCCTAAAAGCTGCAAAATGGATATCTATCTTTAGAAATTTAAAATAGACTTACAATTTATTTAAAATTTAATCTTTATAATTCCTCATCTACAAAAAAGGATAAAAATGAATGTCTCAATCTTAAATTTACTACCGATAAAACAAGGCGGTGACGCAAAAGATGCGATAAATGCGGCCCTCGAACTGGCTAAATTTGCCGAAGATATCGGCATAAAGCGCTACTGGGTCGCAGAGCATCACAATATGAAAAACTTAGCTAGCTCAGCCACGCAGCTCATCATCGCACACATCTTAGAGCATACAAAAAGCCTGCGTGTGGGCTCTGGCGGCGTGATGTTACCAAACCACAGCCCCTACTCTATCGCCGAGCAGTACGCCACTCTTGAGACGCTATATCCAAACCGCGTCGATCTTGGGCTAGGCAGAGCTCCAGGGACTGACCTAGAGACGGCTGCGGTGCTTAGACGCGGCGCAAGAGAGATGGAATTTAACATGCAGATAAACGAGCTAATGGACTATTTTAACGCCAAAAGAGCCGTGAAAGCCTATCCAAAAGTAGACAAAATTCCACCTATTTACATACTTGGCTCAAGCATATATAGCGCATACGTGGCGGCTGAGTTTGGCCTGCCTTACGCCTTTGCGTCGCACTTTGCACCACGTGCGCTAGAAAAAGCGGTAGAAATTTATCGTCAAAATTTCAAACCATCGCCCTTTTTAAAAGCGCCCTATATCATAGCAGGAGCAAATGTAATAATAGCCCAAAGTGACGAGCTAGCAAAGAGTTTAGCCACTACGCAAACGCAATTTTTCTTAAACGTAGTAACTGGCGAAAAAGAGTATTTGCAGCCGCCAAAAAGGGACAACGACGAGGTCTTTGCCAAAAGTGGCAAGGCAGGCGCACAGACTCCGCATTTTGGGCCGATCGACTTTAGGCAAATAGAGCTAAAAAATAGAGAAAGAAGCGTCACAGAAGAGATGATGGCGTGTTCTTTTATAGGCTCAAAGCAAAGCGTTAAAGAGCAAATTTTAGAGTTTCAAAATAGACTAGCAGTCGATGAGATCATGGCTCAAAGCTTTATTTTTGATGAAAAGGCGCAGTTTGACTCTTTTGGGGCGTTAAAAGAGATCACGGATCAAATTTAATCCTCTCTAACCCTTAAAAATATAGGAAATCTTGGCTTGCCGTTGGCGGTTAAATTTTGAAATTTATATGTGATGATAGAGCCTATCTTTGGGGGATCTTGACGATTTTTGTCGCTTAGTCCTGAGCCTATTTTAAAGATAGTGCCCTCTTTTGGCTCGCCAGCTCTTTCTTTATCATCTTTGCCGCCAAGCGCCTTGCAGGTAAGCGAGCCTACAAATTTTTCGTATTTGCCGCTGCCTTTATTTACGGCGACAACCTCGCACTCGGCGTCTTTAAATTTTTTATATTTCAGAGCATTTTTGCTTCGTTTTCGCTCATACGGCGCGTTTGGCTCGCGCACGACCGCACCCTCGCCGCCCTTTGCGATGACAGCCTCCGCAAACGCCTCAAATTCGGCGTTATCTTTTACTTTTACTTGCTTGATTATCTTTAAATTTTGCCCTGCCTGCGGGTTCTTTGCGATAAATTTTTCAAGCTCGCTAAGCCGCTCTAAAAGCCCGCCGCTAGCCTCAGGTACGTCAAAAACATAAAATTTGATCTCACTCCACGCCGCGACGCTGGGCGTTTTATCCATTACGATCGATTGGATTTTTTCAAATTCGCCCCGCGCAGTGTAAAGCTCACCGTCAAGTGCAAACGGCGGAAAATGCGCGCTCCAGCCCCCTGGCGTGGCTATAATTTTACCGTTTCTGGATAGCAAATTTCGCCCATCCCAGTAGGCGCGCACGCCGTCTAGTTTCTCGCTAGCTAGCCAGCCGCCGACGTTTTGACCTTTGTATTCGCTAAGTTTTAAAAGCTCAAATTTATCTTTTTTAGCAGTATCTACACCCGCGTCGCTTAGGTTTTCGCTCTGCGCCGCCAAAGCGAAATTTAAAAAGGCGGCCAGCAATAGCGCGAAAAATCTCAAATTTTAACCCCGTAAAACTCGCAGTACCACTCGATAAACCTAGCCACCCCGTCATTTACGCTAGTGTTTGGCTTGTAGTCAAAGTCTGCTACCAGATCGCTCACGTCCGCATAGGTCGCAGGCACGTCGCCGGCTTGAAGCGGGAGGAAGTTTTTCTCTATCTCGCGGCCGATTTTAAGCTCGACGGCCTTGATGTAGTCCATGAGCTCTACGGGGCTGTTGTTGCCGATATTATAGACCTTAAACGGCGCGCTAGAGGTGGCGGGATCGGGATACTTTGCGTCCCACGCAGGATTTGGCTTGGCAGGGTTGTCGATGCATTTTATGATGCCCTTTACGATGTCGTCCACGTAGGTAAAGTCGCGCTTCATCTTGCCGTAGTTAAAGACGTCGATTTTCTTGCCTTTTAGCGCGGCGTCGACGAACAAAAATAGCGCCATATCAGGGCGTCCCCACGGACCGTAAACGGTGAAAAATCGCAGTCCCGTAGTAGGTACGCCAAAGAGATGCGAGTACGTATGCGCCATCATTTCGTTGCTTTTTTTAGTCGCGGCATAGAGGCTGATCGGGTGATTTACGCTCTCGTGCGTAGAAAACGGCATATTTTCGTTTAGGCCGTAGACCGAGCTCGAGCTTGCGTAGACTAGATTTTTAGTTTGGTTGTGGCGGCAGCATTCAAGGATATTCATAAAGCCCGTGACGTTGCTGTCGATGTAGGCTTGCGGATTAATTAGCGAATATCTCACGCCCGCCTGCGCGGCCAAATTTACGACGCAGTCAAAATTTTCCTTCTCAAAAAGCTTTTTCATCATCTGGGTATCGGCTAGATCGGCTTTTATAAATTTTAAATTAGGCTGCGTTTTTGAGCTTATCAGCTTGCCTTGCTCAATCTCGCTTATATCAAAGCCGGCCGTTTTTAGGCGCGCGAGCTTTAAATTTACGTCGTAGTAGTCGTTTATCACGTCGTATCCGACGACCTCGTCACCCCTTTTTACTAGGGCGTTTGCCAAGTGAAATCCGATAAATCCCGCCGTTCCAGTTACTAAAATTTTCATGTTTTTTCCTTTGTGATTTGACGTTATTTTAGCACAATCTCATTTATTTCGCCGTTAGCCTGCGCGCCGGAAAGTAAAATTTGAACAAATTTGTGCGGCTCTGGGCTAAATTTAGCGCTTAAATTTGCAAATTTAAGCGGATATTCTTAAACGAACTTTTAAATTTTTTACTATTTTACTGCTATAATCAACTCGTTAAATTTACACGAGGAGACGACGATGCCTAGTATCAAAAAAGCCGCTCTGCCTTGCCTTTTTAGTGCATTTGCCCTGCTCGGACACGCAGCCGAGCTCTACGTCTCAAAAGACCTGGGCGACAACGCAAACGCGGGCACCAAAGAAGCGCCACTAAAAAACATCGAAAAAGCCGCCCAGATAGCCCAAGAAGGAGATAAAATTTACGTCGCCGAGGGCAACTACTACGGGCTAAGAGACAAGGGCTTTATCCTCATAAAAAAGCCCGTCGAGATCTACGGTGGCTACTCCAAGGACTTCGCCGCGCGCGATGTTTTAAAGTATCAAACACGCATCATGCCGCCTGCGTCCGTTAACGGCACGGGCTCGTCAAATCCGCTAGTCGAGCTAGACGTCGTCGCAGCGCCCGGAGAGAGGCTCGTTTTGGACGGCATTATCTTTGACAAGGGCGACTCAAACGCCTATGATCCAAGCAGAGGCAAGCCAAGAGGTGTGGAAACGGGTATGCTCGTCCTGCCGCCCGGAGTCGGTCAAAACGGCAAGACTACAAACGTCATTACGGCCGCCAAGCCGCTTTTGGGCGGTAAATTTTTAGGTGGCGGCGAGCTTGCGATACGAAACAGCGTCTTTAGCAACGGCAACAACTCAGCGGTGAGACTAGGCGCTCACGGCGAGGTAAATATCGCAAACAACGTCTTTGTCGCAAACGCTATCAGCGCCTGCGAAATTTGGGGCGCGAAAAATCAAGCCGATGCCGTCAAAATCGACTTTAGCTACAACACCATACTTTTTACCTGGCCGCGAACGGCTAGCTTTGGCGACGGCGGCCAAGGCTTTAAAGTCATGACCAAAGCAGACGTCATCATCCGCCGCAACATCATCGGTCTCTCGGCCTTTGCGGCGATAGAACGCGCCCGCATCGATAGCCCCGTAGCCATGGAAAAAGGGCGAAAAGTACGCGTAAACGACAACCGCTTTTTCCTCAACAAAAAAGCCGACGTCATCCTGCCGGGGCTCGGACTTTTTGAGACGATATTTGCAAAGGATTTTGCAGACGTGGATCTCTTTGACGAGGCGGTCGGTAACGAGGAGCTAAAGGACGACAAATCGCTGCGAAAAGCCGTAAATAAGGCGTATATGGAAGGATTTTTGGATGCTTCGTACAAAGAGAGCGTGGACTACGATCCAAACTCGTTTACAAACGAGCTAAGAAGGGTGTTTGGGATAAATCAGGTCGCGACGGGACAAAGCGAAATATCGATGTTTGCCAACAAATATCCGCTAAAAGACGCGGTTAAGCTCTTTGGTGCAGTAGAGGACTACGGCGCGCAGGAGATAAAGTACTAAATTAGCGGGTTTTTGCCGGAAATTTGGCGGCTTGTTTTTACGTCGCCATTGTGTCAAATTTGATTTAATCGCGGCAAATTTTACGGCACCGCATTGCACGTCTATCGTTAAATTTGACACCCTGCGCTTTTGCAAATTTTAAACCGCTTGTGAAATTGAAATTCGGCAAGCAAGAGTCGATTTGCTCGGCACCCAACCGCGTCAAATTTGACCGCGCCCTAAAACAACATGCGCGTCAAATTTACCTAGTCCGTGCCGCTTCGAGCCGTTTTATCTCGCCAAATTTCGCTAACCTCTCACTGCTCGTCCAAATTTATCTCTGGCATATTTTCTTCGGTGTAGTATTCTTCTGTCCCAGCCTGTTCGCCCTCTTCGTCAAATTCTGGCTCATCCTCGTAGTTTTGCGTTTCAAGGCGCACGAGCTCGCGCTCTACTGCCTCGCAAAATACCGGCGTATAGCCCATCTGAGCGCAGTTTGCCGCGAGCCACTCGCTCATCACCGAGATATCGTCGGCGTAATCATCCAGCGTCAAATTTCCGCGCAAAAGCTCGTATTTTAGGAAAAGCCAGTATGTATTTAGCACGTCGCTTTCGCAGTATTCGTTGATCTTATCTATCTTGCCGTCAAAAAACAGCTCCATCACCTGATCGCCGTGCACGTCGTATTTGCCGGGCAAATTTAAGCTCGCGCAGAGCGTATCCAGCTTCAGCCCGCGCACGGAGCCAAACTCGCTCACGTGGTCAAGCAGATCAAAGTGGAATTTACCGCTGTATCGGTCGCGGTAGTTGCCGTCCCATTTGCCCTTGCCAAGCTCCTTGTTTTCGACCTCGTAAAAGCTCGGAAACGAGACGTTGTACCTCATCGCGCGCGTTAAAATCATCGGCAGATCAAAGCCCCGTCCGTTAAAGCTAACTAGGCGCGGGTTGTGCGAGTTTACGAAGCCGATAAATTTATTTAGGATTTCACGCTCATTTGCGCCCTTCATCGTACTTACGCGCAAAAATTTACCATACTCGTCCGCCATCACAGCTGAAATCGCCACGACGCGGTGAAACATCACAGGTAAAAACTCGCTTCCGCTTGCTGCCTTTTGCGCGGCAAACGCCTGCCTCGCCACCTCCGCGTCGCTTCCTTCAAAGCCGTAAATTTTCCGTAAAAGCGCGGTGTCCGGCACCGTTTCGCAGTCAAAAACGCAGATATAATTTTTAGCCATTTCAAACCTTTTTTAGCTATTTTTGCCTAAAATGATAGCTAAAAATCTTTATAAAAGCGATAAATGAATAAAAACCCAGCCCCAAACATCGCCGTTATCAAGCTCTCCGCCCTGGGCGACATCGTCCACGCGGTAGTTATTTTGCAGTTTATCGAAAAGCACCTGCCAAAAGCGAAAATAACGTGGTTTGCCGACGCTAAATTTAGCGAGATTTTATTCCTTTGTCCGCAAATTTCGCGCGTCGTTTCGCTGCCGCTAAAAAACGGCGAATACAAAAAAAGCTTGGAGCTGATCGCGTCTGCTAAGCAAGAGGGCAAATTTGACTACGTCATCGACCTGCAAGGACTTCTCAAATCCGCCGCAGTTGCGAAGCTTCTTGGCAAAAACAGCTACGGATTTGATAAATTTAGCGCTAAAGAACCGCTGGCGGCGCTGTTTTACGGGCATAAATTTAACTGCGACTACGCCCAAAACATCATCTTGCGAAATTTGAGCCTTACGGCTTTTGCTCTGGGTTTTAGTTTTAGTGAGGATGAGATTTTAGCCAAACAGCCTTGTTTTAGCGCTTTGCAAAGTAAATTTGATAGCTCAAAAAAGAAAATTTTGATAGCACCCTTTGCTAGCGAGTCAAGTAAAATTTACGATAAATTTGGCGATGTTATCGCGCTGCTAGACGAGCCGCAAAATGAAATTTTCGTCTGCTTTAACGGCGAAAACGAGGAGAAAAAAGCCATAAATTTGATCAAAAACTCAAACGCAAAACTGCTAAGCTTAAACCTAAAAGAGCTCGTAAATTTTATCTCGTCCTGCGATCTGGTTATCGGCAACGATAGCGGCGTGACGCATATCGCCTGGGCGCAAAATCGCCCCTCTATCACGCTTTTTGGCAACAGACCCGCTGAGCGAAACGCCTACGCAACGCCCGTAAATTTAACGCTAGACGCGGGCAAAAAAATAGACGCGAAAAAGATAGACAAAAGCGACTTTTGCGTGCGAGATATCGCGCCGCAGGCTATCGCAAACGCGGCAAAAAGGCTACTTGATGCGTGATTTATTTTACCTTTGGCTTTATAGATTTTTTAAATTTATTTTTACCGTTACGCCCGCGTTTTTGCTTGATCCTTTTTTAAATTTTATCGCGTTTTTGTTTTATAAATTTGACGCCAAACACACCAAAATCATCAGAGCAAATCTAAATTTCGCCTACGCCGAGGAGCTCACGGCCGAGCAAAAAGAGCAAATCATCAAAGACACGTACCGCAACTACGCCAAATTTGCGGTAAATTTTATAAAAAACCAAAACGCGAGCAAGGAAAAAATCCTAGAAAAGGTCGAATTTAGAAACTTAGAAATCTTTCAAAACGCGCTCGCATCGGGCCACCCGATCATCGTGCAAACGGCGCACTATGGGCAGTGGGAGCTCTTTTCGCTAGCGATGGCGGCGAAATTTGGCGGCGTTAGTATCGTCGGGCGCGCGCTTGATAGCGCGGTCATGCAGCGCATTTTGGAGGCGAACCGCACCCGCTTTGATATCGAGCTCATCGACAAAATGGGCGGCGCCAAGCAAATCCTAAAAGCGGTTAAGGCGCGCCGATTAGTCGGCATCCTAGTCGATCAAAACACCGCCAAAGACGAGGGCGTAGAGGTCAAATTTTTCGGACGAAAGGTTTTACATACGCCCGCAGTTAGCATTTTCGCGCAAAAAACCGACGCTCTAATAGTGCCCACCTTTATCCGCGAAAAAGGGGCAAATCTCAGTGAAATTTGCTTTTTCCCGCCGATTGATATTAGGGATTTTGACAAAGACGAAGCCGTACTAAAGGCCACGCAAGCGCAAGCTGACGCCACAGAGGCCGCCGTACGCGAGAAGCCCGGCGAGTATTTTTGGTTTCACAAGCGATTCAAGCATTTTAACGAGGAAATTTATAAATGCTAAGCGTCGTTATCCTCACGCTTAATAGCGAAAAATACCTCGACGAGGTGCTAAAAAGCTGCGAATTCGCAGACGAAGTCGTCGTGGTCGATAGCGGCTCGCAGGACGCTACGGAGCAAATTTGCTCTGGGTTTAAAAACGTCAAATTTCACAAAGAAAAATGGCGAGGATTTAGCGCGCAAAAGCAGCTGGGCGTGGATCTAGCATGCAATCGCTGGGTTTTTGTGCTAGATAGCGACGAGGTGATTTTAGAGCCGCTGAGAGAGGAAATTTTGCAAATTTTACAGTGCCCAGAGTTTTGCGCATACGAAGTGGCGCGCGCAAATATATTTTTTGGCAAAGAAGTGCGCACGATGGGGCTTTACCCCGACTGCACGGTTAGGCTGTTTGATAAAACGAGGGCGGAGTTTGACGGGCGCGAGATACACGAAAAGGTCGTTTTAAAAAACGCTGCAAAAACGGGCGAACAAATCTCGGCCGACGCTGCAAATGGCGCAAAGTTAACCGCCGCCAAAAATGAAATCGGCAGGCTAAAAAACCACTTCAAACACTACGCATATGATAGCATCGAGCAGTTTATCGCTAAGCAAAATCGCTACTCGAGTCTGGGCGCAAAGGGAGCTAAATCAAGCAAATTTAAGGCAGTTTTAAATCCCGCGTGGACGTTTTTTAAGCTATTTTTCCTAAAAGGCGGCTGGCACGAGGGCTGGCGCGGCTACGTGATAGCAAGGCTTTATGCGCAATACACATTTTGGAAGTACGTAAAATGAAAGATAAAAAAATCAAAATTTTAGTTATGAAATTTAGAAACATCGGCGACGTGCTGCTCACGACTCCGCTCGTCGAAAACCTGCGCCGCATCTACCCTGACGCGCAGATAGATTTCGCGCTAAACAAGGGCACCGAGGCGATGATCGAGGGCAACCCGAACATCCAAAACATCCACGTTTACGACCGCGCGAATATAAAAGAGGTCGGCTTTTTTAAACGACTTTGGTGCGAGCTAAAGTTTATCCGCGCCATCAAAAAGCAAAAATACGACATCGCCGTGCAGACCACGACGGGCGACCGCGGTATCATCGTCGCCAAATACGCCAAGATAAAAACCATCGTGGGCTTTGAGGGCAAAAACAAAGCCGTAAATAAAATAATAACGCACAAAGCCCCTAAAATAGGCGGCCTGCGCCACACCGTGGATAGAAATCTAGACGCCTTAGCTGCGCTAGGACACGAGCCTAGCGGCAAAAGAGTGAGCGTGTATTTTGATCCAGAATGCATCAATCATCTAAATTTACCGCCTAAATTTATCCACGTGCACCTAACTAGCCGCTGGATGTTTAAATGCGCGGACGACGAAACTATGGCTGCGATAATCGACTTTTGCGAGGGTCTTGGCGTGCGGGTCGTGCTAACGGCCGACAACAACGACGCCGAGCTAAAAAAGCTAGCCGACGTGCTGGCGCTGTGCTCCTCTAGCCCCGTAAATCTGGGCGGCAAGCTCACCCTAAAGCAAACCGCCGCGCTATCGAAGCGCTCCGCGATGTTTATCGGCGTGGATACGGCGATCATGCACCTAGCCGCAGCCAACGACGTGCCCGTGATCGCGCTGTTTGGGCCTAGCGGGGCGTTTGAGTGGGGGCCGTGGGATAACGATCTAAACGAAAACGGCTACACGCAGCGCAACGGCAACCAAACTATGGGTAAGCACGCGGTGTTTCAAAAGGACTGGGACTTCGTGCCATGCGACAAAGAGGGGATGATAAAGCATGGCGTAGAGCGAACGCTGATGAGATTTGAGGGCGAGGAGCTAGAGGCGATAGAGAGGAAAATCAGGGAAAATTTGAGTCAAAGCTAAGCATGCTTTGTAAAATTCGGCCGCTTTGGTTAAATTTTATGAGTAAATTTGGCTGTTTTGGTCAAATTTGACGATAAAATTTATCGGCCAGGCTTGTCAAAAGTCAAATTTGATTTGAACGCTGGCCATCAAATTTGACCTTCTTGATTTTATAAATTTGAGCGCTTAAATTTGACGCCTAGGCCTTCTTTTCATTAAACATATACGAGATCACGAAAACGATCAGACAAACGGGCGCGAACGCAAATGCAAACGCCACGCTCCAGCCGGCGGCACTCTCGCCCCAAAAATACCCCGCCGCGAGGCATACCAAAAAACCGCCGTAAAAAGCGCCGAGCGATAAATTTTCTACCGCAAAAAGCAGCAAACTAAGATTTGGATTTTTTACAAACAGCTTGCTTGGCTTAAAGTTTTTATACCTTTTAAACAAATACCAAAGCAGCGCGCAAGCCAAAATCGCAAATTCTGCCGCAAAAACGGCGATTCTTGGCGCACCATCAAAAGGCAAAACCGCCAAAATCAATGCCGCCCACCCACCTACAAAACCGAACCGATCAGGCCCGCCGCCTGCCAAACAAGTAAGAAAACCATCAGCAAAGCGAGCAGATATCTCGCCGCCCTGTGAAATTTATACCTTTGCTCTACACTCATCGCATTTTATTTCTTTTAAATTTTATAATCAAGCTTGTTTCAGCCGCCTTTAAACAAATCCTCTCTTACCAAACGATCCGCTATTTCTTCGACATTGTTTTTATAAATTTTAAAATCGCTATTGCCGCATGTATCGATTTTAAAGTCATCTTCACTATATGATCTGGTTTGAATCTCTCTTTCATAATATTGCCTTCTATCCAATAGGTCTTTGGGGGTATATCCTTCAGGAACTCTAACCAAAATAGCACTGAATTTAAAATCATCATAAAGAATAAAGCTTTTATCAAGATATAAAAGATATTTATTTAATCCTGTGTATTCAATCACTGGCATATCAAAGCCCGCAAAGCCCTCTTTTAAATTTAGTTTTAACTTTTCTGCGATATCTACGGGCTTCATTTGAAATTTCTCAACAAAAATATTTCTATATAGCCAAGCGTCTTGATTTTTACGTTTTTGTATCTCATATTCTTTAGATAGAACTTCCAGCCAATCATCGTTATTAAATTTATCCGTTTCGTAAAAACCTACTTTAACGGCAAATTCTCTATTGCCATAGTCGCAAGTCTTGCTGCCATATACATAGTAGCACCTGTTTGTAATAGCTGCACGAAACAATACATGTCTTTCTAAAGTATCTAAAATTCCGCGCTTAAATCGTTCCTCCCTCGGTAAAATCCTATCCTCTTTTAAACAATACCCCTGTTGATATTTGTTATAGCCAAAGATAGAAACGACAGCAAAGCCTCGCGAAGTGGAGTAATCGGGAATTACGCGGATAAAAGCTGCACAAAGTATCGCCGCTAGAAGCAACGCTACGGCTATGGTTTTAAATTTAAGTTTGCGAAATTTCATAACAATCCTTTAGGCGCCACAGCGAGCAGAAACCTCGCCGCCGCGCGAAATTACATCTATTATTTAGCGCCTTTCAAATTTAAGTCAAATTTGAGCTAGACTCGCAAAAACGACGCTCAAATTTGACTTAAATTTAGAGCAAATTTTACTTTTTTATCTTTGAGTATATCCCGCCCAAAATATCGTTTTGATAGATAAAAAGCGTGCGTTTTAGCCACGCGGCGTCCTTTTTAGCGGCGATGCGCTTGATAGCCGATAGGTCGCCGTCGGGCCTGTTTATACCTCGCTGCGTCGTGAAAAACGCCTCATAACCCGCCTGCCTAGCTAGACGGATCAAATTTTCGTCGTATTTACCGCGCGGCCAGCATAAAATTTTATCCTCGACGCCCAAATTTGCGCGCATAAACTCGCGGCACCGAGCGAAATTTTCCTCAGGCGGGAGCGCGCCAAAATACTCGTCAAAATGCGTGTGCGTGTGAGAGTGAAAGTCAAAAACGTCCCGCATCGCCGCTATCTCGTCAAGACTCAAAAACACGTCCTGCGGGCGCTGGGGGGCTGCTTTTTTGTATTCGGAGTGAGTTAGCTCGATAAACTCGCCCTGCCGCTCGCTCGCGCGCTCGATCCACTGCGTCACTAAAAATATGCTCGCTCGCAGCCCAAACTCGCGCAAGACCTGGTAGGCATAGACGTAGTTGTCCTTCCATCCGTCGTCAAAGGTGATGAGGACGCTTTTTTTAGGTACGGCTAGCTCGCCCTTTTTATAGGTGATAAATTCGCTCATCGTGAGCGTTTTATAGCCCGCCTCCGCTAAAAACCGCATCTGCGAGGCAAAATCCTCTACGCTAGAGGCGATAAATCCGCCCTTTTTTAAAACGTGATGATACATCAAAACGCTAACGCTCAACGCCGCCTCCTTTGGCTCCTGCTTTCGAATTTGCCGCCAGTAAGACGAAAAATCCAAGCATATAAAACATATAAAGTATGCGTAAATTTATCGCCTCAAACAGCCCTCGCACGCCGAAATAACACGCTAGCGAGATAAAAATCGCCGCAAAAAGCAGCTCGCGCGAGTGCAAAAAATACCTAAACGCATACGCCAAAAGCGAGATAAAACCGCCAAACATCAGCGCCGTACCGACCGCGCCGTAGTAGTAGTAGTGCCCGATAAAAAACGGCTCGTCGTTAAACCAATACCGCTCGCCGCTCGGCCGCGTCTGCATCATCGAGATCTGCGCGCCTTTGTCCGCCTCGTCACGCAAAAAGGCGTCGTACTGCTCCTTGCCGTATCCAAGCCCGGTTATCGCGCGCGGACTCGCAAAAAGTAGCGGCAAGCGCTCCTTTAAAATCAAATCGCGTCCCGAGCTAAAGCTAAGCTCCGCAAGGCGCTCCCTCATGCTCTCGTTTTCGAGATTTACCTCGCTCACTATCCCGATCTGCAAAAATTTATACATCGCAGTAGGCGAGCTCAAAACCGCCGCCGATGCGCCCGCGACGCAAACGGCGAAGATAACAGCAAAGAGTTTAAATTTACGTTTCGCTTCGCCGCCTAAGATATACAAATAAAAACCAAACATAATAAAACAAGCCAGCATCGCTCCCCAGCTGCCCCTAACGCCGCTCAAAATATCAAGCCCTACGGCCGCCAGACAAAGTGCGCCGCACGCAACTCGCGCCCAAAGCCGCCTAAAGATAAAAACTCCCGCCAGCGCAAAAGGCAAAAATCTATCCACGTAGTCCGCGTACGCTCGGCGCACGACCCGCGCGTCAAATTCGCCCGCGCTGCCAAGCCTCTCAAATTCGCTAAAAAGCGGTGCGGCGTAATAAACGCTAATAACCGCAAAGGCCGCTATCAGCGCGTAAAAAAATGATTTTGCTTGAGCGGTCTCGCCGTTTGCCGCGACGTAAACGATGAGCAAAAAAGCAAATCCGCGCCCAAACTCACCTGCAGCATTACCCAGAGAGTCAAACTGCGGCGCGTAGGGAAAGGCCGAGATCAAAAACGCGTAAAAAGTAAATGCGATAAGGCAAAACGCTGGCATGCGAGAAAGACTGAAATTTACACCGACCCTTGCGGCAAATCGCGTCCTGTCCGTGAAATAAAGCCAGATCGCGCAGACAAGCGCGAGGTAAAGCGAGACGTTTTTCGCCGCCGTCATACGCGGGATATGCTCGCAAGCGATAAAAACGCAAACGAGGTATAAAGCGGCGTTTTGTAGGCGGTTTTGTAGCTTCGTCATTTTCTCCCTTAAATTTAAAGCGCCCATTATAACGATAAAATCATTAAAATCCAGTAAGCGGTTTTTGGCTAAATTTTACTTGCTGTAGCTCAAAAACCGGCCGTAAATTTATAAATTTATGCTAAATTTAGGCTAAATTTTATAAATAATAAAGGCCTACATTTTGATATATTTTCTCATTTATTTGCTGCTTTATCCATATCTTTATGCGATGAAAAAGCTAAAATTTAAAGGCGAAAAAGGCAAAATTTTAATCATCCAAACCGCTAAAATCGGCGACTACGCAAACTCGGCCGTGGTCTTTGACAGGCTTGGCAAATTTGACGTGCTAATCGACGAGATAAACCTGGCCTTCGCAAAACACGACAGCCGAATAGAAAAAATATTTACGATAAATGACGTAAAACGCAAAAAAACATCCAAACTAGGACTCGCGCTCGAGCTTTTTTCGCGCAACTACGAGAGCGTCTACGTGCTGATGCCAAACAGTCTAAATCTCTTTTTGGCGCGCTGCACTCTAGCCAAAAATATCGTCGCCGTACATCACTACGCGGCATCTAGCGACTTTGCCCTGCTGGCGCTTGGCATGAAAAAAGTGCCGCATACCCTGCAAGACCTCACGCTGCTAACCTACCTAAAAACGGTCGGCGAGAGCGAGCTAAAATATGAAAAATGCTTGCAAAAACCGCTCTTTATCCCGCAAGAAAATCTAATAAAAAGCGGCAAATTTAAGATCGGCGTGAGCCTAAGCGCGGGCAATAAAATGAAAACGCCGCCAAAACATATTTGGGAGAAAATCTTTGAAATTTTCGCTAAATTTGACTGTGAGGTTTATATTTTCGGCGTCGGCGAGGAGGCGGCTCTGCTAAAAAACCTGCTCGCGCAAAATGCGGACGCAAAACGGGCGGAGAATTTAAGCCGGCGGCAAATTTGCGCGGATTTGGCTAGCAATGACGCGGGCAAAATTTACGGCGACATCAAAAACACAAACGACGAGAACGCAAAGGCTCAAATTTGCAGCGAAAATGGTAGTAGCGGCGTGTCAAATTTAAGCTCGCAAATTTGCAATACTTACGTAAAAAAATTCGGCGAAAACGAGCTAAAAATCATCTCTTTGATAGGTAAAATCAAGCTTGAGGAGTTACCGTTTTATCTCTCGCAGATGCAGCTTTACGCTAGCTCGGACACGGGAAACTACTACGTCGCAGATAGCGTGCGCACGCCCACGATCTGCCTGATGGGGCCCTGCTTTGCTAGCGAGCAAAGAGGCGTCGCCGACTCGCTCGTGATCAGCTCGCATCTGCCGCCCGTTAGCTCCGTGTTTAAAACCGTGCGCGGTATCGACGCGAGCGTGTTTTTCGAGCTGGGCGAACAAAACCTTGCAGACATCGAGGCCTTCGTCAAAGTTCGCTATATATCCTATCTATCCCGCGAAGATAATTTTCTATGTTAAATGCCTTTATAACGGCATCGTCGGGATTTTTTGAGCCGGGTTTGCGCAGGCTCTCAAAGCAGGCTAAAAGCGCGTCCGAGCTTCTTTGAACTATAAAAAAATCTTGCTTTTTAGAGGAGATTTCATAAATCTCCCTTATGACGGCGATATCAGAGTACACCACGCCAAGCCCGCAGCCAAGCGCCTCGATGACGACTCTAGGCAGCCCCTCGTCGCTGGAAAATCCAAGCACGTAGTCGCACGCTGCGTAAATCTCGTCCATCTTTGAAACAAAACCCAGATACTCGGCCTTGCCTGATTTTATCAGTGCATCAAATTTGGCTTTAGCTCCCGCTTTTAGCTCGCCTGCGCCTGCAAAATAGACCTTTACATCGCTTCTTTTTAGCCCCGCAAGAGCGTCAAAAACGAGCTCGTGCCCCTTTAACGTCAAGAAATTTGCCGGCATTACGATATTTATCTTTTCGGCGTCAAATTTGGCTTTTAGGGCGCCGCTTTTATCGTCGCCGCTATCTTTTAAATTTGACCGAGAATGGCTCAAATTTTCACCCGCTTCAGACTTTTTCTGCCCTAAAACAGGCGCCTCGACGGGATTATAAACCACGTTTTTAGGCATCTTTATCTGCGCGGCATAAAATTCGTAAGTCGCGTTTGAAACGCAAACGGGCGTAAATTTTAGCCGCTTTAAAATCTCAAGCTTAAAAGGCTCGACGGCCGAGTTTTTACGCAGATGTTGCACTACCGCGATATTTAGGGCGTTTGCGGAGGCGATATAGGCTAGGTTGGTTGAAAAATGATTATTTAAATGTACTACGTCGGGCCGCACCTGCCGTAGCAAGTAAAGCGCGTAGTCGTAGTCTTTTTTGTAGAGGTATTTTGCCAAAATTTGCCCGCCCAGCGTGCGCAAAAGCTCTTTTTTTAGCTTTGAGGGCTGTTTTTTTGGCTCAAATTTTATAAATTTAGCCCCAGCTTCTTCGATGATTTGCGAGATTTTGCGTCCGCCCGCCTCGTAATCAGTCTCAAAAAACGCGCAAAGCTCGTATTTTTGCTGCGCGGCAAGCCCCCGTAAAAGATACAAAAAACTCTTCGTCCCGCCGCCGTATTCGCGCCCCGTATCGACGAACAAAATCTTTTTCAAATCATTTCCTTTAGCATCCCCCAGACCTCATCCGCCCCTATTTGCAGCATGCACTCCTGAAATTTGCAGTTTTTACCGACGCAAGGCGAACAGGTGCGTGGCTTTTTGATAAATTTATGGATATTTTTGTCAAAATCGGGGTTTGAATTTACGGGCGAAGCGACGGCAAAAAGCCCGATCGTAGGCGTCTTTAGCGCGGCTGCGACGTGCAGCGGACCGGTATCTGGCGTTACAAGCACATCAAGCCTAGCTATCAGCGCGGCAGCCTCTCGCAGACTAAATTTACCCGCCGCATCTATCACGCGAGAGCTTCTTAACTCCTCGTCTAACTGCGCGGTCATCGCTCGCTCGGCGGGGCTGCCCGTTAGCACGATGACGGCGTCCGTGCGCTCCAAAATAATTCCCGCCAGCTCCCGCCAACGCTGCCAAAACCACTGCCTGGAAACCGTGCTAGCCCCCATCTGAAAGCCGATAAATTTGCGTTTGCCGTCTTTTTTTAGCATTTCATCGACGCGGGCGAAATCCTCATCGCGCAGATACAAATTTAGCCTCGTGTCGCGACTTTTGATGCCTACGAATTTAAGCTGCTCGAGGCGGTTTAGCACTACGTACCTCTCATCTCCGTAAGGCTCTGGCGCGTTTGAGTGAAATGGGCTAAATTTATTGCCAGCATTTGGTAGTTTAAAGACGTATTTCGCACCGCTTAAAACGGCTAGCGGCGTAGCCTGCGGCTCGTTTGAGTGCAGGATAAAAACTATGTCGGGTTTTATCTTTTTTAGCTGTGATAAAGCGCGCAAAAAGCCGCCCTTTTTGCCGTTATAAAGTAAAATTTCGTCGATATTGAGGTCGGTTTTAAAAAGCGGTGCGGTAGAGGGATTTAGTAGCGCGACCGTGCGTACATGCGGGAAATTTTGCCGAAAGACGCGAAAAACGGGCGTGTTAAAAATCGTATCGCCAAGCGCGGTGTTACTAAAAAAACAGACCGTTTGGACGGGCTGCTTAACCAGCTGAGTTTTGCGCACGCTTTTAAATCGCAAAGCTAGCCGCACCGCGCTCTCAAAGAGCCTCATACATCGCTTCCGTCTGCGCGACCATCGTCTCTATCGAGAAGTTTCGCACGATAAATTCCCTCGCGTTCGCGCTAAATTTCGCCCGAAGCGCCGAGTCTTCTATTAGCGTTTTTAAGGCCGCTTTGAGTGATTCTTTGTCGCCGTTTTTAAACAAAAGTCCCGTTTCGCCGCTACTTATCGCCTCGCCGATGCCGCCCGCGTCGCTACCGATGCAAGGCACTCCGCACGACTGCGCCTCCAGTAGCGCCGTACCTAGCGCCTCCATCTTTGAAGGTAGCACAAAAACATCAAAACTGCCCAAAAACTCGCTCACGTCGGTGCGCGAGCCTAGCATGTAGATGTTTGGCGTTTTTATTTTTTTTAAATTTTCTTCCTGTGGACCGTCGCCGACCACGACCAGAGCGGTATTTGGTAGATTTAGCTCGCTAAAAGCTTCAAACAAGAGCTGATGATTTTTCGCCGCGCGCAAGACCGCTACGATACCGACTATGACGCAGTCTGCGCTCAAATTTAGCTCTGCTTTGATATCTTTGGTAAAATTTGGATTAAACCGCGCCGTATCCACGCCCGTGTAGATAACGTCTATCAAATTTCCCCGCACGCCCTGCGAGACTAGCTGGGCTTTTACGGCATTTGAGACGGCTACGATTTTATCGTTTATGTTGTAGCTAAATGCCGATCTGATCGGCGTTTGCAGGTGTCTGGTGCGCACTACTTTAGCGCCCGTTAGCTTTGCGACGATCGCGCCGATGTTGCCGTCCTTGCCCGAGTGCGTGGCGATGATCGAGATATTTTTTTCGCGCACGAAACGGCAAATTTTAAAAATTTCAAAAATATTATAAACCTTGCTTAGGTTAAATTTCACAAACTCGCAATCAATCGGCTTTTCAAAGCTTTTTGAGCCCGGATTTAGCGCGTAAAATACCTTAAATTTATCCTTATTTAGTCCGTTTATGACGCGCTGCGTGCGGTGCTCCTGACCGCCGAATCCTAGCGAGCTTTCAAGCTCTAGGATGCTTATTTTATCCGTTTTTTTCATATATTTTTGACCGCCTCGTAGATTTCCTCGTCCGCTACGTCCTGCGCCCTTTTACTCGCGCTTTGTAGCACGGCACACGGCGCGCCGCCGTAGATCGGAGCCCAGCGAGCGGCGTCTGTTTTGCCAAGCACGAGTACGGTTTTTACGCCAAGCGCGGGAGCTAGGTGCGCCACTCCGCCGTCAAGCGTGAGGACAAATTTAGCCGCCCGGATATAGCCGGCTAGCTCGTCTAAATTTTTAGTCGCGGCAAACTCCACGCCTGCTTCTTGCGCTACTTTTTCGCCAAATTTTACGTCCTCTGCGCTAACGGCGACGTGCCTGAAATTTTGCTTTAAAAACGCCAAAATCCGCAAAGTTTTAGCCTCGTCCATGCGGTTTTGCTCCACCCTCGAGGAGACGTGGAAAAATACAAAATCCTTAAATTTCTCACTCTTAAAGCTCGGTACATAAAGCGTCTTTTCTCCGTCAAATTTTGCCCCCAGAGGAGCTACTAGCTCACAGCAGAGTAGCACCTCGTGAGGCGTCGGATTAAAGTTTAGTTTATGTGTTATTAACGAACCGCCCTCGTTTTGCTTTGCCGCTCCTATCGTCGTTTTAGCTCCTGCGGCTATAG
>CAUSAR010000038.1:0-18835 GCA_963529735.1 uncultured Campylobacter sp.
TGAGTGAAATTGGAAGGGAAATTTGAAAAATGTAGGAGTAAATTTGGGTGGGTTAAAGAGGCTAAAAATCGCGCCGAAAACGGACGGATTTTTCTAGCTAAATTTAAAGCGCAAATTTGACGAGAGACGGCCGCTCGGGCGATTCGGGCAAGTTAAATTTGCCTGCTGGCACGAGCCTAGCAAGCAAATTTAAGCGCGCAAGCCTCAGTCGTCGAACTCTTGCGAGATGACGGGTGAGAACTCCTCCCAGCGGAGTTTGGTTTTGGCCGTAGGCATCTTGCTTTGAAACGGCTCTTTTTTCATCGAGGCTACCGCTGCGCTGTCGCCGATCGGCGCAGGAGGGGCCTCCACGCCTAGTACCGCGCGCTCAAGCTCGATAAAATCGCGCAAGATAACCGCGTAAGAGGCGAAAAAGTCGGCATTTTTGTGAGCGGATAAAAATTTGATAAATTCGTCGATAAATTTGTTTGTAACGTCCGTAAAGAGCTTGCTGCTGATATTTGCCGCACCCGCTGCTTCGTCTCGCAAAAAGGTCGCCGTGGCTAAAAATATAAATCCAACGTAGTCCTCGCTGTCTTTGCAGACGTTCGCGTCTCTGCGGTACGGGCTTAGCTTCAGGCACTCGATCACTCGCAGTCTAGCCGCTCCGTCGTCGCGTCCGTCCTCGTAAAACGAGGCGTTTAGCGGGATGTTGGAGTAAGAAAAGTCAAAAAGCACGTCGTTTTGCTCTCTAGCGAATTTCTCAAAGTCGAATTTGGCCAAATTTGCAAACGCGGCCTCGCTTTGAGGCGTAACGGGACTAGTCGCTAGGTAGGCTAGCTGCTCGCGCCAGCGGTTAAATTTGGTATCTCGCACGTGAAAAAACAGCGGATAGGCCAAAAACTCGTAAAAATACGCGCGCGCTTTAGTTAAGTTATTATCCATTTAAAACCTCTTCTCTCATTTGATCCATTTGCGCTTTTATCATTACTTTGGCTTTGCAGTCCGAGCAGCAGTATAGCGCTTTTATCTTGGCTTTATCGCCGTTAAATCTAGGCTCCATGATCGAGGCGATCTTCTCGACGGCCTTTTTAGTAGCAAACTCCTTGCCGCACTCGATACAGGCGAAAAGCTCGTCTCTAGCTAGCTCGCTAAACGTAAAGAAACTAGGCTCCAGATCGATCTTGCCCGGGCGTAAAAATATCGTGTCTTTTTCCGCGCAGCTAAGCTCGCAGTATCCGCACGCGGTGCAGACGCTCGGGTTAAAGAGGATGGAGTTTGTTTTCTTGTCTGCAACTAGTGCAGCGACGTTGCACGCTCCCACGCAGCTTAGGCACAGCGTGCAGGTGTCTTGATTTATCTCGACGCGGCCGTATCTGATGAGCTCGGTGGTGCTAACGGAGCCTAAATTTTGGTCTCCGACTAGCCACTCTAGGCGTTTGGCGAAAATCTCGCGCTTAGGCAGTGCGTACTCGGCGATAGAGTGCTGCGAGCCCTCGATAAATTTGACCTGAGATAGGGCGCTTTTTAGCTTGTCTTCGTTTTGCGCGACTAGGACGGCTTTTTCGTTAAATTTAAGCTCGTAAATTTGATTTACGATATCCACTGCGTCTTTGGTGCCTTTGCCGATATTTTGCTCGTAGATCACGACCTGTGCGCCGCTTTCTTGAAGTAGCGTGAGCAGATGCGTCTCGCTCAAAAATCTCTCGCCGCTCACGGCAAAAGGCAGCACGTTTGCGGGTAAATTTACGCTTAGGTTTTCTAAATTTGCCTTTGCGGGTACGACGAGTGCGATCTTGCCGCGGTAGAGTTTGGCTATCTGGGCAAATGAATTTCGCGGCATATCGGAGTAATCAAGCGCGCCGCTAGGGCATACGCTCACGCAGCCGCCGCAGTTTATGCAGTCGATGTGAGAAAAAACTAGGTGCTTGGTTTCGTCCTCTTTTAGGATCGCTACCGTAGGGCAGGCCTCGACGCATCTGCCGCAGATTTCGTGTCTGCGCTCGTGGTACTGGCAGATCGTGGAGTCGTAGTGGACGTGGCTTTTAAATTTAAATTTCGGGCTTTGCGCGTCTAGCATGGCGGCGATCTCGTCGTCGCTTTTACCAGCGATCTCGTAGCAGCCGCTTTGCTTTAGCATGTATTCGCGCGCGTTTTCTACGAGGAAAAAGTCGCAGTCCACCTCAAACTCGCCGTCGGGACGCAAAACTAGCACGCTTAGCTCGCCTGCGGCTCCGTAGATAAATTTGATCTCAAAATGCGTGAGCTCGATGGTTTTAAAGCCTTTAACCTTTAGCAAATTCGCCAAATTTTCGCGGCCGCCGTTGCTAACGATAACGACGTTTTTGCCGACAGGTTTTTCGTAATCGATGTCGCGCGCTAGGTCAAAGGCGCTGGCTCTTGCCTCATAAAGCAAAAGCGTGTTTTTAGCTTTATCCAGCACTGAGTCGGCGGTATTTTTTAGATAAAAATTTATCTCAGGCGCTACGACGCTTGATTTTAGTTTGGGCGAATTTGAGACGAGATACTCGCCTTCGCCGTTTATCTCGATCTGCTCGTTTAGCATCAAATTCTCGTCAAAATCGTTGTAAAAACCGAATTCTTTCATGATTTTCTCCCCGCGCTGCGCGTTATCAAAATTAAGCGCATTTTAATACTAAAGGCATTAATAGGCTCTGAATTTTTACATTTATTTTTTTTAATAAGATTAGATTTATCCAAATTTATGCTAAAATCGCGCTTGGTAACACAAATTTACTAGGAGCGAATTTGAACGAACTACGAAAACTCCCGCAGATAGATAAATTTATAAAAAACGAGCGATTTTCCGGGCTTGACACGAGCTTGCTAACCAAAGTCGCTAGGGCCGAGCTAGAGAGCCTTCGCGCTCAAATTTTAGGCGGGCAAAACTGCCCGGGGCTTGACGACATCGTCCAAAGCACGCTCGCAAGGTACGAAAAGGCGTCAAATTTGAGCTTACGCAGCCTAATAAACGCAACAGGCGTCATCATCCACACAAACCTAGGCCGCAGCGCGATCGATCCTGAAATTTTACGCCGAGCCGAGCCTGTTATCACGGGGTATTCAAATTTAGAGTACAGCGTCGAAAAGGGCGGCCGCTCAAACCGCTACGACTACGTGGGCGGGCTGCTAGCGGAGCTTTTTGGCTTTGAGGACGCCGTCATAGTAAATAACAACGCAAGTGCGGTATTTTTGGTGCTAAATACCTTCTCAAAAGGCGGCGAAGCCATCATCAGCAGAGGCGAGCTAGTCGAGATCGGCGGGAGCTTTCGCGTGCCCGAAGTCATGGCAAACTCGGGCGCGATCCTGCGCGAAGTGGGCACGACGAATAAAACCAACCTGCGCGACTACGAGGACGCGATAAACGAAAACTCCAAGCTGATTTTAAAAGTCCATAGGTCAAATTTCGACATCGTTGGCTTTAGCGAGGAAGTAGCGATGCCAGATCTTAGCGCGCTAGCAAAAGAGCGAAATTTGATTGATTATTTCGATCTTGGCGGCGGATTTTACGGCGAGCTGCCCTACGGTCTGGGGCGCAACGAGCCGAATCTAAAAAATCTAAAAGACGCCTCGCTCGTTAGCTTTAGCGGCGATAAGCTCTTTGGCTCCGTGCAGTGCGGCATAATCCTAGGCAAAAAGGGGCTCATCGAAAAACTAAAGAAAAATCAGCTACTAAGAATGCTGCGCGTAGATAAGGTGATCATCTCGCTACTGGCTGAAAGCGTCAAAGCCTACGCAAACCGCGAATTTGAGCTTATCACGACGATAAAGCAGCTATATAAAAGCGTAGAGGAGCTGGAAAACACGGCAAATTTCATAAACTCGCAGCTAAAAACTCCGCTTGAAGTCGTGCGCACTACGACCTATGTGGGCGGCGGTACGATGCCAAACAAACGCATACCTAGCGTCGCGCTGGCCGTCAAAGGAAACGCGAACGAAAACGAGGCTAAATTTAGGAAAAATCTCGTGATCGGGCGCATAGAGGAGGGTAAATTTTTACTCGATCTTCGCAGCGTGCTGGACGCGGACGTGCAAAATTTGATAGAAAAAATCAACGAAACGGATGAAAAATGAGCTTAATAATAGGAACGGCCGGGCACATCGACCACGGCAAAACGGCGCTGATAAAGGAGTTAAACGGCTTTGAGGGCGATAGGCTAGAGGAGGAGCAAAAGCGCGGGATCACGATCAACCTTAGCTTTTCAAATTTGAGCAAAAACGGCGAAAATATCGCGTTTATCGACGTGCCCGGGCATGAAAATTTGATCAAAACGATGATCAGCGGCGCGTACGGATTTGATGCGTGCCTCTTTGTCGTGGCGGCAAACGACGGGCTTATGCCGCAGTCTTTGGAGCATTTGGAGGTTTTAAATATCCTTGGAGTACGCTCGCTCATCGTCGCGCTAACTAAATGCGACCTAGCTAGCGCGGAGCTAATAGAACAGCGAAAAAACGAAATTTACTCCGCCGCGCAAAACTACAAAAATCTGCAAATTTTAGAGATTTTCCCGGTTAGTATCAAAGATAGCGCGAGCATTGATGAGCTGCGAAATTATCTTTTCACGCTAAAGGCGGCCAACCGCGAGCAAGAGGGCGTTTTTAGATACTATATCGACCGCGTTTTTAGCCTAAAAGGTATCGGAAACGTAGTCACGGGCACCGTGATAGAGGGCAGCGTGAGCAAAAACGAGAAGCTGTTTAACTACGACGCAGGCAAAGAAGTGCAGGTGCGAAGCGTGCAGAGCCACGATAAATTCGTCGACCGTGCGGGCGTGAGTAGCCGCGTGGCGCTAAATTTGACGGGGACCGAGCTAAATGATCTAAAAAAAGGCCAGTTGCTTAGCAAAAAGGGCTTTTTCAGAGGATTTCGCGAGATAGACGCGATCATTTTTGCTCGCGAGCTAGCGCACGGCGAGAATGTGACGTTTTGCGTCGGAGCAAAGGCCGCGCCCGCAAAAGCGCTGGTTCTTAGCGAAAAAGAGGGCGGGATATTTGCGACATTTAAATTTGAGCGGGATATGTTTTTAAAATTTGACGAACCCTTCGTGCTCATCGCAAACGGTCGCGTCATAGGCGGCGGCAGGGTGCTAAACGCCGTGAGCGAACCGATGAAAAAATCAAGCAAAATTTCGTTTTTAAACGCGCTTCTTAAAAAGGACTTCGTAAGCGCCTTTGCGATGCTAAAAGATACGCATAAAAACGGCTTTGGCATCATCTCGGCCTATCAGCGTTTCGGGCTAAACCACGAGGAGGCCGTAGCTATCGCCAAACAAACGCCAAACGTATTCGTCGATGAAAAAGCACTAAATATCTACGATCTAAGCGCGGTCGATCGGATAAAAAGCGCGATAAAATTTATGATAGAGAAGAACGAATTTGCGGTATTTTCGGCTACGAGCATCAGCCTAAAGCTCTCATGGGCTAGCGAAAGCATCGCCCAAAAGGCGCTTGACGAGCTAGAAAGCGCGGGCGCGATAACTAAAAACGACGGCGTCTATACCAAAACGGGCGTGGATATGAGCAAGCTAAAAATCAGGCTTGAGGAGAAAATTTACGAGATTTTGCAAAGCGGAAATTTAGCTCCCTTGGCGCCTTATAACATCTATGACGAGCTTGAGATAGACCGAGTTAGCGGCGATAACGCGCTAAAAAAGCTAACGGGCATCGGCCGCGTGGTTAGGCTCGCGCACAATCTTTTCGTAACGTCAAAAGCCCTAAACGAGGCGCTTGCGAAGCTAAAAGCTATCATCTCCGCGCAAGGATTCGTAAACGTAACGAACGCGAAAGGGGCGTTAAATTTGAGTAGAAAATACGTAATTGCCTACCTCGAGCAGCTTGATCTGGATCCAAATATAGTAAAAAACGGCACCGACCGAGTTTTAAAAGCGTGATTTTTTATCTATTTAAAAAAAGCAAATATAATCCGCGCAAATTTTTAAAAAAGGAATGAAATGAAAAAAATAGTTTTGTCGCTAACGGCGGCCTGCGCGATGTTTGCCGCTACCGACGCGCAAGTGGTCGATTTTTACTCTCAGATGCTCGGCGAGGGCGTAAAGGTGTCCGTAACCGGTCGCAAACCCGCAGCCGGCGGCATAGAAGCGATCACGGTAAATTTAAGCAACGGCGAAGTCAGCCAAGACGAGGTTATCTTTGCTAAAGACGACTTGCTTTTTCCGGACATTATAGATTTAAAAGAGCATAAATCGTATCTGCAAGATATAAAAAATGAAATAACTATGAAAAATATCTCAAAAGCCTATAAAAACGAGAAAAAAGAAAATATCATCACGCTGGGAAGCGACTCCAAAAAGCCAACTATCGTGATGTTTTCGGATCCTGAATGCCCGTACTGCCGAGCCGAGCTAGATAGAATAGAAGTAACGCTAAAAGAAAGTAACGTAAACGTGATCTTAACTCCGGTTCACGACATTTCGTCTTTGCAAAAGAGCTTTTTGATATATAAAGATGTCGCAAGCGCAAAAACCGATAGCGACAAAATCCAAATTTTACGAAAGTATTATGCAGGCGATTATACCGTAGCAGACGGAGCCGTTAGCGAAGAAAACGTAAAAACTATGGATGAGTTACGTAAAAAATATGCTGCCGCAGGCGTTCGCTCTGTGCCTTATATAGTAAATTTAAGCGATTTACAAAAATAATCTTTAACAAAAATTTGAGTCAAATTTGCTAAATTTGGCTCAAAACCTCTGGAATTTAATAAAATATACGTTTATAACTTGATATATAGTATTAAAACTTAAGCTAAATTTTATATTTTCTTAATTATTTATTAAGCTTTGTAATTAATCTAATATTTTTACTTCGTTTATTCTCAAAATATGCTAAATTTGCATAGTGATATTCCTAAATGCGTAAAATCCCGAAATACGCGCTTTTGGTGCGTATGACGAGGTAAATTTGCGTAATAATTTAGTAATATTTTGCTAAAAACGTCTCAAAAATTTCAAATTTGGGATTAAAAAGGAGAAAACATGCAAGGATCAAGACGAGATTTCCTCAAAAAATCTCTGAAGGTCGGCGCGGTAGGCGGAACAATGCTAGCCGCCGCAGCTATCGCAAAGCCGACTAGCGACGAGCTTGCTCCCGACGACAACGGCGTAGTCGTGGGTAAGTCGAACAAAAAAGAGGTGCTTTACAGAAAAAGCAAAGAGTGGGAATACTACTATAAGATCGCTTACTAAGGGAGAAGACCATGAGTGATTCACGTATAGGAAGACGCTCGTTTTTAAAGCTTGCCGCTCTTGGTGCCGGTAGCACGATGGCATTTGGCGAAAACGAGACGTTTAGAAAAGCAACTAACGAGGAGATAAAAAATCCTTTTGAAGGCTCAAAAAAAGTTAGAACTATTTGTTCTATTTGTTCTGCAGGCTGCGGCATTGAAGCCGAGGTAAAAGACGGAGTATGGGTACGCCAAGATATGGCTATGTTTCACCCGATCTCTCAAGGTAGCCACTGCTCAAAAGGTATCGATCAAATCGATCTAACCAAGAGCAAACAGCGCATAAAATACCCGATGAAAAAAGTAAACGGTAAATGGGAGAGAATAAGCTGGGAGCAAGCCGTAAACGAAATCGGCGACAAAATGCTACAAATCCGCAAAGAAGACGGTCCTGATAGCGTGGTTTTTCTGGGCTCAGCCAAATTTAACAACGAGCAGAGTTATTATTTCCGTAAATTTGCGGCATTTTGGGGTACAAACAGCAACGATCACGTAGCACGCATTTGACATAGCGCAACAGTCGCCGGTGTGGCGAATACTTGGGGTTACGGCGCTATGACTAACCACTGCGGAGATATGGCTGCAAATTCGAAAGCCATCTTTATGATAGGCGCAAATTCGGCCGTCGCAAATCCGGTCGGCGGTATGAAGCATGCCCTTCAGGCTAAAGATAGAAATAACGCAAAGCTAATTGTTGCAGATCCGAATTTTACGAAATCTGCGGCAAAAGCAGACCTTTATCTAAGACATCGTTCTGGAACGGACGTGGCGTTAATCTACGGATTAATCCACATAATTCTTAAAAACGGCTGGGAAGATAAAGAATTTTTAGAAAATAGAACCTACGGCATCGAGGAAATAAGAAAAGAGGCCGAACACTGGACTCCTGAGCTTACTTCGGACGTTACCGGCGTACCGGTAGATAGACTCGTAGAGGCTGCTAATATAATGGCGCATACGAAACCTGGAACGGTTATCTGGGCGCTAGGTATCACTCAGCACTCCGTAGGCACGTCAAATACGAGAATTTTGCCTATCATGCAGTTAATTTTAGGCAACATGGGTAAACCTGGCGGCGGCTGTAATATCTTACGCGGTCACGATAACGTTCAAGGCTCTACCGATATGTGTAACCTTTCAGATAGCTTGCCGATGTATTACGGGCTAGCGGATGCTTCTTGGAAATACTACTGCAAAGGTTGGGGCGTTGATTACGACGAATTTATCAAAAGATTTGCGGTTTCTACGAAAGAACCTAAACAAGGCGGCGCTCCAGTAAAAAATACCGTATTTGAAGAGTATTTTTATCACGATCCGCAAAATCCGGAAGATAGAAACTGGAGAAACGAAAAGGGCTGGTCGCTATCAAAATGGTGGCAAGGCGTCTTAAAAGAGGAAAAAACATATACTAGCGGTAAGCTTCGCGTTCTTTGGGTACAAGGAACGGGCCTAACTTCTATGGCGCACTTAACTAAAATTCAGCAAGCCGTAGATAAGCTTGACTTGCTAGTCGTAGCTGAGCCTTTCGTAAACGAAGTCGCGATTTTAAGCGATAGAAAAGACGGAATTTATATCTTGCCGGTCGCTACCGCGTTTGAAAACGAGGGGCACTTAAGCTCTACGAATCGCTCCGGTCAGTGGAGAACTAAGGTAGTAGATCCGCTTTACGAGAGTAAGCCCGATCAAGAGGTTATGTTTGCATTCGCTAAAAAATTCGGCTTTTACGACGAATACGTCCGCGGCATGAAGATGGGCATCGTGGACCGCGAGATAAAGCAGGTAAAAGACGACTTCGTATGGCCTGACGACGCAACAAACGAAATCGCTCGCATAGGAAATTCGATCGGATACGGCGGTAGAACGGCTGAGATGTTTAGAAGGCATCAGGCTAACTGGCAAAATTTCGATCCCGATACGTTAATGGGTATCGGCGGAGAAGTAAAAGGCGAATACTACGGCAAGCCTTGGCCGGCATGGGACGAAAAACACCCTGGCACGCCGATACTTTACGATATGAGTAAGCCTTACGCAGAGGGCGGCAGCGGATTTAGAAATCGCTTCGGCTTAGAGCATAACGGCTTTAGCCAGCTTGCTAGCGAAGATGCAACTTTAGTCGGCTCGCAGGTAAAAGGCGGCTATCCGCAAATAACCAAAGAAAATATCGAAAAAGTACTAGGCATCACTCTAACGGAAGAAGAAAAAGCAAAAATGGGCGCTAGCTGGAGTATGGACTATAGCGGACTTATCTTAGAAAAATGCCGCGAAAAAGGCGTAGTGCCTTACGGTAACGCAAGGGCTAGAATGATCGTTTGGGAATTCCTAGATCCGATCCCTAAACACCGTGAGCCTATCCACTCTCCGCGCTGGGATTTGGTGCAAAAATATCCGACCTTTGACGATCAGGCTAGGAACTTCCGCGTCGAGACTAAATTTAAAACCGAGCAGCAGGCAAAAGACTGGAGCAAGGAATTCCCTATCGTGTTTAGTACGCAGCGCGTAGTAAATTTAAGCGGTGCTGGAATGATAGAGCGAACCAGTAAATATCTAGCGGCGATAACGCCTGAGATGTTTGCTAACGTTCACCCTGAGCTTGCCTTAAAGTACGGTATCCAAGATCGCGATATGATGTGGATACACTCTCCGCAAGGCACTAAGATCAAAGTCCGTTGCTACCACAGCTATATGGTAACTCCGGATAGAATTTGTATGCCGTATAACTTCGCCGGAGTTATGCAAGGCGTTAGCCTAGAAGACCGCTATCCAGAGGGCACCAAGCCTTATACTATAGGCGAAAGCTTTAACACCGTAACCAACTACGGCTTTGACCCGGTAACTCAAATTTCAGAGTTTAACGCCGGTCTATGTAGGATAGAAAAAGCAGACGGAGAGGGCTTTAAGACCTTCTTCCACGAATACGGCGAAAACAATGCGCAAGGTAAAGAGGGAGCATAAAGATGGCAAGAATGAAATTTTTCGTAGATACGAACAGATGTATCAGCTGCTTTGGGTGTCAGGTCGCTTGTTCCTCTGCGCATGAGCTACCTGTGGGACTATATCGCCGCAAGGTTATCACGCTTTTTGACGGCATAGAGGGCAAAGAGCTATCTACAACGATAGCTTGCCAGCACTGCACCGACGCTCCTTGCGAGCAGGTATGTCCGGTGGATTGTTTTTACATCAGAGCCGATGGTATCGTGCTTCACGATAAAAACAAATGCATAGGCTGCGGATACTGCCTCTATGCGTGTCCGTTTGGCGCTCCGCAGTTTCCTAGAGACGGGGCGTTTGGCGTCAAAGGCTCTATGGATAAATGCACTATGTGCGCCGGAGGACCGGAGGAGACGAACTCCCACGAGGAGCGAGAGCTATACGGACAAAACAGAATGTCTGAGGGCAAAGTGCCGATGTGCGCCGCCGTTTGCGCTACGAACGCTCTACTTGTGGGCGACGCGGCTGAGGTCTCAAACGTATATCGCAAGCGCGTTATGCTAAGACAAGCCGTCGCGATGCCGTAATAAATTTAGGAGCGATCTCGCTCCTAAATTTCTTTTCTAATTATCTCAAATTTTTAAAATTTAGTTACTTTTCTACTCGCTAAAATCAAAATTTAAAGAGACTTGATAATCAAAAAAACAGCTTGTTGATACTATAGGTACTTGATAGCCGTTTTTATTTTCGCTAAAGTTTTTTAATGATAGAATACGCACACAAAACATATTTTTTTGGAGTTTTTATGACTAAAATTTTGAGATTTATATTCGCTTTGTTTATCCCGTTTGCGCTAAATGCAGCGGATACGGACTACACGCCTGAGATACAGAGTATAAAAGATTCATTCGTAAGTATCATGCAGCAGTACAAGGACGGCAAGATAGATGAAGCCAAGACAAACGTTCAAAATGCGTATTTTGGGCATTTTGAAAATATAGAAGCTGGCATAAGGATAAATTTAGGACAGAAAAAAGCCTATGCGATGGAGAAGCAATTTGGCGATATAAGAAAAGCCATCGTCGCCAAAAAGTCAGTCGAAGAGATACAAGCGATTATGGATAATCTCTCAAAAGAGATGGACGAGGTCTTGCCTATCATAAATTCAGGACACAAGCTTGTAGCCGAATACTCCGACCCAAAAAATGCTGACACTGCCGCAAATACCGCTACCGACGCGAATGCGCCAGCCACCACGCAAACAGCGAGCACAAACATTGAGCCACACTGGCAAGTCGTTTATAATGACATAAAATCAGCCCTTGACGCCGCGTCCGCCGCATACGAAAAGGGTGATAAAGAAGCCGCAAAACAAGCAATAAACAACAAGGCTAAATTTGAGCTTTATCGCAACACCAAGCTTGAAGAAGCCGTGCGTAAATTTGTAGATGGCGGACAGGGCATAGACGGCGACATCCAAAAAAGAATGGGCTCGGCGATCATCGCGATAAACGGCGACGTCGCAGCTGATGTGTTAAAGTCAAATTTAGAAGAGCTTGATAAGATCATATTTGAAACCGTAGCAAAGTTGCCTGCCGACTCTGGCGCGCTGGCTACAAATGTAACCTTGCCTGATGATGGCGAGGATAGTGGCGCGACAGACTTTACCCAAGTTGTCGCAAATATCAATGCCAAGATCGCAGAAGCGATACAAGACTACAAGGCTGGAAACGTCCAAAAGGCGATCGCTGATGTGCAGGATTTATATTTTGACGAGTTTGAAGGCAGCGGTATGGAAAACAGCGTCGGAGCTCGCGATGTAAATTTAAAAACTGCTATCGAGGGGAGCTTTGGCACTATACCAGCTCTGATGAAATCGGGCGCAAGCGTGGATAAGATAGAGGCTGCCGCAGCCACTATGAGCGAGCAGCTAAACGCAGCTCTTGGCAAAACAAGCACTCCAACTTCGCCTTGGTTTTTATTTATCTCGGCATTTACTATTATCTTGCGCGAGGGCTTTGAGGCTCTCATTATCGTAGCAGCCGTCGTCGCCTATCTCGTAAAAACTGGAAATAACGCCAAAATGGGCAAAGTCGTATATAGCTCAGTCGGCATAGCGGTCGTTTTGAGCTTTGTTATGGCGTGGATCATGAACCTCATCTTTGGTCAAGCAGCTGGTCAAAAGCGCGAGCTGATGGAGGGCATCGTCATGCTCATAGCCGTAGGGCTTCTATTTTACGTGGGCTTTTGGCTACTGTCAAATGCGGGTGCTAAAAAATGGAACGAGTATATCAAATCTCACGTGACAGAGTCGCTAGCTAATGACTCAGCCATGGCACTTTGGTGGACGGTATTTTTAGCTGTGTTTAGAGAGGGCGCAGAGACGGTGCTCTTTTATCAGTCACTTATCTTTGACGCCAAAGATAGCAGCGGCTACTCGGCTATCGGTGCCGGCTTCATCGCTGGTCTTGTGATATTGCTGGTCGTATATTTTGTATTTAAGAAATTTTCGATCAAAATTCCTATTAAGCCGTTTTTTGTCTTTACGTCAGCGATCATTTTTTATATGTCGATCGTCTTTGTCGGCAAAGGTGTGATGGAGCTAGTCGAGGGTAAAATTTTCGTTCCGACCATCATAAGCGGACTAGAATTCCCGCAATGGATGGGCGACTGGTTTGGCTTGAAGCCTTACTATGAGAGCTTGATACCACAAATTTTGATGATCACGGCTTTGATCGTTGGTATCGTTATAATGAAAAGAAAACAAGCCAAACAGGCTTAAATTTAACTTTCCTGTTTTCGCAGGTTTCCGAAAGGTATAAAATCAAATTTGCAAACCAAATTTAAAGGAGAAAGTATGAACAAATTTGTTAAAACAGCTTTGGCATTCAGCCTTGTTGCTTCAGTTGCTGTTGCAGGCGAATTCCCTATCGGTGATCCGGTAGAAGCAAATGGTATGGAGATCGCAGCTGTCTATCTTCAACCAATCGACATGGAGCCAAAAGGTATCGACCTTGCACCAAGCAAGGCTGACATCCACTTGGAGGCTGACATCCACGCTATCGAAGGCAACAAAAACGGCTTTGGTGCTGGCGAGTGGATACCGTATTTGAAAATCAACTACGAGCTAAAAAACCTTGATAACGGCAAAGTTAAAAAAGGAACATTTATGCCTATGGTTGCAAGCGACGGCCCACACTACGGTGCAAACCTAAAAATGGATACGGGCGTGGGCAACTACGAGCTAAAATTTCATATAGAAAATCCTGAAAAACAAGGCTTCGGTCGCCATGCGGATAAAGAAACAGGCGTAGGTAAATGGTTTGAGCCTTTCACCACGACTTATAAATTCCAATACACTGGAGCGCCTGCTAAATAATTCGGGCTTAGAGCGGCCAAGCCCGCTCTAAATTTTACTTAAATTCTCAAATTTTAGGGCTAATCATGTCTATATATTTCGTCCAAGTTATCTCATCGTTACTGGGATTTGTCCTTTTTGCAGCGTTAAACAACGACAAAAAGAGCCTAAAAGCGCTGTTTTTACCCTCGGTTTTGGGTATTGCAGCAGGCATAGTCGTTTTTAAGATCGCTAGACTCACGCTTCACGACGCGGGCGTTAAAATGGTATTTGACGCGGCTACTTTGGTATTTTTGCTAGTTAGTGCGCTTTGGATTTTTATCAAATTTAACCCTGCAAAGATGATAACATTTTTCGCCTTGGGTGCGGGCTACGGCTTAACCTACGCTCACGCTGGCGCGAATTTTCCGGTATTTGCCGGCGAGCTACTCGATACGCAGTCCATCATCAGCCTATTTTTGATGATATTTGCGTTTTTGCTTTTACTGATTTTATTTTTCGTCGTTTCAAATTTAAAAGAGTGCCTATGCAAGCATGTCTTATGGACGTTTTCGCTTCTTTTTCTTGCAGTTTTGATAGTGCAGGCTCTTTCAAACACGGGGCTTGAGTTTATGCGAGCGGGCATGATACCTACGTATCCGTGGGCGCTCTCGCTCGTGGCTAAGGGCATTTACTACACGACCTTTTCGCAGTATTTTTTTATATTTTTAGTTTTAGTTTTGGCGGCTATAAATTTCAAAAAACGTCCGGCTCCGCTCGTAAAATCTGTCGTGGGCTCGAATAAATTTAGATTTAACAACGCGGCTAGAAATTTCATGGCGGCAAACTCCAAAAGCAGCATAACTATCGTCATCACGGCTCTGATTTTCGGGCTTTACTACGACCTGCACGCATCTAAGCCGCCCGAGATCTCTGATCCTATCATCGTAGAACCCGTAAACAACGAGTTTAAATTCGACGTCCAAGAGCTAGCCGACAATGAACTACACCGCTACGCATACATAAACGACGAGGGCAGGGAGATAAGGTTTTTTCTCTTAAACCGCTTCGCCGACCGCGCTTCGCCGATCATTGTCTTTGACGCGTGCGCGATATGCGGCGATATGGGCTACGTTAAAAAGGGCGGCGATCTCATCTGCATCTCGTGCAATGTACGCATTTTCTTGCCGTCGGTAGGCAAAGAGGGCGGCTGCAACCCGATACCTATGCCTTTTGAATTTGACGGCAAATTCGTAACCGTGACGCTTGACACCATCCAAAGCGGCGCGAACTACTTTTCAAAAGTCGTCGAAAAAACGGTACTAGATCCGGTAAGCCGCAAAAAAGTAAGCAACATCGGCTCGAAATCTTATTTATACTACAACAGGACGTATTTCTTTGAAAACGAAAAAACTCAGGCTGAATTTGAAGCCAACCCTGAAAAATACGTCGATATAAACGGGACTTTAAAATGAAAAATATGCAACTAAGGCTCATAAAAAGCTCGATCACCGGCTCGAAGGTGCAAAAAGGTATGGCCTTTATCACCATACTTTTGGCGACGGTTTTGATCGCTTGTATGCTAAATATCACGCTAAAAATCGGCGATCAGATCGCTAGCGAGTTGCGCGGCTACGGCTCAAACATCGTCGTCTTGCCAAAGGGCGAAGCGCTAGCTATCGAGATCGAGGGTAAAAACTTCACTCCGCTAAAATCGCAAAACTACCTAAACGAAGAGGATTTACATAAGATCAAGGAAATTTTCTGGCGAAACAACATCGTGGCGTTTGCACCGTTTTTAAACGGCGAGGTAAAAGACACTAACGGCGAAAAATACCAAATCACGGGCACTTGGTTTGATAAATTTGCAAACGTGGCCGACGAGCCCGAGTTTAAAACGGGCGTGAAAACGCTATTTGGTTTTTGGGCGGTTGAGGGCAAATGGATAGAGGACGACGATACGCAAAACGTACTCGTGGGCGAAAATTTAGCCGCGAAGCGAAATTTGAGCGTCGGTGGAGAGTTAAATTTAAACGGACGTAGCGTAAAAATAGCGGGCATCCTAAAAGGAGCCGGCGAAGAAAGCTATAAGATCGTAACCTCGCTAAAGCTAGCCCAGGAGCTCTTAGGCAAGCCGGGGCAATACTCAAAAGCCGAGGTTTCAGCGATGACGATACCGGAAAACGACCTCTCGGTTAAGGCTAGACGAAACCTCGATAACCTAGACAGCACCGAGTACGATATGTGGTACTGCTCGGCCTACGTTAGCTCCATAGCCTATCAGATCGAGGAGAACTACGCGGGCGTAGCAGCCAAGGCGATGATGCAAGTAAGCGACGCCGAGAGCAACATCGTAAAAAAAATCCAAAGCCTAATGGGTATCGTTAGCGTCATCGCGCTTGCGGTCTCCTCTATCGGCATTACTTCGCTAATGACTAGCGAAATTTACAGACGTAAAAAAGAGATCGGCCTTCTAAAAGCCATAGGTGCGAGCAACTTTGAAATTTACGCCCTTTTTGCGAGCGAAAGCCTAGTCGTGGCGTTTTTTGCGGGCATTTTGGGAGCGTTTTTGGGCTATGCGCTAAGCTACGCGATTGCTTACAGTATCTTTGGCTACGGCATCGGCATCGCGTGGATCGTGCTTCCGCTTAGTATCGCTTTTGCGCTTCTTATCTCGATCGCGGGCTCGCTCGTACCTATGAGAAGCGTCGTCAAACTATTGCCTGCGGAGGTGCTATATGATCGTAAATAAGGGCTTTTTTTATAACGTCATCTTTAAAAGCCTGCGCTTTGGCGCGGCCAGAGTGGGCGTCATCATCGTCTCTATTCTGCTTGGCGCGTGCGTGACGGCGGCGTTTGTAAACGTGTATCTTGATATCGACTCAAAAGTAACGAAAGAGCTAAAAAGCTACGGCGCTAACGTGGTTTTCGCTCCCGCAGACCCCGTTAGCGACGCGGTAAACGAGGCTAAATTTAATGAAAAGATCGCCAAAATCCCAAGCGACAAGCTAATCGGGCAGAGCGGATACCTTTTCACGCAGGTAAACATAGGCCCAACGACTGCTATCGCTATGGGCGTCAAATTTAGCGATCTAACGCGGGTTAAGCCGTTTTTGGAGGTTAAAGAGGGGCAGGGCATAACGCTTGATTTTGATGAGAGAAACGTGCTAATTGGCACCGATCTAGCCAAACAAAGCGGCTTTAAGGTCGGCGACACGATCGAAGTGAGGCAAATCGGCGCGAATGCAGGCGAAAAGGTAAAGATCCGCGGCATCGTGCAAGATGGCGACAAGGAGGACTCGCTACTCATCATCTCGCTGCCTCTAGCGCAAAAGATAGCAAACGAGCCAAATACGCTAAACTACGCTGAAGCCGTAGTAACGGGTAAATTTGACTACATAAGTGAGCTTGGCAAGAGCCTTAGCGACGAGCAAATTTCGGTTAAACCCGTGGCTAAAATTTCAAAATCAGAGGGCCTTATCTTGGATAAGATTAAGCTTTTGATGGCGCTAGTTAGCTTTGTTATTTTGCTCATCACCTCGATGTGCGTAAACACGACGCTAAGCGCGATTTTGTTTTCGCGCTCAAAGGAGATCGCGCTGCTTAGAGCGCTGGGAGCTAGTAAGAAAAACGTGTTAAATTTGTTTGGCGTCGAGACCTTCGTTACGGCGTTTGCGGCGGCTTTTGTAGGCGCTATTTTGGGCTACGGCTTGGCGCAAATTTTAGGCTACGCGATTTTTGATTCGAGCATCGATTTTAGATTTATGAGTATACCGATAGCGATGGCGATCTCACTCGTTTTTGCGGGCGTAGCCTCGATCTATCCGATCAAACGGGCGCTAGAAAATAAGATGGCCGATATTTTAAGAGGAGAATGATATGCAATACGCGATAAGATTAAACGGGATAGAAAAAAGATTTGGCGAAGTAAGGGCGCTAGAGGGCATTACATTTGACGTAAACGCCGGCGAATGGGTCAGTATAATGGGGCCAAGCGGCAGCGGTAAAAGTACGCTGGTAAATATACTCTCGCTGATGGACGAGCCAACCGCAGGCACGTACACGCTAGGCGGAGACGACGCTAGCAGGCTTAGCGACGAGGAGACGCTCAAATTTCGCCGCGAAAAGATCGGGCTGATATTTCAGCAGTTTCATCTCATCCCCTACCTAAACTGCGTCGAAAACGTGATGATAGCTCAGTACTATCACAGCAGCGTAGACGAAGAGGACGCTAAAAAGGCGCTCGAGCGGGTTGGTCTAGGACACAGGCTAGATCACCGCCCGAGTCAGCTTAGCGGCGGCGAGCAGCAGCGTCTGTGCATCGCGCGCTCTCTCATCAACGATCCTGATATCTTGATAGCCGACGAGCCGACGGGCAATCTAGACGAAGCAAACGAACGCGTAGTTTTAGAGTTGTTTCAAAAGTTGCGAAGTGAGGGCAAAACCATCCTACTCATCACGCACAACCCGGATCTTGGGCAGTTTGGCGATAAGATCGTCTATCTAAGGCACGGCAAGATGGAAAATATCCACTATGTGAGCGACGGCGAGCGTGCGGAGGCATGCGAGAGGCTAGCAAGCGAGCCAAAGGGTCAAACCGCCTTTGCTACGGTTTAAATTTGGGAGAGTTATGATAAAAAAATATATATTATTAGCTTTTGCGGCGGCGATGATAGCCGGCTGCGGAAATAGCGGCTTTGACAAGCACCACATTAGCCTAAACTCGCCAAAGGGCGTCGATACGCACTATTTTCCAGAGGGCAGACGGCTCAAAACGGACGGCAAGCCATATATGCTATTTTTCTTTGGCACATCCTGCGGCGCCTGCGTAGCGCAAGCTCCGATCGTAAATGAAATTTACTCCGAGCTTAAGGATAAATTCGGCGTTTACGGGATATTTGGACCAAGTCTTGGCTTTGATAAAGATATCGACATGGTGAAGCACCACGGCATCGCCTACGACGTCATTAGCGATAAAATTTCGGTCGATTATTTCAGCAAGGCCGTTGGCGGCGTGATGGGTGTGCCTGCGATATTTGTCTTTGACGGCGAGGGCAATCTCAAAAAGCGCTTCATCGGACTCACTCCAAAAGCCACTTTAGAAAACGAGATCAAGCTGGTATTATAAATTTACTCAAACGTAAAGATTTAGTAGTAAAATACGCTTAAATTTGATCCTAAATTTGACCCGTCCGCGTTAAATTTGCGGCGGTCAAATTTGAATAAGGAGACGCGAAATGAAACTAAAAATTTTATCTATTTTGCTATTTGCGATTTTTTTCGTAGGTTGCGGCGAGCCCCGCACGCCCGAGCTTTACGCTAGAAGCACG
>CAUSAR010000039.1:0-18085 GCA_963529735.1 uncultured Campylobacter sp.
ACTTTTTCGCGCAAATTTCAAGCGAGCTCTCCACGGTGCCAAATTTCTCCCGCGCATAAATTTCCTCGATCAAATTTATCACTTCCACGTAGTCTATAAACTCGCCGCTTTCAAACTCTGCGCTAACTCTTACCTTCTGCGGCATCACGCGCTCAACATCAAGCAGTCCGATGATCGTGCTAAACTCGTAATCTTTGATAATCGTCGTCAAATTACGCGCTTTTCTTGCCCTGTTATCAGGCGTTTGATATTTGGCAGATGCTTGTAAACGACCAAAAACGCGATCAAAAATATCGGTGCATAGGAGTCGATATCGGGGATCTGCGGCTGAAGCGCAAAAGTCGCCACTATAAACGCCACAAGCGCGGCTAGAGATGCGAGCGATGAGATCTTAAGCAGCTTGCCTACGACAAACCAAACCCCAAGCGCGATAACGATTTCAAGCGGCAAAAAAACCGCCAAAACGCCAGCTCCAGTGGCTATGCCCTTGCCGCCTTCAAATTTTAAAAACGGCGAGTAGCAGTGTCCGAGCACCGAAAGTACCGCCATCGCCCAAAGCGTCGCTGGAGCTAGACCTAAAAACTTCGCGATTAAAATCGGCAAAACGCCCTTTAAAACGTCGCAAACGACGGTCAAAATCGCTATTTTTTTAGCGAGTTTGGGATCTTTTTGCTTTAGCACGCGCAAAACGTTGGTCGCGCCGATACTGCCGCTACCTTCGCTTCTGATGTTTACTCCGCCGAAGATATAAGCCAAAATCACGCCCGATGGGATACCGCCTAGCAGATACGCCGCGGCATAAGCTATCAAATTTTCGTTCATTTTTTATCCTGATTTTTGTTTCGATTTCGCAATATTAATTAAATTCGGCTGATTTTTTGATAAATCGGTCGTTTTGAAGGGCGATAAATTTGTAAATTTTGCTAGCCGAGACCCGCACCTTTAAGGTGTTAAATTTGACTTGATCAAATTTAACATTGCGAGTTCGGCTTCCTTGCGTAAAAAAACAACCGTCTAAGGTTGTTTTTTACTTTGTTGTAAAGGGGGTGGGGGCTTGAATGGCGCTCTGCTAGCAGCTCTCAAAGAGAGTGCAAGCGCAAGGTGAGGCAAAGCCGAAGCCAAAGAGCTCACCCTCCCCCTACGACGCTTTTAAGGTGGCGACATAGCTTTGCTCTGCGAGCAAAGTGTCGCGGGTTTATAAATTTAATGGAGTTAAATTTTGTATTTTCAAGATGCAGGTCTCGGCGAGTAAAATTTGACTTCAAATTTGAGCGTAAAACGATAAGGCGAAGTATCGCGAGATGATTTTTCGAGTTTTGAAGCAAAATTGAGCGTGCGCTAGGCATATAGCCTGCGGAGCGAAAATTTTGCGAAATCTCGGAAAAGCGCTTGCGAGACAAGCCGCTATTTCCACAAAAGATAGAGCTTTTCGTCGTATATATCGCTACTTTTCGGACTAACCTCCACCTCCGTCACCTCCACGTTTTGCACGTCGTTTTTGGCTTTTAGCGCGCTGGCGTCTTCTTCAAATTTCGCCATCAGCTCCTCGATCTGCGCGTTTAGCTGGGCGACTTCTTGCTCGCTTAGTTTGACGTCGCTGCGCTCTTTTAGCACGCTGTTTGCCGAGCGCGCGGAGGTTGCGACCTTACCGATGTTACCGCTACTTAGTAGCCCCTTGCCAAATATCGCGCCCAAAATGCTCGCACCAACCGAGATTGCGGTCTCGATGCCTTTGCTTTTAAAGTCTCGCTGCTCTTTTTCCAGCTTTGCCACCGAGCGGTTTAGTTTCTCCTCTAGGCGCGCTTTTTGCTTGTCAAACTCAGCCGTGAGCTTAGCCGTTTGCGCCTCTAAAATTTCGTTGCATTTATCGGCCAAACGGACGTAAAACTCCTCCTTGCTCTCGCCCGGCGCCGAGCTTAAATTTAGCGCGCTAAAGATCCTAAGCTTGTAGTTTCTATAGATAAATTCTTTGAAATTTTTGGTTAGCTCTTTGAAATTTTTAGCCCCCGCGACAAAGCCCGGCAGCGGTGCGTAGGAGAGTTTAAAATTTGGCTCCGAAACTGCGGTAAAATGCATATTTTCACTAGCTTCGCTCCAGTCGGCGCTTTTTTGAGCTTCATCCAGCCTAAGCGTAAAGCTCACCTCGCGAACCTCGTCAAGCCCCTTTTTAGCGTCGTAAAATCGCACTTTGGCTTCACCGTAAAGATATCCCTCTAGCTCGCCGCCTTCCTGCAAATTTGAGCTTGCAGCGTAAAGTTGAGCGATATCGGGCGACAACACCGGTTTGGCGGCGAAATTTGAGCTTTTTGCCGGGCTTGATCCGCTCAAATTTGCCCCGCTCTTTTGCTCTTTCATCAAATTTGAAATTTGCTCGCGACTAAGCGGTCCTTTGAGATAACTAAGAGCCCAGCGCGTCGAGATGACGGATAGCCCGTCCTCGTGGATGTTTTTTAGGAGGAAGTTGCGCTTTTGCAAATTTGAGATGAGATTTTCTATCTCGCCTTTATCCATCGCAGAGCCCGCAAGCCCCGTCATACCGTCGATCACGCGCGCTTTGTCCTGCGCGGTTTGCAAGCGCCCGATGAACCACGTACCGATGTTGCTAAGGCCCTTGTAGTCAAGATCGACCGGGTTTTGAGTGCTCAGTATCACGCCAAGGCCGTGCGCGCGGGCTTGCTTTAGCAGAGTTAGCATCGGGGTTTTAGACGGCGGGTTGCCGTTTGGCGGGAAAAATCCGAAAATCTCATCCATATAAAGCACCGCGCGAAGCGAGCTCGTACCTTCGGTTTTGCGCATCCACGCGATGATCTCGTTTAGCAGTAGCGTCACGAAAAACATCCTCTCGCTGTCTTTTAGGTGCGAGATGGTAAAGATATTGCACTTTGCCTTGCCGTTTGCGTTAAAAAGCATCTTTGAGATATTGAGTCGCTCGCCGCTTAGCCACGCACGAAAATCTGGACTTGCAAGCAGCGTGTTGATCTTGACGGCTAGCTTCATGCGCTCACTGCTCGGATAAAATTTCTCCACGTCAAATACGCCGATCTTAGCAAACGGAGGCGTCGCGATAAAGCCGATGAGCTCCTCTAGGCTCACGTCCGCGCCCTGGCTAAATTTAAGGGTAAAAATGTTTGAAATAAGCAGGTGTTCTTTTGAGTTTACGTCGTTTTCTATACCAACGAGCGAGAGCACGGAGCTAGCCAGAGAGCCGACGTACTCGCTAAACTCCTCGCTGCCTACGTCTAAATTCGGGCGCGCAAAATCGCCAAGCAACGCCACGCCGACGCCGCTACTGCTCTTTGGCGTGTAAATTTTTAGCTCGGCGCTATCTTTAAAAAGTCCCACGCGCTCTAAGCTTTGGAACGAACCCTCGATGCCTTTTGCCCACGTCTGCGCTTCACTCGCGGCAAATTCATCCGTGCTCATGCCTTTGTTTTGCGCCTCGTTTTCATCGACGTAGGGCGCAAAATCCTGCGCGCGCATCTGTGGGAAGGCCAAAGCAAGGTTTGTCATATCGCCCTTTGGGTCGATTATAAAGGTCGGGATATTGTCGATGCAGGCTTCTTCTAGGATGCCGATACCAAGGCCGGTTTTACCGCTACCGGTCATGCCGATGATGGCCGCGTGAGTCGTGAGGTCTTTGTTTTTGTAAAAAAACGGCTCTTTGTCTTTGAGACCGACGTAAAATAGCTTTAAATTTTCTTGGATGGTTTTCATAAAATTTCCTTGTAGATTTTGGGCTATTTTACTGATTTTTGTTTAAATTTCGGGTGAAGCTGCGGGGTAAATTTGAAATCGAAACGGGTAAAATTTAAAAAAGCAAGCACGGGGCTCGCCTTTTAGTTTTGCGTTAAATTTATTGGTAAGTTTTTATCTGCTCTTTGAGCTCTTCAAGAGTTTCTATTACGCGTTTTTTAGTAAATTTTGCTATATCTTCGCCTGCGCCGTCTTTATCGGCTAGCTGACAACAATATCTCATCGCGCCCTTATATTTTAGCGCTGCGACAAGTTTTAGATCGGTATCTATTTTTATGTTTTTATTAGAGCCGCTAGCCTCGTCCGGTATGCATAGCTCAAATTTAGCATTTATAAGCTCGCCCTCTTTAAATCCGCCGTCATCCAAGCTAACGATGCCTAGGCCTCCCCTTGAGATGTCGTATAGATTGCCCTGTATTTCGCTACCGTTTTGTGTGAGGATCACCTTGGTGTAACGATCCGGATATACGCGCTGATGCTTTCTTAAATTCGCGTGCAAATTTTGCATATACGTGAAATTTTGTAGCGTTACGGTCAAATTTGCAAGATCAAATCCGATGATATCCGCCCTTAAATTTTCGGAAAAATATTCATCGCGTACGATATAGGCGTTTTGTTCCTCTTTCATGGCCAAAATTTGCTCTAATGCTACCTTGCAGACGACCGTATCGTCTTCTATATGCTCTACTTCGCCCATACACTCGACTTTTACGCCATTGTAAAGATTTAGAAAGTGTACTTGGCGGTTATCGTTTCGTACTCTGGCAAATACGGTCACTGCGTCCTCGCGCATAAAAGAGCTGTCGTTATACGTACCGTTCATTTGAATTATAAGTCCTTCCGAATAAATTTGAATTTTAAGCTAGATTATAGTAAAAAAAACTTATTTTTTGATTTAATTTTTGATATTTTGTATTAAATTTGCGATATTTTAATCTAAAAAGGATCAATAAGGGCGAGAGCTCGCCCTTAAATTTAGATGATTATAGTTTGTCTGCGTTGTGAGATAGGTAGTCCGCGACGCCTGCGGTATCGGCTTTCATGCCTTTATCGCCTTTGTTCCAACCGGCAGGGCAAACCTCTCCGTGTTCGTTCGTAAATAGCATCGTATCGACCATTCTTATCATCTCGTCGATGTTTCTTCCAAGCGGAAGGTCGTTGATAACCGCATGGCGAACGGTGCCGTCTTTATCAAGCAAGAAGCTACCGCGAAGCGCGACGCCCGCATCCTCTAAAAGTACGTCAAAACCGCGAGCGATAGACTTCGTCATATCGGCTACTAGTGGGAAGCGAACTTGGCCGATGCCGCCTTTGTTTACCGGAGTTTCTTTCCACGCGAAGTGAGAGAATTGGTTATCCGTTGAAACTCCGATGACTTCGATACCGCGAGCTTTAAACTCATCGTATCTCTTATCAAATGCGATGATCTCACTAGGGCAAACGAAAGTAAAGTCCATAGGGTAGAAAAATACTACCGCGCCTTTCTCGCCGATATTTTTATATAGGTTGAAATCGTTTACGATTTGATTGCTTCCTAAAACCGCTGCAGCCGTAAAGTCAGGTGCTTTTTTTGTTACTAACATTTTTTCTCCTTAATAATTTTTATTTGTAGCGAAATTATATCATCTAAAAATTAAAAAGAGCTAAAAATTTAGCTTTTTCGTTTTTAAATTTAACGCAAAAATTTAATATCAAATTTACTTAGTTTTTGATATTCTTGCGAAAATTTTGACCAAAAAGGATAAAAAATGGCAGTAAAAATAACAGATATTTGCATAAGTTGCGGCTCATGCATCGACGAGTGCCCGACGAGCGCTATCGTAGACGACGCGGATAATCCGACCGGCGAGGACGCATACTACGTCTATGCGGATAAATGCGTAGAGTGCGTAGGATTTAACGACGAGCCGGCATGCGCCTCAGCCTGTCCGACCGACGGTTGCATCGTTTGGGATGCTCCTTTTGCAGGACAGCCTTCTCGCGCCGAGATAACCGCCGATATGCGCATGGGCTCAACCGCGGTAATACAATAAATTTAAGCCCGCATTTTGGGCTTATTTTGAATTTTAATTTTTTTTTGATATAATCACCGCCTTATAAAAATCACAAAAAGGAAATTTTATGCAGCAAACGCTTTCTATTATTAAGCCTGATGCCGTAAAAAAGGGCGTTATCGGAAAAATCGTGGATAGATTCGAAAGCAACGGACTAAGAATCGCCGCTATGAAAAAAGTCAAACTAAGCAAATGCGACGCAAAAGCTTTCTACGCAGTTCACAAAGATAGACCTTTCTTTAATGATTTAGTTGATTTTATGGTGAGCGGACCGGTCGTAGTTATGGTTCTTGAGGGCGACGATGCGGTAGCTAAAAACCGTGATCTAATGGGTGCGACCAATCCGAAAGAAGCAAAACCTGGCACAATAAGAGCCAACTTTGCCGAGAGTATCGACGCAAACGCCGTTCACGGTAGCGACAGCCTAGAAAACGCTAAAAACGAGATTGCGTTTTTCTTTGCGACAAGAGAAATTTGCTAAATTTTTAGGTTAAATTTTGAAAATATCTTTCGCCAAAATCGCAAACAATCAAATGCCGTTTGAGTTAAACTCGGACGGACTGATTTTTAACGGCGAACTAGGAAAAATAAACCAAAATTTGGTTAGTTGCAAAGGTAAAATCGTAGGCGAGATAGCTCACAACTGCGACCGATGCGGCGAAGATATAAATTTAAAGCTTGATGAAGATGTAAATTTGATATTAAGCGACGGAATTTATAAAGACAAAGAAGAAAACCTCGACGATGTAGTCGAGTTTTTCGACGGTTTTATAAATTTGGAAGAAGTACTAACAAGCGAAATAGAAGCTTTTAAGAGCGATTATTTTTATTGTGATAAATGTAAAAATCTATAAAGGAGAATAAAATGGCAGTACCTAAACGAAGAGTAAGTCATACTCGCGCGGCAAAGAGAAGAACGCACTATAAAGTAACGCTTCCGGTTCCCGTAAAAGATAAAGACGGCTCATGGAAAATGCCTCACCGCGTAAATAAAACTACCGGAGAGTATTAATACAAATGACCAGCATTTGCATTGACGCGATGGGCGGCGACTTCGGTCCGCAACCTATTATCGGCGGCGTGATCGAGGCTTTAAAAGAAGTAAAATTTGAAGCCGTTTTGGTAGGCGATACGAAAATTTTAGAAAGCCTCGTTCCGCAAAATTTAAAACAATACGTAAAATTTATTCAAGCCGACGAGGTTGTTTCTATGAGCGACGGCGCCACCGATGCATTAAAGCGAAAAGAAAGCAGTATTTTTAAGGCTATCGAGCTACTTAAAAACAAACAAACTATGGCCGTAGTTTCGGCAGGACACAGCGGAGCTACGATGAGTCTTGCCACGCTTCGAGTCGGGCGACTAAAAAACGTCTTGCGCCCGGCGATAGCAACACTAATGCCAAACGTAACCGGCGGCAACACGCTAGTTTTGGACGTCGGCGCAAACGTGGACTGCAGGCCCGAGCACCTATTTCAATTTGCGATAATGGGCGAAGCCTACGCAAAAGAGATTTTAAAAATAAAATCCCCTAAACTAGGACTTTTGTCTAACGGTGAAGAGAGCAGTAAGGGTAACGAGGCAACGAAAGAAGCCTTTGAAATGATCTCAAAACTTGATAGCTTCGTAGGCAACGCCGAAGGAAATCAGGTTTTTGACGGAAGCGTCGATGTGGTAATTTGCGATGGTTTCGTCGGAAATATCCTACTAAAAACAAGCGAAGGCGTAGCCGACGCTATAACAAAAATCATCAAAAAACATGTTAAAAAATCCCCGGTTGCCATAGCCGGTTCGCTTCTCATGAAAAAAGTTTTTAAAACTCTAAAACAGCAAGTCGATTACGACGAATATGGCGGCGCACCGCTACTTGGCGTGAACGGCTGCGTCATAATAAGCCACGGTAAAAGCACACCAAAAGCTATCAAAAATGCGATATTTCAAGCTCTAAAATTCGCAAACTCCGATATAAACAAAGTCATCGAAGACGAGCTTTCGCACTTCGCAAAATGAAATTACAAAGAAAAATTTAATGCCAAAAGCCTCGCTAATATCCATAGCTGCATACGCTCCACCTAAAATTTTAACAAATTTCGATCTTGAAAAAATGGTGGAAACCAGCGACGAGTGGATAGTTAAGCGTACAGGTATTAGTCAACGACGCATAGCACAGGATGAAGATACGAGCGATCTTGGCACGAAAGCGGCACAAATAGCGCTTGAAAGAGCAAATTTAACAGCAAAAGATATCGATGCCGTTATTTGCGCAACCATCTCGCCCGATCACTTTTGTATGCCCTCAACGGCGTGTAAAATCGCTAAAAATTTAGGCATAAATGTCATTACGGCATTTGATATAAGCGCAGCGTGCACGGGCTTTATCTACTTGCTTGAGCTTGCAAAATCACTAATTGAAAGCGGAAGCAAAAAAAATGTATTGATAATCGGAGCCGAGAAGCTAAGTAAAATCGTCGATTGGAACGATAGAACTACTTGCATACTATTTGGCGACGGAGCAGGTGCCGCGGTCGTAAGCGCTAGCGAAGAAAACGAAATAATCGACGTTCACACCGCAGCCGACGGCAACTACGCAAACCTACTCATAACTCCGGGCGGAGAAGAGAAATTTATCAAGATGTCGGGCAACGAAGTCTTTAAAATCGCCGTACAGACGCTAACTAAAGACGTCGTAGATATCCTAGAAAAAAATCAAATTTCAAGCGATAAAATCGATCTTTTCATACCTCATCAGGCAAATTTACGTATCATCGAAGCAGTCAAGCAACGCTTAAATTTTACAAACGAACAGTGCGTCGTAACCGTCGGAAAATACGGCAACACAAGCTCAGCCTCTATACCTATGGCAATGAATGACACATACGAAGCGGGTAGACTTAAAAAAGGCGATTTGCTTTTACTGGACGCATTTGGCGGCGGCTTTACTTGGGGCTCGGCGCTGTTAAAATTCGGCGGCGAAAGCTACGAAAAATAATTTCAACAGATAGACTACTATCAAATTTAAATCAATTTCATAACCCAACAACAATAACCAACACAAAAACCTCCGTCAGCAATTAAAATTTATCAAATTTAGCCAAGCATGCGTATAATAAAAAAACAAGATATTATCCTGCGGTGATGTAGAGCTTGGCCTAAAGCGAGATTCGCTACTTGAGTTTAAGCTCTGCTACGACGACGAAAAGCCGGCTAGAGCCCTAGTTCTCATCGTGCCTGGGCTTGGCGGCGATGCGAACGAAAACTATAGAGAGCACTTAGCGCAGTTCGTAGCTAGCGAATTTAACGTAGCGGTAGCGAGTCCGAACTACCACTGCATCGGCAACAGACCGCAAACGGGGGCAACCTATTTTTTAAACGATTTAGACAAAATCATCCTGAAAAAACAAATGCTCGAAAATCGGTATAGAAATCCCAAGCGATATCAGCTACGACGCGCTTTCGGTGCTAGATGACTACTTGGGCAATATAAAATCAAGCGGCGGTTTGCCGAGCGATTTTAAATTAGAAATATCCGTAACGCTGCAACCGACCAAAAACTAATATCAAAATTTCGGCGTTATGCAGGCTCAAGACGTGATAAATGCAGCGCTTTTTATCAAGGTAGATCCACCGTTTAAAGCCGTGACCGATATAAACGAGCTGCCCGTGGTCCTAGTCGGCAGTTCGCACGGAGCCTACATAAACGCCTTAGCGGCCAAATTTGCGCCGTGGCTCGTAGACGGACTCATCGACAACAGCAGCTACGCGAAGCTAAACTGGGAGCTCATAGGCCTAGGCAAAGAGGCGGATTATCTCAAATTTCGCGAATACTCGACCGATATATATTTTAAAAATATCAAAATTTACGTCTTTACCAAAACGATGTGGACGCTACTGGATAAATCCTCGCCTCGCTATTTCTCGCAGGCGCGCGAAGATATACGAAACGCCCTAGACGCCGCGCATCTAAAAGTCCAAAGCGAGTATCCAAAGCCTATTTATGTCGGCTACCACTGCGCCGTAAACGACCACTGCGCGCCGCCCGAGGAGAAAATACAGCTCTACGAGGAGCTACGCAAACTCGGCTTTGACGCGACCTTGCATATGATAAAAGACGAGAGCGAGCTTGACGGCAGGTTTCTCAAAAAACTAACGCACGGCCTGGAGATGTCCATCAAGCTTTTGATCGCCAAGGAGCTGCCGCCGATGCTAGAAAAGATAGCATCTCGCGAGAAGCAAATTTGCGAGAATAAAAGCATAAGCTATCGCTCGGACGGACTGGAATATAAATTTTCAGAGGCAAACGGTAAGATAAATTTGGAGATAAAAAGATGATTTTATTTGTAAAATTTGCGTTTGTTAGGGGCTAATTAGAGCGGCAAAATTTGATAAAAAATTTAAGAGGCAAAAGCCGCGCGACAACTAAAAGCAATTTTATATGCAAATTTGACAAAAAACTCAAGCCTAATTTACTCTAAGCTAAAAAACCGCCTCATCTTGCGCTTCCAGTCGTCTTTTGGTATTTCCGTATCGTTTGGATCGTCGCTCCAGACCTCATGCTTGTCCTCGAAAAATATCGCAGACCTTTGAGCTTGCGGCATAAATTTCGTCTTGTCCTCCACGGGGATTTTGTTTGCCCGAAAATACCGCAACAGCTCAAAATAATCATCCCTGCTATAGCAATTTACCAAAAAATAATTTCTATTTTTCATCCTGATGACGAAATTTTTACGCAGTAGCCATAGCGGTTCGCCGGATTTTTTGAGTTTATAGATTTTAAACGGCAGCGCAAATATCAAATAAACCAAAAGATATCTTATAAAGTCTTTCGTTTTATTAAAATGCACGCCGATAGAGGACTTTTTATAGAGCTGATACGGTGTAAAAAAGTGGAACCTGCCGTATCAGCTATCAAGTTCGCTAATAACGCAAAAATAGACCTTTTCCACGTCTTTGACGAACGCAATCTTCTCCTCGCTCTCTACTTTGTCTACGTAGACATACTCTATATGATAAATTTGCTCGCTAGAAAATCTAAAAAAGCTCGGCTTTTGTTTAAAAACTCGCGGCGCGAAAATATAAGTATCGTGCAGGAAGGATAATACAAGATATGCAGGCAAAGCAATTAAGATAAATGCGGTGTAAAAGCTCATAATCGCTAAAAGCAAATCCAAAACCGAGAATCGAGAAAAGAATAATATACCATCCCGCCAAAAATAGCGCGCCATAATCGTTTATGATTATCGAATTTTCGTCGTAGTTGCGCAAATTTTCTCCAAATTTCGCTTCACGCAGTCAAATTTAAAATGCATAACAAAAGGCGAGCGAGAGCTAAATTTAACTCGGCAAATTTAGATCAGCTCGCCGTAAAACCAAAGCAAATTTAAGCGACCGCCGTCAAGCCAAAGCCGCTTAAATTTGAGTAAAAAGCAAAATTTGGCGCGCACCAAATTTAAACCCCCGAGTTTAAATTTACCCGAAGCAAATCCAAATTCGAGCGGCGCATCTAGTCAAATTTACCCGTTTTTCCTTGCAAATTCTTTCATAAACTCAGCCAAAGTTCGCACGTTTTCGATGCTTACGGCGTTGTATATCGAGGCTCTGATACCGCCTACGTGACGGTGCCCTTTTAGACCCAGCATGCCAGCATTTTCGGACTCGGCGATAAAGGCCGCCTCCAGCTCGCGGTTTGCGATGGTAAAGCTAACGTTCATCAGCGAGCGGCTATCTTTTTGCGCATGACCTTTGTAAAAGCCGCCGGAACCATCGATCGCGCCGTAAAGCAGCGCCGCCTTTTGCTCGTTGATCCGGTTTACGCCCGCTAGACCGCCCTGCTCTTGCACCCAGCCCAGCGTCAAATTTAGCAGATATATGCCAAATGTCGGAGGCGTGTTGTATAGCGACGCGGCCGACGCGTGCGTGTCATAGCGAAGCATCGTCGGAGTGCGCTCCATGCAGGCTCGCTCCAGCATATCTTTGCGGATGATGACGACGGTTACGCCGCTTGGGCCGGCATTTTTCTGCGCGCCGCCGTATAGCAGCCCCACGTCCGTGAAATCAACCGGCCGCGAGAAAAAATCGCTCGACGCATCGACTACTAGCGGAGCTTTGGAGCGAGGCAGCTCGCGGTACTGCGTGCCGTAGATGGTGTTATTCGTGCAGACATAGCCGTATGCGGCGTCATCACTAAATTTAACCTCGGGTATGCGGTCGTAGGAGGTTTCCTTGCTGCTGGCGACTACTTCGTAGGCTACGCCCACGTTTGCGGCCTCTTTGATCGCCTTGCTCGTCCAGACGCCCGTGTCGGCATACTGCGCGACGCCTTTGGCGGCTAAATTTAGCGGTATCATCGCAAACTGCAAATGCGCGCCGCCTTGCAAAAATAGCACGTCATACTCTTCGCCGATACCGTATAGCTCGCGCGCCTTCGCCATCGCACCGTAGTGCACCTCTTCAAAAATTTTGCTTCGGTGGCTGATTTCCATTATCGAAAAGCCCTTGCCCTGATAGTCGGTTAGCTCGCTTTGCGCGCGCTTGAGCACGCCAAGAGGCAGAGCCGAAGGGCCCGCGCTAAAATTTAGCTTTCTATTCATCCAAACTCCTTTCAAATTTGATCTGATTTTAGCGTTATTTGCGTTAAAAAATCATTTCGCGTCGCAAGGGTGGCGGCAAAAGGACGCAAATTTTACACTTTAAGCTACCTTTTGATACAATTTTTCATATTAAGGAGCGAAATTTGATAGAGATCGAGCGTAAATTTATCCTGCGTGACGCCGCCGTCATAAACGAGCTAAAGGCCCGCGATATCGGCACCGAGCAAAAAGAGGTGACGCAAATTTACGTCAAAATCACTCCGCTTGAGGAGATTAGATTTCGCGAGGCTTCAGGCGTTTTTACGATCACGCAAAAATCGGGCGTCGGTCTAACGCGCGAGGAAAAAGAGGGCGAAACGGATGCCAAAAGCTTTAAAAAAGCCCTAAAAAACGCAGTCGCCGCTCCTATAAAAAAAACGAGATTTCTATTTAAGCTTGACGGCGCCGCTTGCAACGTCGATATTTTTCACGGCGCTTTAGAGGGGCTTGTGACTTTAGAGGCCGAGTTTGCTAGCGAGCGCGAGGCGGCAGAGTTTAGCCTGTCCGAGTTTATCGCCGCGCACATAGCTAGCGAGGTCACGGAGGATGAGCGCTATAAAAATAAAAATTTAGCGCTTTTTGGCTTGCCACAGGGTAAATTCGACGCGCAAAAGAGCATTGAAATTTTACAAAACAGCCCCGAGCTGGAGTTAAATTTACCGAGCTACATCGGCGCGATGGATGCGATGCGGACGGTGTTTTTTCAGATATTTACGCTGCTTAGCAAGCACCTAAACGAGTACGCAAACTCTAGCGACGCCGAGGCACTACATCAGATACGTATAAATCTACGCAAAACACGCTCTTTGCTCAAAATTTTCACTCCCGTTTTCGACCGAAAAACAGCTTGTTATTTTTTGCTAAATTTTAAAAAACTAGCCGAGCTAACTAACCAAAAACGCGATATAGACGTGTTTTGCGAGTTTTTGCAAAGCCAAAAAGGCTTTGAAACTCTAGCTAGCGAGCTGGAGAATTTAAGCATAACCCTAGCCAAAAGCGTCCAAGCCGAGCTACAAAGCGACGAAACGAACGAAATTTTGCGCGATTGGGAGGTATTTTTACGCGAGGGAAGCGACTTTTTTAAAGGCGAGCTAGGAGACGCGCCGATAAAAAAACTCGCGGCAAAATCCATGCGAGCTCAAATTTTACGCCTTAAAAAATCTCTCTCAAATTTAAGCCAAACCACCCAAAACGCGCAGTTTCACAAGTGCCGCATCGAGATAAAAAGGCTAAGGTATCTAAGCGAGATTTTCGGCGGCGGTTTTGGCTTTGCTGCGGCTAAAAAGTGCTTTAAAAAGAGCAAAATTTTACAAGAAGTTTTCGGCTCGCTACAAGACGCCGACATCTGGCTAGGCCTGCTAGCGCACGTAAAAAGCGGCGCTGAGCAAAAGCGCATAGACAAACTCCAAGCTAAAATTTACAAAAAAATCTACGAGCTGCGAAGCGAAATTTTAGACTCAAAGCCTAAAATTTTAAAAAGCCTCACAAAGCTTTCGCGCGGCTTAAAAATCTACTATATCTAAAGAGAAAAAATGGAAAAACAAGAAAAAATAGTTCAGATGTTTAACGATATCGCACCCACCTACGATCTAGCCAACCGCGTGCTGAGCATGGGCGCGGACGTGAGCTGGCGCAAGATCGCGTGCAAAACGGTGCTAGGTAATTTCAAAGACTCAAGCGTAAATATCGTAGACGTCGCATGCGGCACGGGCGATATGATGGGTTTTTGGCAAAAGACGGCGGGCGAGTTTAACGCAAAAATCGAAAATCTAATCGGCGTCGATCCCTCAAGCGGCATGCTCGCGGTCGCTAAGCAAAAATTTCCCGAGTTTAAATTTATCGAAGCGCTAGCGACGCAAACGACGCTTGATAGTGGCTCGGTGGACGTTCTTAGCATCAGCTACGGCATCAGAAACGTAGTCGAGCGAGAAGCCGCGCTAAGAGAGTTTAACAGAGTGCTAAAAATGGGCGGATATGTCGTGGTGCTTGAGTTTACCAAACGTAAAAAAAGCGGGATTTTAACCGGCGTTCGCGACTTTTATCTAAGTAAAATTTTGCCTAAAATCGGCGGTTTTATCTCCAAAAATCAAGAAGCCTACGAGTATCTGCCAAGCTCGATCGAGGGCTTTTTAGACGCCAAAAGCTTTGCGGGCGAACTCGCTAGCGCGGGCTTTGAGATGCGCCTTTGCAAGAGCTTTTCGATGGATATTTCTACCCTTTTCATCGCGCAAAAGGCCCGTGAGTGCTAAGCGTAAGCGAGCTAAACGAGCAGGCTAAAACGCTACTTGAGACGACGTTTTCCTACGTCGAGGTAGAGGGCGAGATCTCGCGGCTAGTGAGGCACGGCTCGGGTCACTGGTACTTCACGCTAAAAGACGAAAAGGCCGCGATCTCAGCGGTCATTTATAAATTTAACGCCGCTAAGCTCAAATTTGACGTCGCAGACGGTATGAAAGTCGCTCTCTACGGCAAAATTTCGCTCTACTCGCCAAGCGGCAGCTATCAGTTTATCGCAACCCTGATACGCCCAAGCGGCGAGGGCGAGCTCGAACTTGCATTTAAACAGCTAAAATCTCGGCTTGAGAGCGAAGGGCTTTTTGATATCTCGCGCAAAAAACCGCTACCCAAATTTCCGCGCAAAATCGCGCTTATTACCTCAAAAACATCAGCCGCGTTGCAAGACATGCTGCGTATCGCTTCGCAGCGCTGGGCGCTATCGGAAATTTTAGTTTTTGACTCGCTAACGCAGGGCGAAACCGCGCCCGCCTCGCTCATACGCGCGCTAAAAAAAGCCGACGCAAGCGGAGCTGACGCGATCGTGCTGGCGCGAGGAGGCGGTAGCAGAGAGGATCTGTGGTGCTTTAACGACGAAAATTTAGCCCGAGAGATCTACGCGGCGCGCACGCCCGTGATATCGGCCGTCGGGCACGAGATTGATTACGTGATCAGCGACTTTGCGGCGGACTTTCGCGCCCCGACACCAAGCGCGGCGATGGCTGCGCTACTGCCTGATACGGGCGAGCTAATGCAAAGCATAGATAGGCTAAGCGAGGCGGCGGACGCGGCTTTTATGCGCGTTTGGGAGCGTAAATTTAACGCTCTAGCGATGATGAGAGCGAGATTTTCGCAAGCTAGCCTCACGCAAAAAATCGCTCGTAAGGAGCAAATTTTGCTAAATTTACGGCAGGCTTTAGACGCCGCCGCGCAAACCAAACTGCTCAAATTTGAAAACGCGCTCAAGCTCGCCCGCGCCGCATACGCGCAGCAAGAGTCCTTTTTCGCGCAGATTTCAAATTTCGTCCGAGTGCGCAAGGGCGGCAAAACGGTAAATCTAAGCGAGCTAAAACCGGGCGACCGCATCGCGCTAAGCTCGGTAAACGCAAGCAAAGAGGCGGAAATTTTATAATCAAATTTGACCCGGCCGATGCCGCGGCTTAAGTTTTTAGGCAGGTTAAAATTTTTTAAGCTAAAAATAGTAAGATAATAATGCAAATCAAAATTTAAAGGAGCGATATGAAAACGAACGTAAAATTTTTACTAGCCGCGTGCGCTGCGATGCTAATAACCGGCTGCGCGACGGAGCGATCTCGCGTAGTCGAAACGCCAAAAGTTCAAACCATAAACACCGCCTATCAAGGACAAAAGATCGCCGTCTCGATCGGCCGCTTTAGCAACCAGTCATCATACCAAAACGGCGTATTTTCAGACGGCGAGGATAGACTAGGCAACCAAGCCCAAACCATCCTAATCTCAAATTTACAGCAAAGCGGGCGCTTTTCGGTGCTTGACCGCAGCAACATGCGCGCCATCAAAGAAGAAAGCGCGCTAAGCAAAGAGGCGCAAAATATCAAGGGCGCAAGATACGTCATCACGGGCGACGTAACGGAGTTTGGCCGCAAAACTACGGGCGATCACCAGCTTTTCGGTATCCTTGGCAAAGGCAAAACCCAAACCGCCTACGCGAAGGTAAATCTTAACGTCGTAGACGTGAAAAACTCCGAGGTGATCTACTCCACTCAGGGCGCTGGCGAGTACGAGCTCTCAAACCGCGAAGTACTGGGCTTTGGCGGTAGCGCAGGCTATGATTCGACGCTAAACGGCAAGGTACTAAGCCTAGCCATCATCGAGGCCGTAAACAACCTAACGCGCGGGCTTGAAAGCGGCGCTTTTAACGCGAAATAAGGATAAATTTTGCGCTTTAAAACTCTAGCAAATTTCGCGCTCGCCTCCGCCGCTGCCATGCTATTATCTGGCTGTGCGGACGACTCTCCTAGGCAGCTATACTACTGGGACGGCGCATACACGGGCTCGGTCTATGAGTACCTAAGCGAAGAGGGCGACGCGGGCGCGCAGATCGCAGCACTTGAGGAGAGCCTGCAAAAAGCCTATCAAAGAGCCGCCAAAGTCCCGCCGGGACTATACGCGCATCTAGGCCTGCTCTATCTCTCGCAAGGAAACGGGGCGAAATTTAAAGCCTACGTCGAAAAAGAAGCCGAGCTCTATCCTGAGTCGCACGACTACGCGATGTTTTTGCTAAATCAAAACGGCAAAACGGCGGGTGCAGCGGGCAAATCGGCGGCAAATTTAAACACTAAAGATGCAAATTTAGGCTCGCAGTCACAGGAAAAATCGGGCACGTCAAATTTGAACGACGAGAGCTCAAATTTAAGCGAGCAAAATTTGAAAAACAAGCAAACAAAGCCTGCCAAAACGAGCAAGACCGCAAAAGGAAGCCAAAAATGAAAAATAAAATAAAATCGGCGCTCCTTGGCGCACTTGCGGTGCTGTTTTTGGGAGCGTGCGCAGGCTCGCAGCCCGAGGTTTACGACTACTCGGCGTTTTTACAGACCAAGCCTCGCTCGATCGTCGTAATGATGCCCACCAGCGACTCGTCTGAGATAAAGGCCTCCGCAGCGGTGCTGGCAAACGCGCTCTATCCGCTTAGCGAGGCGGGATATTACATATTTTCGCCCGCGCTCGTAAACGAGACCTTCAAAAACAACGGCATCTACGACGCGGCGGAGATCGCACAAGTCTCCACGTACAAGCTAAAGCAAATATTTGGCGCTGATGCCGCGCTGTATCTAAACGTCGCGGACTACGGCACCTCGTATATGCTCATTAGCAGCGTCACGCGCGTGAGCGTAGCGGCGACTCTAGTGGATCTAAACACCGGCGCCGTGCTCTGGCAAAAAAGCGCGACTGCAGCAAACGACTCGGGCGACGGCGGCGGCAACCTCATCGGCATGCTAGTCTCCGCGCTAGTTAAACAGATCGCAGACTCGGTCTCGGACGCGAGCTTTGACCTCTCGGCGCGTGCGGACGCGATTTTGTTTAGTACCGATTGCCGAGACTGCCTGCTCTACGGCCCGTATTCGCCGCACTACGGCTGGGATAGGCAGCTTGGCGGCGGCAGATAAATTTAAAAAGGACGAAAATGAAACTAGCCGAGGCGCTGATACTGCGCGCCGACATACAAAAACGCATCGAGCAGCTAAAATCAAGGCTCGCAGACAACGCGAAGGTGCAAGAGGGCGAGAAACCAAGCGAAGAGCCAAAGGCACTGCTAGCCGAGCTGGACGCGCTTACGGGCGAGCTTGAGCGCCTGATAGTTCGGATAAATTTAACCAACTGCACCGCAAAAGCAGACGGCAA
>CAUSAR010000040.1:0-17967 GCA_963529735.1 uncultured Campylobacter sp.
TCTTGATCGCGTCTGCGGGATCGGGTAGGTAGATGACGTTATTGCCTACGGAGGCCTCTTGCTCTATCTTGCTTACCACCTTGGCCTCGTCTTTTTTAATGACCTCGGCCTTGCCTTTTCTTGCCTCTTTGAGTCTTCTTTCGGCATCGGCCTTATAGTATCCGTCCTTCTCGTTTTGTAGCGAGCGGATATACGCTTTGGTCGGGCGGATAACGCGCTTTTCGTATTCTTTTTGCGCCGCCTTGACCTCTTCGGCGGACATTTTGGCTACGTCTTGATTCACCACGTCGCAGATATACTCTCCGTCTTTATAGACGTGATAGACGCTGGCGTCGTCTATATTTTCGATGGTTTCGAGCCTATCGCCTATTTTTGCGTGCCTAAACACTTCAAGGTCGGTAAATTTAAGCCCGTTTATGCTAAATCCCTCGGCCTGCAAGATTTTTTCTTCGCTTCTTCCGAAAACCCTTTCGTCAAAGCTGAATTTCTCTATCTCTTCGCTTCCTTTGAAGCTCTCGCACCACCTATCCATCATCGTTTGCATCTGATCGCGCGTCATTAGGTTTTTGATGTTGGTTTTAGCTCCGCTTAGCATCGCGGCTTTATCCTCGGCTTGCTTTTCCCTCAGCGCCCTGTCGCCTACGTTATGTCCTAAAAAGCCCGGTAAACCCTCGAAGAAATCCTGTATCTCCTTATGACATCTTTCTATCTTTCCTTTTGCCTTGCCGGTAAATTTAGGCGCTTTTGCGTATTGCACCCCAAGGCGCTTTAGCACCCCTTGGAAGTGCTTACCCACATAGTCCTTCCCGTGGTCGCCCTTTATGTATCCTGGGCGCCCCATCTCTTTAAGCGCTTTTTTCAAAAGCCGCACGTTGGCATATCCGTTAGGACTGTCGCACAGGTCGTATACGCGCATTTCGCCGCCTACGTCTATGATGCCCACGGCCGTATAGCGCACAGGCTCGCCATTTTCGTCAAGGCACATGAAATCATACGGAGTAGCGTCTACTTGCCACTCCTCGTTTACCTTGAGGTAGTTGCGTTTTATGGATATGTTTGTGTTTAGTCCGTCCCTGCCCGCGCGTAAAAAGGTCCTGACCTCGTAGTCCTTGCTGGCTATATTTGAAGCGTGGCGCAAAAAGGTCGAGCGGCTAATATCGGCGCTAAGGGGCGCGAACATATCGAAATTCAATCCCTTAGATAGCGCGTATCTGCGGCAATACTCCATCCACCAGCTGGTCTTTTGCGCCGTTCCGATGGACAGTATCGCGTCCTTTATCATTTTTGCGTTAGCTTTCGACGTCCCGCCTCTTTTATCTTCCAGGGCCTCGCCGCCTTTTTGGGCAAACTCTTTTTGCCAGCGGTATATGCTCTTTTCTTTTGCCCCGAAAGCCTGCGCCGCGGCCTTTACGCCGTATAGCTTGGCGTAGCCTAGGACTTCGGATTTATCTAGGGCTTTGCGAGCTAGAGCCGCTCTATTATCTTCACTAGAACTATGGTGGCGCAGATCACGATTAGCGACGGCGTCGAGATTTTTATTTTTCCGCCCAGCAGCAAGGTCGCCACTATGATCCAAACCAATACTTCCACTTTTTAACTCCTCTAGGTTAGAGACCGTATAAACGGCGTTTACTTCCTCATTTCCTTGACTTGCGCCAGTATCCCGAGCACCACTAGCCCCACGGCTCCTATCGCGCCTACTAACAAGATCGTTAGCGATAGCAGCATTATTATCTCGCCCGCTTCCATACTCTTCTCCTTTAACGAACTTTAACGGACGGACGGATGCGTTATTTCCCAAATTTACCCTAAAGGCCTCATCCGCCCGTGAAAATTCGCTAAATTTCACGGCTCTATATCCGCACTCTTGCGCGCTATCTTGCAAGTATACGTCTATATCTTTATCTATTTTTCCGCTGTTTATCGCCGCATCGACACCGGCGATCTCCACCGCAAACAGTAGCTTCACGCCCCCGCGGCTTCTCGCGCCCGCGCCCTCTATGCGGATGAATGGGTATTTGGTGGAGTTGCGTTGAACGGAAATCCTTAGAGCCCTATCACATACCCCAAAAATCTCAGCAGCCGCGGCAGTCTCGACATATATCATTTAGCTGGCCTTGCTCTCTTCTCGCTCGCTTTTTAGGGCGCTCGGAAGTTCCTTGATTATGCCCTCGGATAAAAGCGCCTCAAACACTTTCCTTGAAGTCGCATGGTTTTTCTCGCCTAGCACCTCGCCGTTTATTACCATATAGGTAGTGCGCTCGCTGAGATCGTGTTTTTTAGCCCACTGCCTTATACTTATGCAGTTATCGGTAAAGTATTTCTTTATCACTTAGTGCTCCTTTCTTGCTTTTTCATTGTTAAGCGGATATTTAAACCCTTTGTGGTTAAATAATGTTGTCACACAAATTCAATTCACAAAGGGCTTAAATATGGATCTTGGAAAATACGCTCTCAACTCTCGTAGTTTTATATACGAGATACTGGATGAAATGACCAAAAAAGAAATAGCTGCTTTCAAGCAAGGTTTGGGCAAGAAATTTAACGACGAGTGGTTTACTTGCAATCCAGAGTCTTTAAAAAATATTGCGCTATACGTCAGCAAAACTCCTTCGCAGAGAAAAATCTTTATGAAAAATAAGCAGCCGGATAAGATAATAGAAATCAGGTTCGGCGCTCTTTATCATTTGGCTAGGATTATTCTTTTTTATAAAGAACTTGATGTCGCCATGTTTAATATGACGACATCCTACAGATCTTTTGCCGGCGCCTCTATAGACCGATTGGGGCTAGTTTCTTATTTTTCCGTTTGCGATTTTCTATGCGAGTTTCTGGATGATTACTAGCGCATAGTATCTCATCTACGAAAATTTCGATACTGGCGTCTTTGCCCTCAAATCTAGGCATCTGCATAAGAGTTTTAATGGCTTTTGCTATAAGACGAATCTCCTTTAGCCTATTGATCGCATTACGCTCGAATATTCCATAAGCATTTTCGACTATAACGCAATGCTTATTACCGTTTTTGTTTACTCTCTTTCGCATAACTCTTTCCTTGGTAAATAGATTTATCCGCTTAACAATGAAAATTTAAAGAACTATTTTTTCAAACCTTTGAAACTTTTAATCTCAAATGAGATATAATTTTTCGAATGTTTGAAAGTATTATATAGTATTTTAACCTTATTTGTCAAGGTTAAAATACCTTATTTTTTAAAATTTTTGATCAAAGGCGGCAATATGGACAACCAGAGAGATAAAGTCATATTTGAAAATATGAAAAAGTTTTTCAAGGTCGATAGTCTCGAAGACGTAGCGGAAAAACTCGGCTATTCTAGGAATACAGCCGCCACATGGCGCTCAAAAGGTTTAACCTCGACAGTAAAATTAAAATTTGCCAGCCTAAGCGCTGATAAGGTAAATAAACCTTATAATGACAAGGCTAGTTTAAGGTATTTTGAAAACATAACGGCAAGCGCTGGCTACGGCTCTAATAATGATGAACAAAATTACTCCATAATCCCTGTTGGAAGGGATTTTATGGAGCAGGTTTTAAAAATACCTTTTAAAAACTATGACGTGATTAAAGTTTTTGGCGATAGTATGGAGCCATTTGCACAAGACGGCGATGCTGTAGTAGTGGATCTGGATGCAGAGGTAAAAAACGGCGACGTGGTTATAGCAAATATCGGTGGAGATGTATATATGAAGAAATTTTTGAGAGATGCGATACACAAAGAAGTAAAACTAACGTCGCTCAATAGTTTTTATCAAGACATTGTTTTAAGGAATGAAGAAATAGATCAGTTAAAAATAGTCGGTAAGGTTAGGTGCAAATTTAATATCAATATGAAAATATTCTAAATGTTCCTTAATAAAAAAATATATTATTAAGGTTGAAACGTCATATAGCTCTCATAGCCACAATGTTCCTTAATCAAATACGCGGTGAGTGCTTTATTTATGCCAATTAAGGAACATTAAGTTTTATTAAGGAACATTTTTGCTTAGTTTTTGTTCCTTAATGCCAAAAATTTAAAAAAGACACTCCGAATTTTGCGGTGCGGATACAATGGCTCATAATGGCGTATTTGGGGCGAGGGCTAAAAATTTAACCGTTTTCGCGCTTTTTTTGTTTAAGCGACATAACGCCCATTCTATCGCTGCTCTAAACACTTTTTTACGCTTTTCTAACCGCTGTCGCCAAAGTGTATGATTTTTGTCAACTGTTCGCAACCCTTTTCAACACTTTGTCAATTTCATTGAAATGAGAAAAATCTTATCTCAAACCCCCACCACTACGCACTTATCTCGCTCTTTTTCCTTTGACCTAAAATTCTCATTTCATACGATAATTTACACGATGCTTGCGCGCCGGGAGTTTTATTTTGCGCGGTTTTTGGCAAATTTGACTTTTAAACCGCGCGACTGCTTGCGGCTTGGGCGTGAGGGCTTAAATTTGACGCTTTGATTTTTGGATTTGCTTGGGTGTTTTTGCTTTAAATTTGAGCACGGCGGCTTTTAAAATTTGCGTATAGTTGCGGGTTTGGCTAAAATTTGATTTCGGGCAGCGGTTGTAAATTTGATCTTTTTCTGCGGCGATCATCAAGCTTGCCTCAACTTTTTATGCGACAGATTGAACCGTTTTTTTATTTATAAAATGCGTTATAGGTTTATAAAATTTGCATCTCAAATTTAGCCGCCGACTTACGTATCTGCGCAAAAAGCTAAATTTTGATTTTCCTCGTGGCGTGACGGATGATTTGCTGCGTGTTTTTGTTTTGCGAGCTTTGCCAGCACATGAGCAGCTCTTTTGCGGCGGCGAAATTTACCTTTAGATAGTCCGCGACGTTGTTTGCGACCGAGCGCTGCACGAAGCGCACATTGTCCTCTTTTAGTATCTCCAGCACCGCAAAAACGGGGCTTGGGTCGCTAATGAAAAGCTCCAGTTTACTAGCCCACGGCAGCTTTGGTCGTAGACCTTCGGACGCTAGCCTACGCAGGTGGAAATTTGACGAGCACGCCCACTGCGTCATGGTTTTGAGCGAGTCTTGCGGATATTTTTTGATAAAGGCGCGCACCGCATACTCGCCAGTGCCGCGCTTCGTGATTTCCTTAATCGCATTCATCGAGGTTTCAAAGTCGTCTATGCCGTAAATTTCGACGTATTTAGCAAGCGGCAAAGTCCAGTAAAAATGCTTAAACATACCCGTTTCGTTCGGGTTTTTTTCGCCTAAAATCGCGACCAAAATCTCCGCCGCGCGCTTAAAATTCGGCGGCAAAAGTTCATTCAGCACTTTTGCGTGCGCCAATATTCTTTGCGAATAGCCGAAATTTGGTGTGCTTTCAGCGATTTGCCAGCAGTAGCTCTGCGCGTCAAATTTGGGATAAACAGCCTTTATCTTTTGCGATAAAATTTGCGCCAAATTTTCTCCGAAATATACCGCCAGTCCACCGTTTTCCATGTTTTTCCTTTGGGTAGTTTTGCTTAAGCCTTTAGCGAGCGAGTACGAAGCACGAAATTTACCGCCAAAAATCAAAAGTGGCATAAATTTATAGCCGTTACGCTCGCCAAATTTAACCGCCCGTGCAAGCAAAGCATCAAATTTATCGCAGTTTGCGGGCTAAATTTTAAAATTAGTCCGCAAAAATGGCGCTAAATTTAGCAAAAAACTAAAAATAACGCCCGAAAGTAAATTTATTTACACTCGACTTGCGGCAGTTGCGCTAAAAATATCGGCATTTTTTGCTTGATTAGCGTGTGAAATTTGCTTCTATCGGCGATGTTTAGAAACTTTAGCGCGTAGTGCGTGACTCTAAGCCCGCAGTTAAGGCTCTTGACGTGGATTAGATTGATCTCGTAGTTGTCAAAATCCGGGTTGCCTGCGATCGGATAGTAGATCGTGTAAGCTTGATACTCTTTATCGTTTATAGACTTAAAATCATACTCCGCTTTGCCAAACTGCCCGCTTTTTAGCGCGGTCATAAAGGTCCTTTGGTATTCGTTGATATCGGCGTTTTCATCGACGGTGACGCTTACTAGTTTGGTCCATTTAAAGCCCACTTTTTCGTTTGGTAGATAAAACTCAGCCGTTCTTGCGTTTTTTTGCTTTAAGACGAATTTTTCGCCGTCTATGGCTACTTCGTTTGGTAGATTTACGCTATCTAGCGCGCTTTTTGGCAGCTCTATCTGCGTGGTTCTAGGCTGGGTGCAGCCGCCCAAAAATAGACAAACGGCCGCAACGGCGGCAAACGAAACTTTTTTAAAACTCATGTTTTTCTCCTTTATCGGTTGATTTTTTAAACTCCATGCACTTTTTAGCTAGCTCCGCCTCGCACTCTTTTTCGTGCAGTTTTTGAGCCTTTTGGCGTAGCGCGGCGGCTTGTTTTTTGTTGCTACTTTCAAGACGGCGCGCTAGATTTAGACACCCGCGCGCGTCGTCCGCCTCGCAAGCCTCGCTAAAAAGGCTCGCAGCTTCGCTGGCGTCCGCTTTTATCGCTTCGCCTACGCCTTTTTCGTAGATTGCGCCTAGATTTGTGCAGGCCGGTTTTAGCCCGTTGTAGCAGGCGATCCCATAAAAGTTAAAGGCTTTTGCTATATCTTGCGGCACGTCTAATCCCTCAAAATACGCGTCTGCTAGGCTCTCGCAGGCATCTAGTCGCCAAAGTAGGCAGGCCTTTTCAAAAAGCTCCAGCGCGTGCGGAACGTCCTTTTTTACGCTGCGCCCATGAAATAACATCTCGCCAAGCTCGGCGCAAGAAGCCCCAAAGCCGCCCTCGCAGGCTTTTTCGTGAAATTTGACCGCCTGTTTGCTATCTTGCCGTACTCCACCAAGCCCCTTTTTGTAGAGCTGCGCTAATGCCGCGCAGCCGTTTGCTACGCCCATGTCGCACGACTCTTTGCCTAGCTCGTAGGCCGCCTCAAACTGCCCGCTTTGATACTGCGCCCAGCCGCCCTGTAGCTCGTCCAGACGCTCGCTACCCTCGCATTTGTAGGCATTTGCGGCGCAGGCCTTGTCGTAGTAGGATCTAGCGGCCTTGATATCCTGCGCAAAACCCGCCTCGCCATCCTCGTAAAGCCTGCCCAAAGCCTCGCACGCTTCGTAAATTTTGCCCTCGCACGCAAGCGAGTAAAATTTGAGCGCGTTTTTCGAGTTTTTCGCGGCTTCGTCGTTTTTGCTCGCCCAGCCGTCCGCGTACATACCGCCTAGATAGTAGCAAACTACGGCGTATCCGCGCTCGCAGGCCTTTACGTAGAGGTCTAGCGCCTTGCTTTCATCCGGCGCGACGCCGACGCCTGCTTCGTAAATTTGAGCTAGATTATAGCAGCTTAAACCAAATCCTTTTTCGCAGGCTTGCTTAAAAACAGCGGCGGCTTTGGCGTGTTCGCCGCTGTTTTGGCAGAGCGAAGCTAGGCTATCGCAGCCTCTTAGTTCGCCCGCGTCGCAGGCTTTTTGGTAAAATTTACCGGCTTTTTCGTCATCTTGCTCTACGCCTTTGCCGCTTTGATATAAAAACCCAAGCCTTGCACACCCGCGCGCCTCGCCTGTTTCGCAGGCTTTTTGCCAAAATTTTGCCGCAGTTTGTTCATCGTCCGCGTCGTAGGCGATTTGACCTTCGTCCGTCAAATTTGTGAGAGCTAAATTTAACGCAAAAAGTAGTAGCAAGAGCTGTTTTATCATCGCGCTCCTTTGTTAAATTTTACTAGTTTTGTTTTTCAAATTTGACCTGTTTTGCTTCTTTGTATGCCACAGTCCTGTTTGTATCGGACGGGTAGGTTGTCGTGTCTTGTGCTGCCTTGGTAGCGCGACGATATACTAAAATCGCGCGACATTGGCATTCTTTAAAATTATTTGGGTGCGGAGTAAATTTGGCGCGGTTACGAAAACGGCTATGATCTTTTTCAAATTTTTCCTTAAATCTTACGCGAGTCAAATTTGAGCGGCAAAACCGCGCCGAGCTAAATTTAACCGCGCCCTTAAAAGACTAAAACTTAGGGCGCAGTTTCGGCACAAAAAGGCGTCGGATTTATTTTGCCCGCGTTTAGAGACATGGCCGCAAGGTATAAAGCAAGAGTAGTCAAATTTGGACAAAAAACTGCTTAGTTGTAAAAGCCAAATTTGACCGATTTTGCGCCTTAAACGTTAAATCTAAAATGCATCACGTCGCCGTCTTGAACGACGTAGTCTTTGCCCTCTAGGCGCATTTTGCCCGCCTCTTTGGCCGGGTTTTCGCCGCCGCACGCGATGTAGTCATCGTAGCCGATGACTTCGGCTCTGATAAATCCTCGCTCAAAGTCGTTGTGGATGACGCTGGCGGCTTTTGGTGCTTTCCAGCCTTTTACGATCGTCCATGCGCGCACCTCGACGACGCCCGCGGTAAAATAGCTGATCAAATTTAGCTTCGCAAATGCCGTTTTGATGATCTTTTCCAGGCCGCTTTCATTCGTGCCGAGCGAACTTAAAAACTCATGCGCTTCTTCGTCGCTAAGCCCCACTAGCTCCTCTTCGATCTTGGCGCAAAGCTTGATAACCTCGTGCCCCGAGCGCGCGGCAAATTCGCGAAGCGCCTGTACATATTTATTATCCTCCGAGATGCCGTCCTCACCCACATTTGCGCCGTAGACGACCTCTTTTGCGCTGAGTAGTCTTAGCTCTTTGTTTAAATTTATAAACGCGTCGTCGTCCTTGCCGCCGAAGCTGCTCGCGCTTTTGCCGTCGTTTAGGTGGGCTAGCAGCGCATTTGCCGTCTCTAGCGCCTCTTTCGCGCCTTTTGCGTTTGCTTTGGCTTCGCGGGTTAGGCGCTCGATTTTTTTGTTTAGCTGCTCGATGTCGGCGAGGATGAGCTCGGTCTCGATGATCTCGACGTCTCTGACGGGATCAACGCCGCCCTCTACGTGAGTGATGTTTTCATCCTCAAAGCAGCGCACGATGTGCAGTATCACTTCTGTTTCGCGGATGTTTGAGAGAAATTTATTTCCTAGTCCTTCGCCCGCGCTCGCGCCCTTTACGAGGCCCGCGATATCGACAAATTCGATCGTGGAGTATTGGATTTTGTTTGGATTTACAATTTTGGCTAGCTCGCCTAGGCGCTTATCGGGCACCGGTACGACGGCTTTGTTTGGCTCGATCGTGCAGAACGGATAGTTCGCGCTTTCGGCGTTTTGCGCCTTCGTTAGTGCGTTAAACGTGGTTGATTTGCCGACGTTTGGCAAACCTACGATACCTACTGCTAGTCCCATTACAGCTCCTTTGCCATAGCGCATAGATAATAAAGATTCATTCGCACGCCCGCTCCCGTCGCGCCCGCCTGGTTATATCCCCAAGCTTTTTCTGTATATGCGGGACCTGCGATATCTTGGTGTATCCACTTGTCTTTAAATTCGTCTTTTATAAATTTATCTAGGAATAGCCCTGCCGTGATCGCGCCGCCGTAGCGACTAGACGCCGTGTTGCTGACGTCTGCGATCTGGCTTTTTATTAGCTCGCGTAGGTGCGGGTTAAACTCTAAAATCGTATTTAGCTCGCCGCTTTTTGCCGCTTTTGCTTTAAATTCCGCTTTTAGCTCCTCGTTGTTGCCCATTATGCCGCTCGTGTATTCGCCAAGACCCACGACGCAAGCGCCAGTTAGCGTCGCCATGTCGATGAGGATATCGGGCTTAAAATCCTGCGCGTAGCTAAGGCAGTCTGCTAGCACCAAGCGACCCTCGGCGTCGGTGTTTCGCACCTCGATACTAACTCCGCTGCGAGAGATCAGCACGTCGTCGGGTTTATAGGCGTTGCCGCCGATCATGTTTTCGGTCGCGCCTAAAATAGCGTGAATTTCAAACGGTAAATTTAGCTCCGCCGCGCCTTTGATTATACCCATTGCCGCTGCCGCGCCGCTTTTGTCGGCTTTCATAGTCAGCATATAATCAGCCGGCTTTAAGCTAAGTCCGCCGCTATCGTATGTTAGCCCCTTGCCGACGAATATCACGCGCTTTTTCGCGCCTTTTGGTTTATAGACGAGGTGAATGAGGCGAGGCGGGTGGACGCTGGCTTTGTTTACGGCCAAAAATGCGTTCATCTTTTCTTTTTCGAGGAATTTTTCGTCGTAAATTTTGCAGCTTAAATTTGGGCTAGACTTGGCTAAATTTTGCGCGTCCTCGGCCATTTTTTGCGGGGTGTAGATTTCTGGTATCTCGTTTACGACGTCTTTGGTGAAATTTGTCGCCGTAGCGATTATCTCGCCGTGAGCAAAGCCGTCCTTTGCGTCGTTTTCGCGGACGTCCTTGCCGCTAAATTCCTCCCTGCTAAAAATAATATCTTTTAGCGCGTATTTTTCTTTTTTTTCTTTGTATTTGTTAAATTCATATGCGCCCAGCAAAAAGCCCTCGGTTAGAGCCTGAAAGCTCATTTTTTGGCAGCCTGCGACGTATGAGGCTAGTTTTAGGCTTTTGACGTTTAGCGATTTTACGGCGTTGTAGGCCTTTGCCGCAGCTATGCGAAGCTCGTCGTAGTCAAGCTTGCTAAGCGGAACGTAGACCCTGCCGCTTTCTAGCAAAAGCAAGACGCTCTCGCCTTTGTAGTTGGCAAATTTAAACGCCTTTTCGTCTTTTATAAATTTATGTTTTAGGTTTTTATCTACGACGAAAATTAGCTCCAAATCGGCCTTGATTTCGTTTAGTTTTTTATTAGTGAGTTGAAACTGCACTTCTGTGTCTCCTATCGTTTAAAATTTTATTTTCTATGCGCCTAAAGCCGTAGAGCAAAGCGCCTAAAAATATCGCTACTACCGGCACGGCGACGTACCAGTGCTCTTTTGCTTTGTGTAAAATTTCAAGTATGTGCTCGCCCAAAACCCACGCAGGAATTATCGTAATCGCAGCCCAGCACCACGCGCTTATTAAGTTTATGAATGCGTACTTTTTCGCGCTGTATCCGGTTAAGCCTATGGTCATCGGTATGATGACGCGAAAGCCGTACATATAGCGCTGGATAAAGATGATCGGCCAGCCGTATTTTTTCAGCATTATATGCGCGATGGCGAATTTTCGGCGCTGGGTATGAAGCTTTTTGGCGATATATTTTTTGTTATAGCGGCCTAGATAAAAGTAAATTTGATCGCCGACAAAGCCGCCCAGACCTGCTACGAAGATGGCCGGCGCGATATGCATATGCGTTTGATGAGAGAGGATGCCCGCCATTATGAGCGCCATTTCGCCTTCCATTATGCACCAGACGAAAAGTATGATGTAGCCGTACTCGATGAGTAGTTTTGTAAAAAATTCTTCCATCATAGCTCCAAAATGCTGTAAATTTTAGTTAGCGGGCGTAAATTTGCACTACCGCCCAGATCCTTTAAATCGATCAAAAAGCAGGCCTCTACGCAAACGGCGTTGGTTTGACTGATTAGCTCTACGCTAGCCTTAGCCGTACCTCCCGTAGCGATTAGATCGTCGATTAAAAGCACCTTTGCGCCTGCTTTCTCGCCGAATGCGTCGATGTGGATTTGCACCTCGTCCACGCCGTATTCTAGGCTGTATTTTTGCGAGATCGTGATGTAGGGTAGTTTTTTAGGCTTTCTAATCGGCACGAAAGGCAGTCGCAGCCTAGCCGCCAAAGCCGCTGCAAATATAAATCCGCGCGACTCGATACCGGCTATAAAATCGATATCGGCGTCCTCGTATCTGGCAACTAGATGATCCATTAAAAAATTAAACGCCTCTTTATTATTTAGCAGCGTCGTGATGTCGCGAAATACTATGCCCGGTTTTGGAAAATCGTTTATGCAGCGGATGGAATTTAATAAAAATTCCTTCCCCGCTTTGTCTAGTTCTTTCATTTTTTGCCTTTAAATTTGATTTATAGTAGCGCTTCGATTTTGCCCTCTAGCTCGCGGATGCGCTGGCGGAGTTTGTCGTTTTCTAGGCGGTACTGCGAGTTTCTGGTGCGAAGGGCGTTGGCATCGTTTTTGACTTTATTTAGTTCGTCAGTAAGGATGTCGATGTTGCCAAGACCGCGCTGGAGTTGGACTTGCAACTTGCGGATGACGACTTCGGTATCTTGCAGATTGTTTTTCATAAAATCGCGCGTCGCACGCTCTTTTTTAAGCAAGGTTTTAAAGTAAAACACCATAACGGTGAGATAGATACAAATGCAGATCAAAACGGTAAGTACGAGCCAATCAGTCATTTCTCGCCTCCTAGCTTTTTCACGCGCCTTTCGTGTCTGCCGCCGGCAAATTCGGTAGCGAAAAAGGCTTTTATCATATCTACCGCGACCGCGTCGCCGATCGTTCTAGCGCCCATGGCTAGTATGTTTGCGTCGTTGTGCTCGCGCGCTAGTTTTGCCGTGGTGACGTCGTGACAAAGCGCGCAACGAACGTGTGCATGGCGGTTAGCTGCGATACTGATGCCGATACCCGTGCCGCAGATTAGCACGCCGTATTGGTTATCGCCGCGTAAATTTTGCGCCATAAGCTCGGCAAAATCGGGATAATCAACGCTATCTTTGCTATGCGTTCCTAGGTCGCATACGCTAAAACCTTCGTTTTTTATAAGCTCGCAAATTTGCGCCTTAAGATCAAAGCCTGCGTGGTCGCTCGCGATAAAAATTTTGTCTATTTTCATGAAATTTCCATAAGCTAAAAAATGCTTAATTATAGCAAAAAAGCATTAAAGTAAAATTTCGCCGCGAGCCTTTAGGAGCGGAATTTGGGCTAAATTTTAAAATTTGCCGTTTACAAAAACATCCTCATGATCGCCACGGCATATCGTATCGGCTCGAAAAAATAATCTTTTAGCGGCGAGATCACGATGATGACTAACGCGATAAAGCCGTATTTTTGCATGCTATTTAGCCAGTTTGCTGCGCCGTGAAGCCCGAAAATGCGCAAAAGATACTCAAGCGCCTTTGAGCCGTCAAGAGGCGGGATGGGGTAGAGATTAAAGAGGGCTAGGACTAAATTTACGGCTGCTAGCATAAATACAAACTCCACTACCGCGCCGTCAAAAAAGCCGTCAAAACCTATAAATTTAAACGCGCAAAACGCTAGCACAAAAAGTGCAAGGTTGTATGCGATGCCCGCAAGCGCGACGATGATAGCAGCCTTGTATCCGCCGTTATAAAGCACCGTGCGTAAATTTATAGGTACGGGTTTGGCCCAGCCAAACGTCACTCCCGTGCTAAGGTACATGAGTGCCGGCACGACGATAGTGCCTAGCGGATCGACGTGTTTTATGGGATTTATGCTGAGCCGCCCCAAATTTTTAGCGGTCAAGTCGCCGTATCTGTATGCGGCGTATCCGTGCGCAATCTCGTGTCCGACGACGGAGATAACGAGCACTGCGACTAGGATCGCAACCTGCGCGAAGTTGATGCTATCAGGGTTCATTCGATCTTGTTTCCGTCGTTTTTAGCTTCGGCTCTGGCGGCGTCTAGTAGCTCAGGCGAGTTTTGTATAAAGTCCACGCTTTTGCCGACTCTGTTCCATCTGATTTTGTATTCGTCATCCCAGCTAAAGTATACAAACCACGGCTTGCCGACTATGTTTTTATAGGCTACCGGCCCCCAAAATCGGCTGTCGTTCGAGTGGTCTCGGTTATCGCCGATCATGAAAAACTCGCCCTCTGGAACCTGAAAATAAAATGCGTTAAACGGATAGTTGCCTACGCTTGGTAGCTCGTTTACGATAACGGGCTGCATGGCGAATTTGCTAGCGTTTAGGTAGTTTACGGCTAGTTCAAATAAATTTACCTTTTCGTCGTAGTGTATGCCGCCGAATTTATATGGCTCGCGTACGAAAAGCTTACCGCCAAATTTAACGATATCTTTTTCGTCGAAATTTGCCTTTATAAACTTCTCGCCCTCGTGCGGGTGTAAAAATAGCGCCTTTTCGGTGAAAATCACTTCATCGCCGCCGACTGCGAAATTTCGCTTGACGTAGTGGATCTTTTCATCGTGCGGATAGCGGAAAACTACGATATCGCCGCGCTGCGGCTTTGCGCCCTCGATGAGGTGGCCGTTACCGTTAAAATCGGGCAAAACCTTAACCTCTATCCACGGAATGCGCGGAGTCGAGATGCCGTAGCTAAATTTTTTAACAAAAAGATGATCGCCGACTAAAAGCGTGTCCTTCATCGAACCAGACGGTATCACGAAGGCCTGCGCGACAAAAAAAATCACGAGCAGGACGATGACGACCGTGCCCGTCCAGCTGTTTGAAAAATCTAAAAATTTATTAAACGCTTTTTTCAAAATTTATGCCTTTTTCGCGCGGTTTTTGGCTGATTTTATGGTGTTTGAGAGCAGCATCGCGATAGTCATCGGGCCTACGCCTCCCGGAACCGGAGTTATAAACGAACATTTGGGTGCTACCTCGTCAAATTTGACGTCGCCTTTTAGCTTGCCGTCGTCCATGCGGTTTATGCCTACGTCGATTACGACGGCGCCCTCTTTTACCATATCAGCCGTTACGAAATCGGCTCTACCGATAGCGGCTACTAGGATGTCGGCACCTGCGCAAATTTCTTTTAAATTTCGCGTTTTACTATGCGTCACGGTTACGGTCGCGTTGGCGTTTAGCAGTAGATTTGCCATCGGTTTGCCCACGATGTTGCTGCGTCCGATCACGACGGCGTTTTTGCCCTCTAAATTTATATCGTAGGCTTTAAAAATTTCCATTATGCCTAGCGGCGTGCACGGTACGAACCCGTCTAGCCCGCTAGCTAGCTTGCCGACGTTTATCGCGGCAAAGCCGTCTACGTCTTTTTCAGGGCTTATGGTTTCTAAAATTTTATTCGTATCTATGTGCTTTGGTAGCGGCAGCTGAACTAGGATGCCGTCGATGCCGTCGTCTAAATTTAACACGTCTATTAGTGCGATTAGCTCGCTTTGCGTCGTAGACTCGGGTAAGCGGTGCATAACGCTTTTTATCTCGCAGGCTATGCAGGCTTTTTCTTTTGCCGCGACGTAGGTTTGGCTGGCTTTATCCTCGCCGACCAGTATCACCGCAAGTGCAGGCTCTATGCCTTGATTTTTCAAATTTAACGCTTCGTTTTTTACTCTTTCTTTTACTTGCGCGCTTACGTTTTTGCCGTCTAATATCGTCATTTTCGTCCTTTATTACTTTTTAATCGCAAAGATTGTATGATAGCTAATTTTAGATTAAATTTACGAAAAAGCGAAAGAATTTATGAAAATTTGGCTGATTTTTTGGTTGCTTTACGGCGCGGCGTTTGCGAGCGATTTTATCACGAAAAACGAATACGCAAGGATGCTCTATCAAAACCCGCGCGGCATCGGCTGCGACAAGTGTCACGGCAGCGGCGGCGAAGGCTCTCTTATATCAAAATATAGACATTTCGATAAAAAAATCAAGCAGGTCATCGACGACGAGCTAAGAGCGCCAAGGATAAACAATCTTGATTTTGAGACGTTTAAAGAGGGCGTGCTAAGCGCTAGAAGCGTGATGCCTAGCTACTTTCTAACCGACGAAGAGATAAATTTGCTTTACGAATACGTTATAAATTTCAACAAGGATAAAAAATGACCAACAAAGAAGCTTTCGGGCTGGCTAAAAAATATATCCCGGGCGGTGTAGATTCGCCCGTTCGCGCGTTTGGCAGCGTAGGCGGCGAGCCGTTTGTGGTGGACCGCGGCGAGGGCGCGTATCTAGTCGATATCGAGGAAAACCGTTATCTAGACTTTATCCAGAGCTGGGGGCCGCTCATTTTCGGGCACTGCGATCCGGATATCGAGAGTGCGGTGATAGCGACGGCTAAAAAGGGACTAAGCTTTGGCGCTCCGTCAAATTTAGAAACGAAGTTAGCCAAACTAATCTGCGACGAGTTTAAAAACGTAGAAAAGGTGCGTTTTGTTAGCTCTGGCACTGAGGCCACTATGAGCGCGATACGCGTAGCGCGCGGTTTTAGCGGTAAGGACGGACTCATAAAATTTGAAGGCTGCTATCACGGGCACAGCGACGCGCTTTTGGTAAAAGCAGGCAGCGGCGCTACGACCTACGGCAATGCTTCCAGCGGCGGAGTGCCGGCGGACGTGGTGAAAAACACATATCTGGCGCGCTACAACGATATAGCTAGCGTGCGGGCGATATTTGAGGCAAATCCGGGCAAAATCGGCGCGCTAATCATCGAGCCGATCGCGGGAAATATGGGGCTAGTGCCTGCTGATAACGAGTTTTTAAGCGAGCTTAGACGCCTTTGCGACGAAAACGGCGCAGTGCTGATTTTCGACGAGGTTATGAGCGGATTTCGCGCGAGCAGGCACGGATCGTTCGAATTTAACAGCATAGAGGCTGATCTCGTGACCTTTGGTAAGGTTATCGGCGGAGGCTGCCCTGCGGCGGCATTTGGCGGAAAAGCTGCTATCATGGACTGCCTGAGCCCCGAAGGCGCGGTGTATCAGGCGGGCACGCTAAGCGGTAATCCAGTAGCCATGGCCGCAGGCATCGCAAGCCTGAGTAAAATTTTCGCTGATCATGATCTTTATGACCGCCTAAATAAACTAGCCGTACTGTTCGCGTACGGGCTAAAAAGCGTCGCCGCGAAGCACGGCATCGCGCTGCAAACGACGGTGCGAGGTTCGATGTTTGGCTTTTTCTTTACCGCAAGCGAGGTTAAAAACTATGACGATGCGTTAAAAAGCGACGTCAAGCTTTACGCCAAATTTCACGCCAAAATGCTTAAAAAGGGCGTTTATCTAGCGCCTAGCCAGTTTGAGACGGGCTTTATCTGCGACGCAATGAGTGAAGAGGATATTAAATTTGCCATTAAAGCCGCGGACGAGAGCTTTGCCGAGATAGTCGCGCAGACGGCTGGCGAAAACGAAGAAATGCGCGAGGTAAAAGCAAGGATCGCCGATCTAGAAGAGCGTCTAAAAGAGGCCAGGAAAGAGCGTGAAGCGATACAAGAACGCATGAAAAACAGTTGGGGATTTGCCTAATGGCGAAGATAAATTTGGGCGACGTCGTAAAGGGCGCCGAGCAGCTAAGTCTGGGCGTTTCTATCGTCGTGGCGCTTGCTATCGGAGCCGGGTTTGGTTACTGGGTGATGAAGGAAACTGGCTGGACGTGGACGCTGTTTGCGGGCATCGCGGTCGGTATCGCCGCAGCCGGCCTAAACATCAAAAAGGCCTACGACGCGCAGATAAAAAGCCTAGATGAACTAAAAGATAAAGGTAAATTTAAACCCGCAAAGGACGAGGATGATGAGTGAATTTTAAGCTCATTGCTGTTTACGGCGCGTTTGAGGCTTTGCTATTGCTGGGCTCGGTGACATTTGGCCGCGCGTGGTTTTATAGCTCGCAGGTTGCGTTTGCGGGCTCGCTTTTGGTGCTGGCCGCGACCTTTAGAGCCTACAAAAAACGCGTAGAAAACGGCGTGCGAGACTACGACGCCTCCGCAGAGGACGACATAGACGAGTGGGGCGAAAATCACGAGGAATTTCCTGATCGCCCCGCGGAGGCTAAATTTGACGGGCATGACCCGCACTGCGAAAATGCTAAGCGTTTGGATGCATCAAATTTGGACGGTTTCGCAAAAACTAACGCGAAATTTGACCAAGCGGCGGAGTTAAATTTAAACGGCGAAAACGAGCTGGTTAAATTTGACGATAAAAATTTAAACGGTGCAGATCAAAACAGTGGGTCAAATTTAAGCGCGGCAAGTGAGTCAAATTTGAGCGAATCAAGTGTGGGCAGCGAAGCTAAACCGTCAAAAAAGCAAAATTTCGCGCGTAATTTAAAGCAAAATTCGCCCAACTACTTCACCGCTTTCGTTCCTTTTCGGTTGATCGCGTATGCGGTTTTGGTCGTCGGATTTTTGGTGTTAAAAAGGCACGGCAACCTCGATATCGCAGCGTTTTTGATTGCGCTTGCGGCGATGCCTGCGGGTGCTTTGATATATGGAGTAAGAAGCAATGAGAAATAGCTCGATAATAACGATCAGATCGATGTTTGCACTATTTGT
>CAUSAR010000041.1:0-17777 GCA_963529735.1 uncultured Campylobacter sp.
AAACGGCAAAATTTACGTCCGCCTTACCGGCCACTGCCACGGCTGCGCAGCTAGCTCGACCACCCTAAAATACGGCATCGAGCGCCAGCTCCGCATGGATATCCACCCTGAACTAGAGGTTGTAAATATCCCAATTGGCGAGGAAGTTAAATTTGATTGATTATAAAAAGGCGGGCCTAAAAGCGTTTAACAAGGGCGAATTTGACGCCGCAGCGAGCTATTTTTCGCTCGCCTACGACAAGAAGCCCGACAAAAAGCTACTTTTTCTCATCATGCTTTGCTCGCTTGCCAAGACTCGCCGCGACGAGGCGATGACGCTTTTTGAGATATTTAAGCTAAAAGACAAGCTTGGCATGAGCCCGGACGAGCTAGAGGAAATTTTAGGCGCGCTCGAGGCGAAATTTAGCGACGATGAGAGTCTTGAGGAGCAAAACGCGATCAGCTACGCCGATTTTATGGACGCTGTTAGGCGCGGCGGGTTTAAAAGCACCTTCGAGGATATCATGTTTTCCACGCGCGTGATGATTGACAACCGCGACGATTTTCTTGAGTTTTTGCAAAATCTTATCAAAAACGACTTCATCGAAATGGGGCTAAACTACATCGAGACCGCAGCCGTGATGTTTGCCGGCGACGAACGGCTAAGCGCCCTGGCTCGCGAAATCAACGAAAAGGCCGAAAGTGAAAATTTACGTTAAAGAAGGCTTCGTCACCGACAACTCAAACGAATGCGAAGCGGGGTGTTATTTCGTAAAGACGGCGACGAACGCCAAATTTGAAGCCGCCGCCGAGGCAAAGGGTGCAAAAATCATAAATTTGAGCGAATGCAAGCGGCTGCTAGGCATCGACGAGAACATCAAAATCATCGGCATCACGGGCACGAACGGCAAAACCACGACCGCAGCGGTTATCTGTGCTACGCTACTAAATTTAGGCTACGGATGCGGTCTGTGCGGTACTCGCGGCGCTTTCATAAACGGCGAACGCATAGATGATAAGGCGCTAACGACGAGCGAAATTTTACGCACGCTTAGCTACCTCAAGGCCGCTAGCGAGCGCGGTTGCGAGTACTTCGTGATGGAGGCCAGCTCACACGCCATCGCGCAAAAGCGCATCGAGAGCCTGGAATTTGCGATGAAAATCTTTACGAATTTGACCCAGGACCACCTCGACTACCACGGTACGTTTGAGGAGTATGCGCGAGTAAAGAGCGAGTTTTTCGCGGATGACGCGCCAAAACTCATAAACATCGACGATCGCGGTGGGATCAATTTTAACGCTACAAACACCCTAACGTACGCGCTTCATGCGGACGCGGACTTTGCGCCCGGCGAGTATTCTCTAGAAGGCGGCATCCATGTGACGCTAAAGACTCCGCGCGGCCAGATGGAGCTAAGCTCAAATTTGCACGGAGAATTTAACCTCTATAACCTAATCGCAGCCGTCGCTTGCGTAGCGACGCTAACTGATAGACCGCTAGAGCAGATCGCACGCGCTGCGTCGAAATTTGACGGCGTCGAGGGGCGCATGGAGGTCGTTAGTCGCGAGCCGCTCGTTATCGTGGACTTCGCGCATACTCCAGACGGCATCGAAAAGGTGCTAAACGCGCTTCGCCACCGCAAGATCGTCGCGGTTTTTGGCGCCGGAGGCGATAGAGACCGCACCAAACGCCCTAAAATGGGCGCAACCGCGCAAAAATACGCGCACAGACTCGTCGTCACTAGCGACAACCCTCGCAGCGAGGAGCCTGAAAGCATCATCGCCGAAATTTGCGGCGGTCTAGAGATGAACGAGCGCGTAAAATGCATCGTAAACCGCAATGAGGCGATAAAATACGCACTTGAAAGCCTCGCGCAGGATGAAATTTTGGTGATTTTAGGCAAGGGCGACGAGACATATCAAGAGATCAAAGGCGTAAAGTATCCGTTTAGCGACAAGCAGGTCGTGTGCGAACTTTTGGGCACTCACGCGTAAATTTACGTATAAAACAGCGACAAACAAAGGTAAATTTGAGTAAAATCGCCTTTGTTTGCACCAAAAATCTGCTTATTTGCTGAGCGGCGTCAAATTTGCCGCTCAGCTAAACGCTGCTAATTTCAAATTTAATCACAAATTTAACTCCGAATTTTATCGCGTCAAGCAAGCAAAAACGAATCGCTGCGGCTAAATTTATAGTATAATTTTCTCAAAAAGCACAAAGGACGACCGATGAAAATCGAAATTTTATCAAGCAAAATCCACCGCGCGCGCGTGACGGACGCCAACCTCAACTACGTGGGCTCCATTACGATCGGACCCGAGCTCATCGAAGCTGCGGGGCTTTGCGAATACCAAAAAGTCGAAATCCTAAACGTCAATAACGGCGAGCGCTTCGCCACATACGTGATCCGCGGCGAGAAAAAGGGCGAGATCTGCCTAAACGGCGCGGCCGCGCGCAAAGTCTGCGTCGGCGACGTCGTCATCATCGTGGCCTATGCTCAGATGAGCGCTAAAAAAGCGAAAGATTTTGAGCCAAAAATCGTGCAGGTAAACGAGAAAAACGAGATCGTAAAATAGCATGGTATCGGCGCCTCGAGGAACTTTTTGCCTCGCCGCATCACTACGAAAAGTACAAAGCGCAGCTGGGTAAAATAGCTTAGTTTGCTTCGGCTTTATGAGTGACGCGAAATGGTGCAAGATCTTTTTGGCGATCTGCGCCAAAGGCTCGCCCGCAAGGCAATGCGAGATTTATGAAATCTTTGGCTCCTGCGTAAATGAGATCAGATTTGCCCTGCCCGCCGCAGAGTACGCGCAAGGCATATGCGAAAACTACATCTCGCAGCGCCTCACGACGAGCGAAATACCCACCCTCTACGCCGAGATAGAGTACATAGAATTTGCAAAATTTTACGACTTCACAAGCCGCGGCGCACTGCTACCGCCAGGGCGTAAAAGCCAGGATATTGATGCCATAGTGCGCTATTTAGAGCGCCTGGATAAATTTGAGATGGAGCCTGGCGAGCAAAGCTTAAAAATTTACGGCTACAAACGTTAGATTTTATACTGAATTTCTTTTGACCTGGTTAAATTTGCCTTTTACGATACCGAGTCAAATTTGCGGTAAAATTTGGGCAAAGCACGCGGCAGATATTTTGCAAACGAGCGAATTATTCAAAATTTTGCCAGCGTTTGGCGTTAAATTTTACGTAGTCGACAAATTCCGCAAAATTTGACCAAATTTAGCGCCTAAATTTAAAAGGATTCGCAAAATGATAGCGATTTATTTCAGCTCCACGGGCAACACGAAGCATTGCGTGGAGAGATTTATAGAGCGTCTGGGCGGCGATATCCCTGCGGTTTCGATCGAGGACGAGGCTTGTGGCGAGCCGTTAAAGCGCCATGACGACGTCATTCTTGCCTACCCTGTTTACTTTAGCGACCTGCCGCAGATCGTGCGCGAGTTCATTTGCGAAAACAGCGCGAATTTCTGCGGCAAAAACGTCTTTATCATCGCTACGATGGAGATTTTTAGCGGCGACGGAGCGGGCTGCGCGGCCAGGATCCTAAGGCGGGCGGGCGCGAAAATAACGGGCGGCGCACACATCAGAATGCCCGCGTTTATCCTCGACGTGGCGATTTTTAGCTATTCGGCGCAGAAAAACGAGCGCCTGATCAAAGAGGCAAACGCCAAGCTAGAGCGCATCGCGCAGGCATTTGCCGCGGGTAAACCGCCGCAAGAGGGGCTAGGCGTGCTATGCCGTATCGCGGGGTTTTTGGGGCAGCGACTTTGGATGAAAATTTGGGACAAAACGCCGTTTGTCAGGCGCAAACCGAGCCTCGATACGTCGCGCTGCAGCGGGTGTGGCGAATGCGCGAAGTCCTGTCCGATGCAAAATATAAAAATCGCGCACGGTAAAGCAAAATTCGGCGAGCGCTGCACGATTTGTTACAGATGTGTAAACAAGTGCAGGCAAAAGGCGATAACGATCCTCGGCAAGGCGGCAAATCTGGAAAAATCAGTCGCGGCAGAGTTTAAAGATATCTGACGCGCGTCCGTTCTGGCGGGCTCTGGCTCCGCGATAGTTTATTTTGTCTCGTTTTGCGTGCGGCTTTTAAATTTGATGAAATCCTCTTTTAGCTCTGTATTCCGCCTATTATTCCAGGTAAATTTCTCAAATTTACAAAAAAGTCCACGCTAGAAAACTACGCAGGCATGCTTGCGGTAAATCAAAACAGATCAAAACGCGTGCAGTTCATTAAAAGCAAAATTTCATAGTCAAATTTGACAGCTTTTCGGGCTCAAATTTGCTCACTCGCGCCCGTATCCGCCATAAATTTCAAGGCGGGAACGAAACTTGCATTGCGGAGCTTAAAAAAGTAAATTTAGCTTAAATTGGCTAAAATAACGCGAAATTTGAAAGGATGTTTATGTTTGAGGGGATCGATTTTTCAAAAATGGGACAGATGCTCGAGGAGGCACAAAAAAAGGCGCAAGAAATCGAGCAGGAGAGCCAAAAGCGCGAATTTAGCGTAAAAAGCGGCGGCGGGCTCATTAGCGTCAGGGCAAACGGCAAGGGAGAGGTGCTTGATATCAGCATCGACGACAGCTTACTGGAGGACAAGGAGAGCTTGCAGATTTTGCTTATCAGCGCCGTAAACGACGTGCTAAAGATGATCGAGGACGACCGTAAAAACGCCGCGTCAAGGATGCTGGGCGGGTTTGCCGGCATAGGACTAGGGCAATGAAGCGCGTAGCTTTCTCGCGCCGTTTGGACGCGGTTTTGGGGCTCGCGCGAGCGAATTTGCCTTTGGGGAGAGGGCGAATTTGCGCTGCCGATAAACAAAACGGACCAGTAAATTCAGGCTTAAATTCTGCTACGTCTGCGAGCCAAATTTGCGCCGCTCGTGCCGTAAAGAGCGCGGTAAATTTAAGCTCAAATTTGCGCGCTCGTTCAGTAAAATTTGACGCTTCTTTAAATCCGCGCGAAATTTCGCAAAAAACTAGTCTGGGTGCCAAAACGGCGATGAATTTGACTCCAAATTTGACGGAGAATTTAGCCCGCAAAATTTGCTCTCCCGTTTTTGCGGTTTTTATGATTTGCGCATTTGCCGCGTCGCTTAGAGCCGAGCCTCGCCCGACGCAGGATGATTTTAACGCTTGTTTTGAGAAAAACATGCCAGCCATGGTAAACGTCGCGGGCAACGGCGGCATCGCGATCACGCCAAATCTAATCGCCGTGCCTAAAGGCGAAATCCCCGTGAAAAACTACGTCAAATTTGACCCGTATCTTGGCCTCTATCTGGTCGCCTCGGACGCCAAACTCGAGCCTGTAAAGATGGCTGAGGATAACGCAACGAAAAAAAGCGACTGGGTCAGCGTCACTCGCGATCTAAACGCGACCGTCTACGGCCACGTAAAGGCGCAGGCGCAGGCTCTAGGCGAGCTGGACGCGCTCACGTTTGACGTAAACGGCACGGGCGCCGTGCTAAGTCCCTGCTGCAAACTACGCGGTATCGCAGTGGGCGGGGATAAGTTCGTCCCGAGCCGTTATTTGCGGCACTTTGCGGCATATAAAGACGTGTACTACGGCGATGTGGGCGCGGTTTTTGAGGAGCGAGACGGCAAACTCTACGTAAAGAGCGTCGATCCACTCGGACGCGGCGCGGCGCTGATGGCAGGGGATAAAATTTTGAGCGTAAACGGCGAGAAATTTGAGAGCTTGCGCGAGCTAAACGAGAGGATTTTGTTCGCCAAAAAGGGCGAGCGGCTCAAATTTGAGATCAAGCGCGGCGACGAGGTTTTGAGATTTGGCGTGGCGGTCTCTGACGACGTGGCCAAAAAAGAGCAAAAAGCACCGACGAAAGCGGATAAAAAGGCCGTCTCTAGCGACGCAAAACCGCAGTCCATACCGCAAAGTAGCGATGCTGCGAGCGTGCAAAAGCTCTACGGCATCACCTTTGACGAGAAGCTAACGGTAAAAAGCGTGGACGCAAACTCGGGCGCGGCCAAATTTGGCGTCAGAGTCGGCGACAAGCTGATACAAGTGGGGCAAAAGGCGGTCTCAAGCCGCAAAGAAGCGCTCAGCCTGCTCGCTAAGGGCGGCGGTCAAAATTTGCTATTTAGACGCAACGGCTTTGACTTTTTTTACAACGCGCGGTAGTCGCGGGCGGCAAATTTGACGCCTTTGTGGGCTAAATTTGAGAAATTTAGCCTGCGCCCGACCAGTCGGCAAAAATAAAACGGAGAATAGATGCAAAATCAAAATTTAGCGGTAAAATCAAAATTTAGCGGCAATGATCAAATTTGCCTTCAAAGCGCAGCAAAATCGTCAAATTTGAGCGAGTCACAGGCGCTGCCGAAGGATCAAATTTTAGCTCGCAGTTCGCGCGCGAGCTCGTCTCAAAATCAGCCTCAAATTTCAAATGCGACCAAATCTAAAATAAACTCCGAAAACCCGGCTCAAGGCCCGAAAAACCGATCAAATTTGATCTCGCTAAACGCAGCAAAAGGCTCGTGTTTTACTTCGGGCGCAAATTTGCAGCCGAATGTAAACCAAACCGCTCTTAACGCCCCCGATCAGGACGCGCTTTTGGCCGAGTTTAAGGCGTTTTTGAATGCGCACTTGCCAAGCAACCCTAGCTTTCATCCGTGCTTTGACGAGGCGCTTTCGTACACGCTAAAATCGGGCGGCAAGCACTTTCGCGCGATGCTAGTCGCAGGCGTCGTGGCAGCGGTGCGCCCCGAGCGTAAAGAGGCGGCGTTTCACGTCGCGCTGGCATTTGAGACGATGCACAGCTACTCGCTCATCCATGACGATCTGCCCACGATGGACGACTCGGATCTGCGCCGCGGACAGCCTAGCCTGCACGTCAAATTTGACGAAGTGACGGCGATTTTAGCGGGTGACGCGCTAAACACCCACGCCTTTTATCAAATAGCAAGGGCTCCGCTGGACGCGGACGCGCGCATAAAATGCGTCGAGATCCTAAGCCGCAACGCAGGCATCTACGGCATGGCGCTGGGGCAGGCGGTGGATTGCTATTTCGAAAATCAAAAACTAGGGCTTGAGGAGCTAAAATTTTTGCACATCCACAAGACCGCGCGTCTTATCGCGGCGAGCTTGCAGGCAGGCTGCGTCGTAGCGGGGCTAGGCGAGACGGAGGCTGCTCGCATATACGACATCGGGCTTGATCTGGGGCTGGCGTTTCAGATCGCAGACGATATCATCGACGCGACGCAAAGCGCCGAAACGGCGGGCAAACCGACGCATAACGACGGCGCTAAAAACTCCTTCACCAACCTTCTTGGCGTGGAGGGCGCGGTGCAGGCTAAAAACGAGCTCATCGCAAAGATAGAGCGCGAGCTAGGCAGCGTGCATACCGGCATCCGCGCTATCGTGACGGGCCTCATCGACAAGCATCTGCGGTAAATTTAGCTTAAATTTGCGTTTTGTTCGGTCAAATTTGAGCCGTGAAATTTACCGCCAAATTTCGCAAACTTTATCCATAACTACAAAACTCTATCCGCTCGGTATAAATAAACCATCCCGCAAATCGTGCCGATGCCGCCGTAAAATCGGCAAAATTCCGCTCCCTTTTTATGCTATAATCTTTTAAATTCATCAAAAGGAGAGATAATGAAAAAAATAGCCTTATCGCTTGCGCTTTTGTGTGCGGCGGCGTTTGCCAAAGAGTACGACTACATGCTAGCTAGCACCGCGCAAAAGACTTTTGAGGAGCCGACTTCTAGCTACGAAACCAAGCAAAGCTACGACGCCAAGGCTCGCCGCCTAGAGCTAGTGAGCAGCTCCGAGCTCGCAGACGGCTTAAAGGGCAAACACAAAGAGATCAGCTACTACAACAAAGCCGGCGAGATGACGAAATTTGAAGCCTATAGCTATGATTTTGCCGCGAAAAAATGGATCAAAGTGACCGAATACAAAGCCGATTATAAAAAAGGCGTCCTCACGCAAGAGTCTAGTTCGTTTATCCGCGGTATGCCGGAAAATGCTAGCAAAACCATCATAAAGTACCTAAAAAACGCTAGCGAGGAGATCAGATACGAGCTGGTAAAAGGCAAATGGCGAAAAACCGCGCTAACCAAAACCGTCGAGAACGCATACGGCGAGAACGAACTCATCGTGCTTAGCGTCTGGGACGGCAAAAGATGGCAGCCTAAATCAAAAACGCAGCTACTCTACGGCGCGGACGGACAGACGCGCGGCTATGAGAGTTGGGACTACGAAAACGGCGCATGGCAAAACCGCGAAAGAGGCACGGTTGCGGGCGACGTGAAGGGCAAATACGAGCAGGTAAGAAGGGTATTTGAAGGCGGCGCGTGGCGCTACGCCGAGATGTCTAAGCACGACTACGACGCTTCTAGCGGCAAAGACGTGACGATAAATCTCATCTGGAACGCCGAGCAAAACGCATGGGAAAACAACAGCAAAAGCGTCTCGGTCGTAGAGGGCGCGGACTTTGAGACGGCGGCCTTTTTGTGGGATAAAGAGCGCAAAGAGTGGAAGCAGGAGTACTCCAACCGCAGCATCTACGACAAGAGCGGCGAGCGTCTGCTAACGCAGCGATACGACACGATGGACGGCAGCGAGAAGTTCGTCTACGGCTACAACGAGCGCGGCGATAACGTGAGCGTGGATGTCTACGAGCTAGTTAGCGACGAAAACGGCAAAAGATGGGTGCAAAATAAGCGCCTGGAAACAACCTTTGATCCGCGCATATTAGCCGACGATGTCGGACACGGCGGCTCGCTGATGTCCTTTGAGATGCCTAGCAGATACGCGGTGACTAGCTTTAAGCAATTCGTCGCAGCAGACGGTAAATTTAAGCTCGCCTCAGAGCAGACGTGGAAATATAAAAGGATCAAATGATATTTTGTTAGCGAGTGCTAGCGGCCTAACTGCGGTAAATTTGACGCTTTGGATTTGGTCAAATTTAACGAGCGCCCGAGCGTCAAATTTAACTCGTCAAATTTTGCTTTCGCATCAAATTTGACGCCGTTTGGGCTGCTAAATTTAAAAAGGAGCGAATGTGAGATTTTTTTGGAAAGCGGCGGCGATGGCGGCGATTTGTGCCTTGCCGCTAGCTGCGTCGGGCGAAATTTGCCTAAAAAAGACTATCTATAAAACGCAGGGCGACGCTGTGCCGTGCTACAAATACGAAACGAGCCAAGCCTACGACGCGAAGACTCGTTTGCTAGAAAAAATCTACGACGAAATCAGCGACGAGAGCAGGCGCAGGACGAAAAGCATTGTCAAATTTGACGAAAGAGGCGAGCTCGAGATAGGCAGCGTTGAGTATGATTGGGACTTTAGAGCCGAAAAATGGCGCAAAGCAGGGTTCTCAAAAACAGAGAGGACAAAGGACGGCGCGTTTGTTTATATTGATACCCGCGGTCAAAACGGCAAACTAAACCAAGGTCAAAAAATCGTCGAAAAGCGTTCCGGCGCGACGGAAATCTCTCAAAATTTCACTCTAAAAAACGGCAAATGGACGGCGACGTATCTAATCAAAAGACTTTATGACGAAAATCACAAAACCACGCTCGTAGCGACCTTTGAGTGGAGCGCCAAAGCCAAAAAATGGACTCCGTACGAAAAATCTATATATCGCTACAAAGGCGATGTCTACGCGAGCTCCGAGGGCTATAAGTGGCAGGGCAAATGGGTGCCGCAGACAAAGCACGCGGCCCTTACGGCTGTGGATGGAGCGCGTACCGAGATAAATTTCACGTGGAGCCAGGAAGCGTGGCAGCCGCAGGAGAGAACGGTGCAAAAAATAGAGCCCGAGTTTAGGCGTTTTACCGATCTTAGATGCCGCTGGGACGCTGCAAAGAGCGAGTGGAACGGCTGCTACAAAAACGTGCGAGAGGAGACTGAGCAAGGTCGGCCAAAGTACTCCGCATCGTCGTTTTGGCGTGAGGAGGCGCAGCGCTGGGAGATAGTGTTTGAAAACGAGCTTAGCTACGACGCGCACGGTAACCTGATAAAAAATCGCGAGATGTCTGATGGCGAGCGGCGCGAGTATGTCTACGCCTACGACGAGGCGGGAAATAACGTATCCTCAGCGCTTTGCGAGCCTGATGAGAGCGGTAAATGGCGCGAAACGCAAAAGACCATAAACGTCTTTGAACCAGACATCTTGGCGCGCGACGTCATGGATCGCGGCTTCATCGGCGACTACGTAGCCGCGGGCGAAAACGCGATCAAAAGCAGCATGCAGTATTTTTTAGACGGCGATGAGTTTAAGCTAAACGAGACGCTCGAGTGGTTTTACGAAAAATGCGAGCCGTCTCGTGAATGAGCCATATATCGTTTAAATTTCGTGTAGCGACGCGATGATGTCTGCTTGCGAGGCGGATTTTGGCGTCTAAATTTGACGTACGGCAGATGATGGTTTTTAAATAAAATTTAGGAGGAAACGTGAAAAGTTTGGACGAAATTTTACTCTCTTTTGATGAAAATACGCAAAATGTTTTATTTCTAAACGGCAAGGGTGCCAAACACCCCGTTTGGGACGATGCGGACGAGGTTTTCGCAAAGGCGGTAGAGCAAATTTTAGATAAAAGCCTAGGGTTGCAAAAGGGCGTTGATTATAGCAAAACGCCTAAATTTTATGACGCCCGACCGCTCGCATTTATCGGCGTGCATGCGCAGATGATCGGGCGAAAAAGCATAGGATTTTTACTCACGAGTCGTCATCTTTTGGTTAAATTTGACGCGTCGGCCGTAAATGTCGATGAGGTAGCGTCGGCGTTTAGGCTCGGCAAGTATCTGCAAAACGAGCTGGAAACTCTCGCTTGGCAAGAGCTGGAAAAATGTGAATTTGAAATCGACGGCGAGATGAAAGCGGCGATGAAAAAGGCGCTAAAAGCCGTTTTAAACGCTATTTTTGAGGACGGAGTCCAAAACGACGAGACGAAAATTTCGGATAAACTTTTAGAGTTAGGTCTTGGCGAAGCGCTAAAAACGCCGCTTGACGAGAGCAAGCTATTATCCAAATCACTCGGCGTTTTTAAGCCTAGCTCGCCGATTTTTCATAGTCTAGATAGCGCGCTTTTTGGGCTCAGTAAGCCTTTTGGCGTGATTTTGGACGAGCGCGGGCTCATTAGCCGCGACCTTATGGAAGAGCCCGTTTTTAGCTCGTGGGATGAGATCGCAGGCGCGTCCATAACGGTAAAAGATAGCGAAGAGGACGTCATAATAATCGGCGAAAAAGAGCACCAGGTACCTCTTGAGCTAAAGGACAAAAAGGAAAATTTCGCCGAGTTTTTAAAATTTACGGCGGCGTTAAAAGCGTAAAATTTAAGCCGAATTTGCGTATAATCGCATAAAAACTAAGGAGAAAAAATGCTAAAAAAGATGGCGGATACGATAAGGTTTTTATGCGCGGATATGGTGCAGCAGGCAAACAGCGGGCATCCTGGCGCGCCGATGGGGCTAGCCGACGTCATGGTCGTGCTGGCTAAATTTCTAAATCACAATCCTAAAAATCCAAACTGGCTAAATCGCGATAGGCTCGTATTTAGCGGCGGTCACGCAAGCTCGCTCGTGTATAGCTTTTTGCATCTTAGCGGCTATGATCTTAGCCTTGATGATCTAAAAAACTTCCGCCAATTAGGCTCCAAAACTCCGGGCCACCCAGAGATCCACACGAGAGGCGTCGAGGTCGCGACCGGGCCGCTAGGCCAAGGCGTGGCAAACGCGGTGGGCTTTGCTATGGCGGCAAAATACGCGGCTAATCTACTAAACGAGCCCCAAAATGCCGTCATCGATCATAAAATTTACTGCCTTTGCGGCGACGGAGACTTGCAGGAGGGCATCAGCTACGAGGCCTGTGCGATCGCGGGCAACCTGCACCTAGACAACCTCGTGCTGATCTACGACTCAAACAACATCACGATCGAGGGTGATACGAGCATAGCTTGGAGCGAGGACGTGAAGGCGAGGTTTGAGGCTCAGGGCTGGGACGTAGCGCGCATCGACGGACACGACTACGATCAGATCGAGTTTGCGCTCGAGCAAGCCGCCGAAAAAGAGCGCCCGTATCTCATCATCGCAAACACCCGCATCGCAAAGGGTGCGGGCGAGCTAGAGGGCAGTCACCACAGCCACGGCGCGCCGCTTGGCGAGGAGATCATAAAGGCCGCTAAAATCGCGGCAGGCTTTGATCCTGAGCGTAAATTTGCTATTGACGAGGACGTGCTGATTCGCTTCCGCGCAGCGCTAGAAAGGGGCGATCTGGCCGAAGCTCAGTGGAACAAAAAGGTAGAAAATCTAAGCGGTGAAAGCAAAAATATGCTAAATTCGCTATTAAATCCCGATTTTAGCAAGATAAATTTCCCTGATTTTAGCGGTAAAAAGCTAGCCACGCGCGATAGCAACGGCGTCATCATGAACGAGATCGCGCGAGCACTGCCCGGCTTTATCGGCGGTAGCGCGGATCTGGCGCCGTCAAACAAAACCGAGCTAAAGGGTATGGGCGACTTCCCTAACGGACGCAACATCCACTACGGCATCCGCGAGCACGCTATGGCCGCGATAAACAACGCGGTCGCTAGGTACGGGCTTTTCTTACCGTTTAGCGCGACGTTTTTTATCTTTAGCGACTATCTAAAACCGTCTGCGCGTATCGCTTCGCTGATGAGCGTTAGGCACTTTTTTATCTTTACGCACGACAGCATCGGCGTGGGCGAGGACGGCCCGACGCATCAGCCTATCGAGCAGCTTAGCACGCTTCGCGCGATGCCGAACTTTTACACCTTCCGCCCGGCCGACGGCAACGAAAACGCGCTTTGCTGGAAGGCGGCGTTAAATTTACGCGCTCCAAGCGCCTTCGTACTAAGCCGCCAAGGTCTAGCTCCGCTTGAAAAAGGCGAATTTGGCGGCGTAGAAAACGGCGCATATCTGTTAAAACGCGCGCAAAACGCCAAAATCACGCTAATAGCTAGCGGCAGCGAGGTGGAGCTCTGCGTCAAAGCGGCTGAAATTTTAGCCGCTCGCGGTATCGGCGCAAACGTCGTCTCCGCGCCGTGCTTTGACCTGCTTTGCGAGCAGCCGCGCGAGTACGTGGATAAAATTTTAGATCCGCAAACCAAAATCATCGCCGTCGAAGCCGCAAGCGCGCTGGAGTGGTATAAATTTGCTGACGAGATCTACTCAATGAAGAGCTTTGGCGAGAGCGGTAAGGCGGGTGCATTGTTCGAGTATTTCGGTTTTACGCCTGAAAAGATTGCTGAATTTGCGCAAGAGTCGGCGAAGTAAAATCTAGCTTTAAATTTGACGGTTTTGGCTTGGGCTAGAGCCGTCAAATTTGAGAACTCGCGGCAAGCAGACCGCATCAAATTTGCGCGGTTTGCTCGCGGAAAAATCAAAATTTAAAAAGGGAAAAGATTGCAAATATATAGGCAAAAAACAGGGCGATTCGCCGACGAAAATTTCATCTTAAATTTAGCTCGCGGCGCAGGTAAATTTGATACACAAAAAGGCGTGAATAAGCAAATTTGCGCTAAAGATAAAATCAAATTTAGCGTGCAAAATACGATTAAATTTAACCAAAAGGCCGTGTGATGGAGCTTTCGCATATCATCGTTTTGGCCCTAGTTCAGGGCATTAGCGAGTTTTTACCGATCTCTAGCTCGGCACACCTCGTGCTGGTGCCAAAGCTGCTTGGCTGGGCGGATCAGGGGCTTGCCTTTGACGTCGCCGTTCACGTAGGCACACTAGCGGCGATACTTTTTTATTTCAAGGACAGGCTGGCTGGGCTCGTGCGAGATTTTTTCGCATCTATCGCGCGGCGCGAGAAGGTCGGCGATAGCACGCTCGTATGGTCGGTCGGCTTTGCGACCGTGCCGGTAGGGCTTTTTGGCCTGGCGTTTAACGACGCCATCGAGCAGTACGCTAGAAACGGACTCGTGATAGCAGCGATGACGATAATCTTTGGTATCGCGCTATACTTTGCGGATAAAAAATCAGGCCTAAAAAACGAATACGAAATGACGATCAAGCTCGCTCTCATCATAGGTCTAGCGCAGGCGATCGCGCTGATACCCGGCGTTTCGCGCTCGGGCGTGACGATGACGGCGGCGCTGATGCTTGGCTTTAGTCACAGCGCAAGCGCGAATTTCTCGTTTTTGCTCTCGATCCCCGTGATCGTGCTAGCAGGCGGACTAGAGGCAGTAAAGCTGATAAAAACTCCCGACGCGCTGCCTTGGAGCGACCTTGCTATTGGCGCGGCGGTTAGCGGCCTTAGCGCGTATCTTTGCGTGCGGCTGTTTATGGCGCTTATCGCGCGAGCGAGTATGTTGCCGTTTGTTATCTACCGTATGATTTTGGGTGTGTTTTTGTTCGTGATGTTTTTATGAAAATAGTCAAATTTGGGCTCAAATTTGAGGTTTGCGGCCCAAATTTGCTTTGTAAATCCAAAGCGCAAATTTGACTAAGACCGGTCAAAATTTAGCTTTTCTAAAACCTCTTTTATCCTTGCACTTCTACTCTCTACGCTATCTTCTTCGCTAAACATCCTGTGTTTGCTATGTTCAAACGGCGGCAGGTCCTTAACGAAATCATAAATTTCCTCAAAGCTCAAAATCTTGCCGTGCAGGTCGTAGCTGGCGTTTAAAGCCTTGCCTTTTACGTTTGCGATATTTGCGTGGATGTGGCCGTAGAGATGGATAGAGCCGTGATGGCCTGCGTTCCACTCGGATAACGGATAGTGAAAGAGCACGAGGCGAAATTTATCCTGTCCGTGCTGCACGGTTGTATCTTTGTATTCGCAAATTTCCTCAAACAGCGCGTTACCGTCTTGCTTTTTCATGCCTAGCAGCTCGTCTTTGTGTTTTTTTATCGCTTCGTCGTGATTTCCTAGCACTAGGACGTGCTTGCCGTTTAGCTTGCTAAAGATGGATATATTAGTCTGCATATCCTTGTGAAAGCTTAGATCGCCTATGTTATAGACCGTGTCGCAGGGGTTTACTCTCTCTCGTTCCAGAGGCGAATGAGCGCCCTATCCATCGCCTCTACGCTAGAAAAAAGCCTAAAACACGGATGAAATTTCATGATACTGCTATGTCCGAAATGCAAATCGGAGGTAAAATAAATCATTTTTGCTCCCTTAAATCTACTTCAAATTTCTCGCCGCTTTTTATCTCCATTATCTCTAGTCTTTTAAAAAACACGGCTCCCACGTCCATCGAAAAGACGTCGTTTGCGCGCCTGGTTATTCTATTTTCTTCGCTAGCTACGTGCCCATGAAATATCCTCTTGCCCGTATTATTACTCTCCCAAAATGGCTCTATGCTCCACAGCACGTAGTCCTCGTCCTGCTCATCTTCGCTTTTATTGCCGTCAAAGGCCGCGTGGACGAATATACTTTGCTCCGAGCTCACGACGTGAGGCATATCGTTAATGAAATCTTTGAGCCACGAGAGCGCGAAGCTATTTAAATTTCGCTTGTAGATCGATCTTTTTGTTTTATCGCCGCCGTTTCTAAGCCAAATTTGGTGATCTAGCGAGTCGCCGCCGAAATACCCGTCCATCATCATTTTTTCGTGATTTCCCAGTACGTGGATCAGCGCGTATCCGTTTCTAACGAGCTCGGCGTATCTTTTGTATAGCCCGATCGTATCCTCGCCGCGGTCGCAGCTGTCGCCTAAAATAATAACCAAATCCTTTTTGGTCAAATTTGTCTTTTTAATCATCAGATTAAAAAGCCCGAGGCAGCCGTGCATATCGCCGAATACGAAAATCCGTGCGTAATCATCTTCGTTTATATGTTTTATCTTTATCATTTTTGGTTCTTGCGTTAAATTTGCGGAAAATTTTTGGGTTAAGTTTTATAAGATTATGGCAGATGGGAAGGGATTCGAACCCTCGAAAGCTTGCACTTTACACGCGTTCCAGGCGTGCTCCTTCAACCGCTCGGACACCCATCTATGAAGCCTGGATTATAGCTAAAATTTAATAAGCGCAAACTTATATTTGAGATTGATCGCGTTTGATGGAGGCGTCAAATTTGAGCTCGCATAAGGTTTTAGCGTCATAAAGGTGCGGGTTGGGACGCAGATCAGTCAAATTTGCCGTCAAATTTGGCTTAAATTTGAGCAAATTTACCCGCGCTTGCCCAGAGCAAAAACAAACATCCTGCACGCCTCGCGAAACGGTTTTATCCAGCTCATCACGCGTCCAACTAACCCCCAGCGATGCTTATACATATTCATCATCGTGCCGATTTCCAGGCACTTTATGCGCTCTTTATCCCACGCCTCGACCTCGTCCGCGCCCGCGATACCCATCTTGATTTTTACCTCCTCTTTCATAAATTTTAGCGTGTCGTGTTTGCGTGTATTCATTTTTGTCGCGAAGTCGTTGAGTAGATCGACCAGCACCAGCCCGCTAAATCGCGCCGCCAAATTTAAGAAAAACTCCCGAAAAATCGGCTTTTCAAAAAACATCGACACGCCTTCTAGCACGAAAACAAACTCCTCTCCCGCGTGCTTTGCGGCCAGCTCATCCATCCACGCAGTCTCTAACATCGAGCAGGGTAGGCTGTAGTTTTGCGGCGCTTTGGGTACGAGTTTATCTCGTAGCGCGATGACATCGGGCAAATCAAGGTCGTAAAAGGTCGCCTCTGAGCAAACGGGAGCTAGCCGCAAAGGCCTGGTATCAAGCCCGGCGCCCACCTGAACGATGACGGCGGTCGGGTGCTCGCGCGTAAATTTAAGTATGCAGTCGTCAAAAAACCTCGCTCGTATCACCGTGCCGACCCTGCTTAGCGTCGAGCGGTCAAATTTGGCGAAATCATAATCTATCTTGCTCACGACGTCTCCCGAAAATTCGTCCTTTAGTATAGGCGCCGTTTTTTGGTTTTCCTTGCTTCTAAAGTATAAATTTATGAGCAGCGTCTCGGAGACCGTGCCCTCAAATTCGATCTTTTCCATACGGCTTTTCCTTTTTATTTTGATAATCTTTATAGAAATTGTAGTGCAAACGGCTTTAAAATTTTATAAAATTTAGCGTTTAACGCGTCGTTAATGCAATGTCGTTTATAATACGGCTTTTAAAAACAAAAAAAGGCAAAAAATGAAAAAAATCCTCATCATCGCAGGCTCATGCAGCAACGGCGGCGCAGGACTGCAGGCCGATATCAAGGCGTGCGCGCACTTTGGTTGCTATAGCGCGACTGCGGTCACGGCGCTAACGGCCGAAAACACGGACAAGATCAAAAACATCGTCTCGCTAGATCCATCCTTTATCGCCGATCAGCTCGAGATGCTCGCGGCGGAGTTTAGCTTCGATGCCGTTAAAATCGGCATGCTCTTTAACGAGCCTATCATGGACGTCGTGCAGGGTTTTTTAGAAAAAAACTCCGCTCCGGTTGTGCTAGATCCCGTCTGTGTCTCGAAAATGGGCCACAAACTGATCAAAGATAGCGCCATTGAGAGGCTAAAAGAGCTGATGAAATTTGCCGCCGTTACGACGCCGAACCTGCGCGAAGCCGACGTGCTTTTCGGCGATGATTTTACGAATCTACCGTGCGACGTGATCGTGAAAAAACACATCGTCGCGGGCAAGAGCATCGACACGCTCTACCGCAAGGACGGTAGCGTGCAAAACTTTGAGACGCCGCTAGCCGATCCGCTCGTTATCATAGGTGCCGGCTGCACGTTTTCTAGCTCGCTAGCCTGCCTGCTCGCTCGCGGCGAGAGCCTAGAGAGTGCCATCCAGCAAGGCAAAGAATACATCTACAACGCCATAATCACCGGCATCGACACGAATCTAGGC
>CAUSAR010000042.1:0-17674 GCA_963529735.1 uncultured Campylobacter sp.
ATCATCTCAAAACCGTTATCTTCGATGAGCTTTTTTACGTCTTTTAGAAATTTTTGATTATCCGCGGCGTGCGGGTCGTTTAGATCGTAGCAGTCATCGCCCGCGACGGCCGGATAGGTAAAGATAAATTTAATCCCCTTTTCTTGCTCCAGCTTTTTCATAAATTTTAAATTTCGCCTAAAAATATCGTTTATGCCGATCTTGCTACCCGAAAAATCGGTGAAAAATATATACTGCTGGCAGGGCATCTGGGTGTCTCTTGCTTCGTCTACTTTGCCGACGTATTGATAATCTCCGCGCTCGCCATTTTTAAAATTAGGCGAAAAATCGTGCACGGCTTGAGGCTTGCGGTTGATAAAGTTATCGAAATTTATCTCAAACGCCGCCCGTTCCTTGTAATCTCTGGTTATGGCGTTTATAAATGCTTGAAACGGGATTTGCGATATAGTTTTTAGCTTTTCAAAAAACGGTAAATAGTCGTAAAAATGGTGAATCTCAAAAAAAAGTCCGTAGTAATAAGTATCGGGCGGAACATCGTTGATGTAATACCTGTACTCCAAAGGCAGGATAAAAATATCTCCTTTATGCGCTAGTTTGGCCGCTCGGTAGAGCCTGTGGCGTAGCGGATAACCGCCGTGATCGGCTAAATTTATAACCAGCTTGCCAAAGTGTTTTTCAAGCATCTTGGAGTTGATACCGTGATAGGAGTTTGAGCCGCTTTCGACGATGATACGGTTTTGTTCGGTCGTGTTTGAGATGAGGTAGTTTTTATACGCGTAGTGATGAGCCGACGAAACCCTGATGAGAAACATCGCAAACGCCATATAAAACGCGATCATAACTAGCGTCAAAATAGGAAGCGTCAAAAGAAAAATTTTATATTTTTTCAAATTTAATCCTAAAAGTTAAAGTACAAAAACGGCGACTCCTGCGCACCGGAGTTAATCGCAAAAACCAAAGCAAGCAAAAACGCCGTAAAGAGCGCAGTAAGAAAGCCAAATTTTGCTCTAGCGGCCATTTCGTTCGAGTTTCGCCCAAAAATCGTAACCAAAAGCGTAATACCCATAATAGCGCAAAACGTACCCATGGCTATTTGCGGTGTTTCCATAAAATTTATTTGATTGTATCCCAGAGAGTTGCTTATGTACTCTAAGTAGTTAAAATTTATCTTAACCGAGCTAAAATCAAACATGCCTTTTAGCACTTTCATCGCGCTATCTAGGTCTCTGGCGCGGAAAAATATCCAAGTGATATTTATAAAATTAAACGTTATAAACCAAGCTAAAATTTTATTCATCGGGCGAAAATGCGCGCCGTAAAATCTGCAAATCATCATCGCAAACCCGTGTAGCGCGCCCCAGATGATAAACATCCAACCCGCTCCGTGCCAAAGTCCGCCTAGCAAAAATACCGCAAAAACGTTAGCGTAAGTGCGGTATTTGCCTCTGCGGTTACCGCCTAGTGGGATATAGATGTAGTCGCGTAAAAATCTCGAGAGCGTCATATGCCATCTGTGCCAAAAGTCTTGGATATTTAGCGCTTTGTAGGGGGAGTTGAAATTTAACGGCAAGATAATGTTAAACATATATGAAATGCCGATCGCCATATCGGTGTAACCGCTAAAGTCAAAATATAGCTGTAAAGTGTAGCTAAGGCTCGTGATCCATGCCTCGCTCATGCTAAGAGTCGTATACACGTCAAAACCGTGAAGGGCAAATCTAGCGAAAAAATCTGCCACTACGACCTTTTTAAAAAGCCCGATCGAAAATAAAAAAAGTCCGATGCTTAAATTTTTATAGTTTATGCGCTTTAAACGTAAATTTGCAAACTGCGGCATCATCTCGGCATGGTGGATGATAGGACCAGCTAAAAGATGCGGAAAATACGTCACGAAAAGAGCGTAGCGAAGGAAGCTGGGCTCTTTTACTTTTTCGTGATAGCAGTCTACTAGAAACGCTATTTGCGTAAATGTAAAAAAGCTGATGCCAAGAGGTAAAATAACGTGGTGGAGCGGTACGTCGGCGCCGAAAATTCCGTTAAAATTTTCTATCAAAAAGTCGGTGTATTTGTAGTAGGCCAGTAGGGCTAAATTTGCCGCGACGCCCGCCCATAAAATAAGCTTTTTGCGAGATGGGTGAGCGCAGAGCAGATGACCGACGTAGAAGTTAAACGTAATCGAACCTAAAATAAGCGGGATATAAATAAAATTCCAATATCCATAAAAAAATAGCGAAGCGACCGTGAGCCAAAAGATACTGAGTTGAACGAATTTGAGTTTATTTAAAACAAAATAAATCCCAAAAGTAATCGGTAAGAAAAAAACTATAAACGCAAATGAGTTAAAAAGCATTTTTACCCTTATTTTAAAAGAGTTTAAATATACTCAAATTTGATTTAAATTAAGCTTTTTAAAGCTAAATTCGATAAAATCGCCCAAATTCCACTAAAAGGATCAAATTTGAGAAGCGACATCATCAAAAAAGGCTATACGCGTGCGCCGCACAGAAGCTTGCTAAGAGCGACGGGACTAAAAGACGAGGATTTTGAAAAGCCCTTCATCGGCGTAGCAAACAGCTTCATCGAGATCATCCCGGGGCACTTTTTTCTCAACAAATACTCCGAAATTTTAAAAGACGAGATCCGCAAAAACGGCTGCGTGCCATTTGAGTTTAACTGCATCGGTGTGGACGACGGCATCGCGATGGGGCATGCTGGGATGCTTTATAGCCTGCCTAGCCGCGAGCTGATCGCAAACTCCATAGAAACGGTGATGAACGCACACGCCCTAGACGCTCTCGTGTGTATGCCAAACTGCGATAAAATCGTGCCCGGCATGGTGATGGGCGCGCTTCGCGTGAACGTGCCGACGGTTTTTGTTAGCGGCGGCCCGATGAAAAAGGGCTACACCAAAAAGGGCGAGCCGATCGACCTATCCACGGCGTTTGAGGCAGTGGGTAAATTTGAAACCAAAGAGATCAGCGCCGAGGAGCTAAAAGAGATCGAGTGCGCCGCCTGTCCGAGCGGAGGCAGCTGCTCGGGGATGTTTACGGCAAACTCGATGAATACGCTGTGCGAAGCGATGGGTGTCGCGCTAAAAGGCAACGGCACGGTGCCAGCCCTAACTCCTGAGCGCGAGGAGCTTATCAGGCAGGCGGGACGCCGAATTTGCGAGATAGCGCTGGATGAAAAATACAAAATCCGCAATATCGTAAATGAAAAATCGATCCAAAACGCCCTAGTCGTCGATATGGCGATGGGCGGCAGCAGCAACACCGTGCTCCACATCCTGGCTATCGCGCGCGAAGCTGGGGTAAATTTACAGATCGCAGGGCTCAACGAGATCAGCCGCAAGATCGCGCATATCGCCAAAATCAGCCCGAGCCTACCAAACGTGCATATGGAGGACATCGACCGCGCGGGCGGACTAAGCGCCGTGATAAATGAAATTTCGCGCCGCGACAATGGGCTGCTGGGTCTAGACGCGCTAACGGTAAGCGGCGAAAGCCTAGGCGAGCGCGTCGGAGCTAGCGCCATAAAAGACGAATCGGTAATCCGCAAGGTTGAAAACGCCTATTCGCAGGTCGGCGGACTGGCGGTTTTGTTTGGAAATTTAGCCGAGCAGGGCTGCGTCATCAAGACCGCGGGCATCATCGGCGAGCGCAAATTTAGCGGCAAAGCCGTGTGCTTTAACAGCCAAGAGGAGGCGATAGAAGGCATCTCAAGCGGCAAGGTAAACAAAGGCGACGTGGTCGTCATCCGCTACGAAGGACCGCGCGGAGGTCCGGGCATGCAGGAGATGCTAAGCCCGACGTCGCTCATCATGGGGCGAGGGCTGGGCGCGGACGTGGCGCTGATCACAGACGGCAGATTTAGCGGCGCGACGAGGGGGCTAAGCGTCGGGCACGTGAGCCCCGAAGCTGCCGAGGGCGGCATGATCGGACTGCTAGAGGACGGCGACGTCATCGACATCGACGTGGACACATACGCGATCAACGTGCGTTTAAGCGAAGCCGAGATCGCCGAGCGCAGGGCCAAATTTAAGCCGATTGAAAAACCGCTACCGTATCGCTGGCTGCGAATGTATCGCAAACTGGTAACGAACGCTAGCAATGGAGCGATTTTGGAGGCGTAATGCGCCTTAAATTTTAAATATGCCGCCGTAAATTTGATCAAATTTGCGGCGGTTTTGTTAAATTTGCGCGCTGTTTTTTGGTAAAAACCTCAAATTTAACGTCAGCTAGATATCTCTAATGTTTAGTGCCGCAATATCGGAATAGTGAGATTTATTACGGACTGTCTGCAGGCTGTGACCCAGCACGCCCTTTTTGTTATCTCCGCTTATCTTTTTGTGCACCGAGCAATAGTGAAGTAAAAAATCAAACCGTAAATTCACGATATAGTCGCAAATTTACGGAATTTTGCAAAAGATATCAGTTGGTAAATTTGATCAAATTTACTTCGCCAGCTCAAAAATCGCTTTGATATTTTCTTTCGTGTAGAGCTTATCTTTGCGCCAGTTTGCCGCGTAGTCATAGGCTAAATTTACCACCTCCTCTAGCGTTTGGCTCTCTATGCCGACGGTCTTTAGGCTAACCGGAGCGCCGATTTTGCTAAGCCACGATTTAAATGCGGCGATGCCTTCGTCGGCTGATTTTACGCCAAAAATTTCCCGTGCAAAACGCTCGAATGCGCCCAAATTTCGGCTCTTATACCACTTCATCCACGCAGGCATTATGACTGCTAGGCCCGCTCCATGCGCGCAGTTTACGACCGCACTCATAGCGTGCTCTAGCATGTGGTTGGGGTAGGAGTAGCCGTGCGTACCGACGTAGGTTAGGCCGTTTAGCGCCATCGTCGCCGCCCAGGCAAACTCGGCTCTGGCATCGTAGTTATCGGGACCAGCTAGTAAAATTTCAGTCGTTTTCATCACGGTTTTGATGTTGGCTTCGATGTAGAGATTGATGATGTCAGGTTGAACGCTAGCGGTGAAGTATCCCTCGATGCTGTGCGCGATGATATCGGCGGCGGAGTAGACTAGGTACTCGCGGCTAACGCTTGCTTGCAGCTGAGGATTTACGACTGAGACTAGCGGATATAGCACGTCGCCGTGGATGGCGAATTTTTGTTTTGTGGCTTCGTTTGTCACGACTGCGCCCGAGTTCATCTCGCTGCCCGTCGCCGCAAGGGTTATAATGTCAAAGATTTTTAGCGCGCGGCTCGGGTCCTTGCCTGTGAAAAAGTCCCACACGTCGCCCTCATATAGCGCGCCTGCGGCGATGGCTTTGGCGCTATCTAGACAGGAGCCTCCGCCTACGCTTAGCACGCTGTCGGCGTTAAATTTCCTAGCTAGCTCGATACCTTCGTAGACTTTGCTTAGCACTGGGTTGCTAACCACGCCGCCAAGCTCTATAAACTCTATGCCGTTTTCTTTTAGGCTAGTTGCTACTGTGTCAAAGAGTCCGTCTTTTTTGATGCGGTCGCTACCGTAGATCAGTAGGGTTCTTTTAGCGTCAAATTCGCGCATATAAAGCCCGATATTTCGCTCTTTGCCTCTGCCGAATTCTATTTTTGTGGGGTTGTGAAAAGTGAAGTCAAACATCTCGTTCTCCTTAAAATTTTAGCCTCATTATAGCGACAAAAGCTAAAATTTAAGTAGAACGAGATTTACGGATCAGCGCTTATTCGCGCAAATTTCCAAAATATTTGCCGTCGTTTTTCTCGACGTGTTTGATGTTAAAATGGACGAATTTATATCCGCCAAAAAGCGCCAAAACCCAAAGAAAAAGAAAAACTATCGCTTCTATCATTTTTATCCTTAATACGCGTGATGATCGCGCTCTATCTCGCTTGCGGTGATCTTTTTGCTATCCATCGCGCGCCAGACCGCGACGATATAACCCAAAACTACGGGCACCAAAAAGCTTACGTAAAACATTACGTTTAGCGTGTAGCGGCTGGAGCTTGAGTTTTTGATGGTTAGCGAGCTTTGTAAATCGCTAAACGACGGATAAAACGCCGTGCCGTTTAGCCCCGATATCAAAAATAACGCGGTAACTACGAGCACGACGCCCGCGCCAAAAGGCACGATGCCGTAGATGCTTTTCGTAAACGCACCCTTAAATACGCCAAACAGCACGCCGCAAACGCCTGCGACCGCAGCAACGGCTATTATCGGCATATCGGCGAAATTACGAGCGTATTTAAACGCGACTACGGAAATTTCGCCCGCTTCGTCGTAACCAAAGCCCGGCTTACTAAGTACCCAAGCGGCAAAAGCTAGAAAAAACGGCAAAAACAAAATCGTATTTTTTAGCGCCGCTTTTCTGGCGTTAGCTCTTATCTCCTCATCGTCGATGTTGTTGATGAGGTAGAGCGCTCCGCCCACGCGAGAGAGAAAAAACACCGCGATGCCTAGCGGATAGAGCATTATGTTGCCTAGCGCTTCAAGACCTCGAAACGGCGTTTGCCACTGCACGAAGTTGTGCTCGTTTAGTAAAAAGTCGCTGCCCGAAAAAAACGTGCTAACGGCCATGCCGATGAGTATAACGCCCAAAGAACCGTTGATGAAAAGGAAAATTTCATAGGTTTTTTGGCCCAGGAAGTTGTCTGGTTTTTTGCGGTATTCGTAGCTCACGGCTTGGAGGATAAAGCAAAACAAAATTGCCAGCCACACCCAGTACGCGCCGCCAAAGCTCGTGGCGTAAAACAGCGGAAATGCCGCAAAGCACGCGCCGCCGAACATTACGAGCGTGGTAAAAGTAAGCTCCCATTTGCGCCCGATAGAATTTATCACCATGTCCTTTTGAAGCTCGTTTTTGCAAAGTCCGCAAAGCAGAGTCTGTCCGCCCTGAACGAACATCATAAACACTAGCAAACCGCCTAGCAAGCTAACTACGCACCACCAGTAAATTTGTAAAAATTCTAAACTAAGCATGGTTTTCAAATCCTATTTTTATCTGTTTTAGCATGATTTTTATCTCGGCTATCAAAAGCGCCGTAAATAAAACGGCAAATAGCCAGAACGAAATTTTGACGTTGGTGTCGGCTAAATTCGTTGCTCCCACGCCCACGGTCATGAGGTCCTGCACGACCCACGGCTGGCGCCCTACTTCGGCTACTATCCAGCCCGCCTCGATCGCGACTAGCCCTAGCGGGATACTAAATACGCACGCCCACAGCAGCTTTTTGAAATTTTCGATATCGTTTGCCATCGTAAGATACGTAACGACCAAAAATAACGCTAAAAAGTAAGTACCAAGAGCCACCATCAAGTGAAAGCTATAAAACGTAGTGCCGACCGACGGTACGGCGCTTTCCGGGGATTTTAGGTAGCCGTAGCCTAGAAATTTCATATTTTGAGCCAGAGTTTGCTCGGCTTGCTCCATCGCGGCTTTATCGCCCGATTTTTTAGCGGCGTTGTAGCTAGCTAGCGCGCTAACGGCTAGCGAGCCTTTGGCCATCTTGCTTGCGACGCTTTCTATATTTTGCGCTTCGTTGCCGTAGACCAAATCCTCGATGCCCGGAGTAAAGCTATCAAATTTTCTAGTAGCCATGATTCCAAGCGCGTAAGGCACTTTTAGTTCGAGCAAAAACGCGTCCTTGCCGTCGCCCGGTTTTTTAGACGGATCTAGCACGCCCATCACGACTAGGCCGGCGTTTTGTTCGCCTTTATAAAGGCCTTCCATCGCGGCTAGTTTCATAGGCTGAGTACGCGCGACCTGATATGCGCTCTCGTCGCCGCTAAACATCAAAAACAGCGACGTAACGAGGCCGAAGCTTGCCGCTACGATGATGGATTTTTTAGCCATGATTAGGTGGCGTCCTTTTAGGATAAACCACGCTGAAATTCCTATCACGAAAAGCGCGCTAGCGATGTAGCCGCTAGTAACGGTGTGTAAAAATTTGATGATACCAACGGGGCTAAGCGCTACCTCAAAGAAATTTTCCATTTCCATTCTGGCGGTTGTGGGGTTAAATTTCATACCCACCGGATACTGCATCCAGCCGTTTGCGATGAGGATCCAAAGCGCGCTCAAATTTGAACCGATAGCCACGAGCCAGGTCGAGATGAGGTGAAATTTCTTGCTAACTTTGTCCCAGCCAAAAAACATAACGGCAAAAAACGTCGCCTCCATAAAGAACGCGAGCAAGCCCTCGATAGCTAGCGGCGCGCCGAATATATCGCCAACAAACCAGCTGTAGTTCGCCCAGTTGGTGCCAAACTCAAATTCCATTATGATACCCGTAGCCACGCCGATAGCGAAGTTTATACCAAAGAGTTTAAGCCAAAATTTGGTGATTTTTAGCCACTGCTCGTTGCCGGTTTTGACGTAAATGCTCTCCATAATGGCGATGATAAAACTAAGTCCCAGCGTGAGCGGAACAAACAAAAAGTGGTATATGGCAGTGAGCGCAAACTGCGCCCTAGACCAATCGACCGAAGCGATTTCAGACATTTTATTCCTTTGTCAAATTTGAGATGACGAAGTCCGCTTTGGCCTCGTCGCTCTTAAATTTTGAATTTAAACTTTCATCAAAGATAAATACTTTTAAAATCCCGAACATTATAAGTAGCTTGATAGCTATCACGAGCCACAGGCTCTTTCCGAGTTTCATATTTCTAAAGCCGTCGATATACAAAGACGAGATGTTTTTAATATATTTTTTAATCATAACTTAACATACTACAGAAATTTAACTTAAAAAATCATTTTAAAGTTTTGATTTTATAAAATTATTTATGCTCTCAAGCGTTTATAAATTTTAAATAAGGTATAATCTCGCTAAAAATTTAAAAGGCGCGATATGCAAAAAAATCTAAACGAAACAAAGTATATTTTTATAACGGGCGGTGTGCTAAGCTCGCTAGGTAAGGGCATCGCGGCGGCTTCTATCGCCACGCTTCTTAAAAATACGGGCTTAAAAGTAAGCATGCTAAAGGCAGATCCCTACATCAACGTAGATCCCGGCACCATGAGTCCGCTCGAGCACGGCGAGGTTTTTGTCACCGACGACGGTGCGGAGACGGATCTTGACCTCGGCCACTACGAGAGATTTTTAGACGAGAGTCTAAGTCAAGACAACAACTTCACCACCGGCCGCGTCTATAGCTCCGTCATCGAAAAAGAACGCAGAGGCGACTATCTGGGCAAAACGATCCAAGTCATCCCGCACATTGTCGGCGAGATCGTTGATCGTATCAAAAAGGCGGGCGAGGGTCGCGACATACTGATCGTTGAAATCGGCGGCACGGTAGGCGACATCGAGGGCTTGCCGTTTTTGGAGGCTATCCGCGCCCTTCGCATCGAGGTTGGCCGCAAACGTGCGATGAATATCCACCTAACGCTCGTGCCGTTTATAAAAGTCGCTGGCGAGCTAAAAACCAAACCGACCCAGCACAGCGTCGGCGAGCTGCGCCGTATCGGCATCAGCCCCGATATGATCATCTGCCGCGCCGAGCAGCCGCTAAATCGCGAGTTAAAAGATAAAATAGCCGCCAGCTGCGGCGTAGAGCGCAACTGCGTCATCGAGAGTATAGATTCAGCCAGCATCTACCAGGTGCCGCTCGCGTTTTATAACCAAGATATTTTGACCCCGATCGCCGAAATTTTAAATTTGGGCGAGCTAAAGCTTGATATGCGTAACTGGGACAGCCTAGTTAAGCGCATCATCGCGCCGACGAAAGAGACCACGATAGCATTTGTGGGCAAATACGTAGATCTAAAAGAGAGCTACAAGAGCCTGACCGAGAGTATCATCCACGCGGGCGCGAGCCTTGATGTGAAGGTAAATTTAAAGTGGATAGATAGCGAGAAGATCGAGCCTTCAAACGTCGATGAACTACTTAAAGACGTAGGCGGCGTGCTAGTTGCCGGAGGTTTTGGCGAGCGCGGCGTGAGCGGTAAGATCGAAGCGATCAAATACGCTCGCGAAAACGGCGTGCCGTATCTTGGTATTTGCCTAGGTATGCAGCTAGCGCTCATCGAGTTTGCTCGCAACGTGCTAAAGCTCGAGGACACAAATTCGGTCGAATTTAAGCCCGAGTGCGTAAATCCTATCATCTATCTCATCGATAGTTTCATCGACGCGCACGGCCAGACGCAGATCCGCACGCACCAAAGCCCGGTCGGCGGTACGATGAGGCTTGGCGCTTATGCTTGCGACATTAAGCCTGGCTCGCTACTATCTCAAATTTACGGCGGCGCTAAAAGCGTCAAAGAACGCCACCGCCACCGCTACGAGGCAAATCCGAAATACAGAGCCGAATTTGAAGCAAACGGCCTGATAGTTAGCGGCGAGAGCGACGGACTGATCGAGGCTGTCGAGCTTAGCTCGCCTGCAGCGGGCGCCAAAAACTCGCATCCGTGGTTCGTCGGCGTGCAGTTTCATCCGGAATTCACCAGCCGCCTAACAAACCCAAATCCCGTAGTTTTGGGCTTTATCAAAGCCAGCTTAGGAAACCCGAAATAATTAAATTTAGAGCCGATCGGCTCTAAATTTTCTTTTCCGCGACAAATTTATTCAGGATTACTTTTACGAATTTTTCGGTAAAGTTTTTGCCGTAGCTAAAATAAAGACTAGGCTCGATAAGCTCGACTTCGTTGATTAAAATTTTATCTTTTGCGCCGATTAGATCTATTCTTGCGTAGACGGGATTAAAGGCAAGCCTAGCTAAAACGTCTCGCGCGACGTTTAGAAAGGCTGCAGTCGGCTCTACCGAGCTAATCTTAACACCGAAATTCGAGTTTGCTCTATAATCCTCGCTAGCAGGCGAGCGGCGTACGGCGTGAGAAAAAACGCCGCCTAAAAATATCAAGCAAATTTCGCCGCTAACGGCGATCTCTTCGATAAAAGGCTGAAGCAAAGCCCCGTTTTTATATTCGCTTAAATTTAATATTTCGTCGATTTTAGCTACGCCGTTGCCACTCTGTCCGACGAGCGGCTTTATCACGCCGCCCGGGCAAATTCGCCTTAGCTCTTCTATATTTTCATTGCCGTTTAAAAGCGTGCTAGGGATCACGGGAAGTCCTAAGGCTTCAAGTTCTAAGAGGTACTTTTTCGATAAATTCCAGCGCACGATCTCGGCGCCGTTTATTATCTTCGCTCCACTTTTTTCAAGCTCGTCCAAAAATGATAAAAATTTAGCCGCGTCTAGGCTGTAATCCCAAGTCGCAAGCGGCAAAATCAAAGAATCTTCGTCTAGCGAACCGACATCTAAATTTTGCCACGGCACTATCTCACACTGTGCGCCGCCGTCGCTAAACGCGCGGCTTAAATTTCGCAAGTCCTCGTTGCCCTTTGCGTAAGCAAGGCAACTTAAAATAAAAATCCTCACGCGCTACTCTACCCCGAACGCTGACTTTGCGACTACGGCCGGTACGCCGGCATCGTCGTAAAAAATATCCACGTTTACTTTATAAAGCTCTTGTATTAGCTCTTTAGTTATAGTTTTTTTAGCTTCGCCTTTGGCTTTTATCTTGCCGTCGCTCAGTAGCAACACCTCGTCGCTAAACTGCGACGCTAGCGATAAATCGTGCAGTATCATAACGGTAGTTATATCGTGCTCGCGCGTAAATTTCCTAACGCAGTCCAAAAGTACGCATTGATGGTGCATATCAAGAGCCGAAACAGGCTCGTCCAAAAGTAAAATTTTAGGCTTTTTGATAAGCACGGAGGCAAACATCACCATCTGGCGCTGACCGCCTGAGAGCTGCATCACGTCGCGACCGGCTAGATGTAAAATCCCTAGTTTTTTCATTATATCTACGGCCGAGTTTATCTGCTCGTCTTTTAGATAAAGCCCGAGACTATCCATGAGCCCTAGCAAAACGACCTCAAGAGCCGTTAAACTCGCGTCTACGTAGCTATCTTGGGGCATGTAGCCGATTTTCTTTTTCCACGAGAAATGGTTTTTGAAATTTAACCTCTCTTCGCCGAATTTAATCTCGCCCTCATAGCCCATCTCGCCGAAAATCGCGCTTATGAGCGTAGTTTTGCCTGCGCCGTTAGGCCCTAGTACGGAGTAAACCTTGCCTTCTTCAAAGCTAGCGTTTACGGCATCTGCCGTGCAAAGCGAGCCGCGGTATATCGTTAAATTCTTAAGCTCTAGCATACGTTTTTCCTTGAAAGGATGATCCAGAAGAAAAACGGCACGCCCACAAACGCCGTGATGATGCCGACCGGAAAGAGTCCGCCCGGATTTATAACCTTAGAAAGTACCGAAGCTATCGACAAAAACGCCGCACCGACGAAGATAGTAGTAGGCAGGAAAAATCTCTGATCCTCGCCGACTAAATTTCTAGCGATATGCGGAGCGACCAGGCCGATAAAGCCTATAACGCCGACGAAGCTAATAACCGTAGCCGTCATAACCGAAACTATAAGCAAAATTTTAATCCTAAGGGCGGATAAATTTACGCCCATGCTTTTGGCTCGCTCTTCGCCCAGTTTCAAAGCCGTTAGCGCCCAAGTATTTAGCATCAGTAGCGAAATGCATACGACCGTTACGACCGTAGCGACGGCCAGCGTACTCCATTTAGCCTTTTGGAGGCTACCGAACAGCCAAAACAAAATCGCCTGCGAAATCTCGGGCGCGGACAAAAACTGCACCAAAGAGAGCATAGACTGAAACAAAAATAAAAGCGCGATACCGACTAAAACCAAAGTAGCCGACCCAAATCGTCTCATCATCGAAAACAAAAACAGTATAGACGCCGCTAACATCGTCATGATAAACGCACCGATAGGCACGGCGTAAATTTGAGGCAGTCCAAACGAACCAAACGCCATCACCAGCGATGCGCCAAACCCTGCCGCCGCGGCAAGCCCCAGCGTATATGGGCTTGCCATAGGGTTGTTTAAAAGCGTCTGTATCTCTGCGCCGCCCGCTCCCAAAGCCGCGCCTACGACTAAAGCCATAAGCGCTACGGGAAGCCTGATATCGTAAACGATGTGGTATAAAAATTTATCCTGCTCGCCGCCTAAAATCGGCTGTAAAAGCGTATCTACGACTTCTTTTGGAGAGAGCATCGCAGGCCCGGTACCGATATCAAACACCATCGAGACAAGACCCACGACTATAAAGCTCAAGATGATGATTAAGCGTTTAAATTCGCGCTTTCTATGAGCCTTTACGACCTCTTCGGAACTTATTTTATTCATTTTTCGTCCGCTTGGATGGCTATAGTACCGACGGGAACGACAGGCAAGTACTTTTTATGAAAATCAATGTAGGTCTTTATCGGATCTACGTCTTTAAATAGCTGCGGATACAAAGCTTTTGCGATATATTGCACCATCGCCATATCCGCAAGCGTTCTTGACGCGCCCATATATAGGCCGTATAAGCGGTTATTTTTGATAGCCGGAAGCTCCGACCAACCGACGCGTTTTTTAAATCCGTCCAGTCTTTTTAGCGCTTCGGCTTTATCTATGTTTATGCCCATTACCATCGCAGTCGGTTCTTTTTTTAGTTCGGTTTCGCGGCCTGTTATCATTATAACGTCGGGTTTTGCGGCTATGACTTGCTCGGCGTTGATGGGTGCCCACTGCTCGACTAGATCGGCTGCGATATTATCTCCGCCGGCTAAATCTATCAGCGAACCCCACATATCTTTACCGTAAGTTATCCCTGTGTCGTCAGGACCGCCGCGGCCGAATTCTATGTAAATTTTAGGTTTAGGCAAATTTGCTTTTGCGATGCGGTCGCCCACTTCTTTTACGGTGTCTTCGTATAGTTTAGAGATCTCGTCCGCTCTTTTTTCCTCGCCTAAAATTTCGCCTAAAATTTTAGTGCTTTTTACGTGAAGCTCAACCTTCTCGCGGTTATAATCAAGCACGACTATCGGGATATTTAGATCGGTTAGAGGCTTTAAATCAGGTTCTAGCACGTTATACTGCCAAGATGCGAGTATTAGCAAATCGGGTTTTAGAGATATAACTTTTTCTACCGAGAACGTACCGACCTCTACCTCGCCGAAGTCCGCAAGCTTATTTAGCTGCGGTAGGGCTTTGCTATATAGATCCCAACTAGCAGGCGTCCAGTCTGTCCAAACCTCTTTTGAAAAACCCACGACTTTATCTAAAGCCTTAGTGCCGCCGACGGCTAAAAAGTCGGTGTAGTAAAAACCCAAAGCTATGCGTTTAACGGGCAAATTTACCTTTACTTCGCGACCTAAGACGTCTTTTATGACCTTAGTTTCGGCCGCCGCTTGGGTTGCTGAAAATACCGCAAAAAGCACCAACAGCGCTTTTAAAAAAGTTCTTTTCATATCGTTCCTTTTTGTTGAAATGAGAGCGCAATAATACAAAAATGCATCTTAACCTAGGTTTAAATATAATAATTAAAATCATTTCAAATATAATTTCGACACGCTAAAAATTATAAGAAATTAAATTTCAAAAAGCTATAATTTGCGCATTAGAAAATAAAAAAGAAGGAAAAAGATGAAATTTGAACCAAAATTTAGCCTTTTTTGCGGCGCTGCTGGGGTAAATTTGCCCCTCGAGGCGAGCAAAAATTTAGGCAAAAACGGTAGCAAGGCGGCGAAATTTGACGGCGAGGCTTACGCGAAAGCCCGTCAAAACGATGTTGAATAAGGAAAAAATAAAGGAATTACTGAATCAAAGATTTGAAAAGGACATTCACAAAAAACTTTCAGAAATTCCTACGCCCGATGCGTTAAAGGATGTATTTAAGGGTGCCGAACGCATAAAACGCGCGATCGAGCGAAACGAAAAGATTGTCGTTGTCGGCGACTATGATGTGGACGGCGTGATCGCCAGCGTCATAATGGCCGAGTTTTTCGATGATTTGGGCGTTAGCGAGTATTTCGTACGCATCCCAAATCGCTTTAGCGACGGATATGGGCTAAATCCGCAAATCGTCGAGGAGATCGCGGACGCAGGCCTCATCGTGACCGTGGATAACGGCATCTCGGCAAGCGACGCAGCTCAAATTTGCAAGCAAAAGGGCATCGATCTTATCATCACCGATCACCACATGCCGCCTGACGTCCTACCCGAGGCCTATGCGATTATAAACCCAAAGCAAAAGGATTGCCCTTTCCCAAACGTCGAAATTTGCGGCGCTCAGGTCGCGTGGTATCTAGTGGGCGCGCTAAAAGACGTGTGCCGCATCAACTACGATATGGGTAAATTTCTCGATCTCCTCGCTATCGCGATAATCGCCGATATGATGGAGCTTCGCGATCTAAACCGTATCCTGGTTAAGCTTGGCGTAAACCGCCTAAACAGCTCGCGCAGACCTGCATTTACTGCGATAAAGCAGCTATACGGCAAGGATAAATTTGAGTGCGACGACATCAGCTTTCTCATCGCGCCGCTCATAAACTCCTCGGGCCGTATGGACGATGCGAGCGTGTCTTTTGAGTTTTTGCGCGCTAAAAGCTTAGACCGTGCCTGCGAATGCCTCGACACCATCGTGAGCTTTAACAACTCGCGCAAGGAGGAGGAGCGCACGCTTTTTGAGTGCTCGTTAAAGGACGTGCGCGAGGACGAGCATATCATCGTGACCTGGGGCAGGGGCTGGCACGAGGGCGTCATCGGTATCGTCGCATCGCGTCTGGCAAAGCAGTTTAAAAAGCCCGCCATCGTCTTTAGTATCGACGAAAACCGTGCCAAAGGTAGCGCCAGAAGCGTGGGCAAGCTAGACATCCTCTCGCTCATCGCTAGCCACGAAAATTTACTAGCGGGCTACGGCGGGCATAAGGGAGCTGCCGGCATCGTGATAGATCCGGCAAATTTAGAAGCGTTTAAAAACGCGATAAATAGCTCGTGTATGCTGATGGACCTGCACGAATTTAGCGCGTTTGACGAGCCTTTGGGTGAGATAGAAGCCGGCGAGGTGGACTTCGAGCTACTTGAAATTTTGGAGCATTTCGAGCCATACGGACAGAAAAATCCGCGCCCGCTCTTTGAGATCAAATCCGCCGTTGTCAAAAACAAAAAACTAATCGGTAGGGAGCAAAATCACCTAAAACTCATCCTGCAAAAAGACGGCAAGTGCCTTGAAGCGCTGTTTTTTAACTTCACTCGCGAGCCGCATGCGGGCGAGAGCATAGACCTCGTTTTTTCGGTATCGAAAAACTCGTTTCGCGGACTCGTTACGCCGCAACTACTGGTAAAAGAGATATCGTAAATTCGGCTCGCTATGGCAGGATTTTGGATTAAATTTAGGGATTTTTCGGCGTAATTTTATGGTTAAATCTAAACAAATAAAAAATAAATCTAGCAAAAAGAAAACTATTTTTAGTCAGTTAAGAATCTATGATATTTTATTTTATACGTTTATCGCTATCGTCATTGTTATCTTCTATATCATTAGCACGTTTACTCATAACAAGAAAAAGATAGTCTGCGAAGAACAGCCGCCCGAAGTCATGCTAGCAGCGCTAAGAGAAGGTACGCCGGACGCGATAGAAGATGCAATGAAAAAGGTAAACTGTAGAGAAGTAGAAGTATACAGGCATTCTCGACATAAAAGATTTTTCTCAAGAAGAATGCGCTAAATAAATTTAAGTGGATTTTATCCGCGACTTCGCCCTACTATTTATCGGTTTTAAAAGATTTTGATATAAATTTTCCTGCGTAGTTTTAGCACTACATCCAAACTTGGTTTTGTTACTTTTTAAAACATAATAGTAACTATCCCGTTTGCGCGAGCTTAAGCTAAAGAGGGTCAAATTTATTTCATCTCAAAATCAGACTACACCGCAGTGCGTGAATATTTTGCGTCAAAGCCGGGCACGGGACGCGGCAAGGGATACAGCATCAGCCACCCGATACGCGATATGTACGGCTTTAAGCTAGAAGGCGAGCTAAATTTCGACAATCTAACAAGCTATCTTGGCGCTGGGTACTCTGAGGATGTATTTAAGTGGAGAGGCGCCGGAACCGGCGGAGCCGGCGTAACAAAGGCCCAAATGGACGCAGCCGTATCAAAGCCGCACGTAAAAGAGCGCAAGGTAACGTATAAAACGATATATACTCAAAACGAATACGTCCTCGAAAACGACTACGGGCTTTTTGGCGGACTTAGGCTGGACGCGGGCGAGAGAAGGCTGCTAAAAACGCATAAGAGCAGGAAAGAAAATTTATTTTCCGGATTTTTTAGATACGAAAAATATCTGCAAAATTTAACTCTCTACGCAGGTCTAGGGCATGCACAAAGACTGCCCGATCACTGGGAAACAAATAAGGACACGAACTTAGAACTACGTAAAGAAAGAAATACTCAGCTGGATTTTGGCGCCGTGCTAAAAGATCAAAACTACGAACTAAACGCGAATTTCTTCGTCTCAAAGATGGATGATTATATCATGCTAAAATATAATCCTATGGGCATGTCCTCAGACGCCTTTAATACCGACGCCCTGCTATACGGCGGCGAGATCGAGGGCACTACGCTACTAGCCGATATGTTTAGGCTGGGCGCCGGCGTATCCTATGTCTACGGCAAAGTAACTAAAAATGCAGGAGGCCTAAAAGACGGCGACGCACTGCCTAAGGTTTCGCCTCTAGCGTTTAAACTAAGCGCGGGGCTAGAAAAACCTGACTGGTTCGTCAAGGCTGACTTCTACGCTAACGCGTCGCAAAACTGCGCGCAAAAAGGCTACGGCGACGTAGGCGGCATGGACCTGGGCAAGAGCGATAG